>DATHQG010000356.1:0-12490 GCA_035483075.1 Edaphobacter sp. | reverse complement strand
ACAGCCAGTCGCGGTCGCGTCCCCAATGTCTTCGGTAAAATTTCCATTCCGTCCTAGCTTACCCTTTGTCGGCGTGGAACTGCTGCCAGCTTCTCCATACGATCAAAATCTCAAAGACTATGAAACACACCCGTCTGCACGTACCCCCAGGGGGAGACATTCCCTGGGTCGCCATCGCGCCTACCGGCCCGCTTCAATAAACGTGACCTTATTGATCTCCCGCAGCGTCGTAATCCCCGCCCTCACCCGCTCCAGCGCCGAGTCGCGCAAAAACGCCATCCCTTTATCTCGCGCCTTCTTCCGGATCTCGCTCCCCGGCTTCTTCGCCAGCAGCATCTCGCGGATCTCGTCATCCAGCTCCAGCAGCTCATGGATCGCCGACCGTCCACGATACCCCGTCCCACCGCACTCGATACACCCCACGCCCTCGCGAAAATTGAAGTTGAGCCACTCCGCCGGATCGAGCCCGCTCGCCAGCAAATCACGCTCGGAGTAATGCACGTCCTTCACACAAAACTCGCACACCTGTCGCACCAGCCGCTGCGCCAGAATACAGTTCAGCGCCGAAACGAAGTTGTACGGCTCAACGCCCATATTCAAAAACCGCCCCAGCACATCGACCACGTTATTCGCGTGAACTGTCGTGAACACAAGATGTCCGGTCAGCGCCGAGTTGATCGCAATCTGCGCCGTCTCTGCATCGCGGATCTCACCGACCAGAATCTTGTCCGGGTCATGCCGCAAAATCGACCGCAACCCGCGAGCAAATGTCAGCCCCTTCTTCTCATTCACCGGAATCTGTGTAATCCCACGAATCTGATATTCGACCGGATCTTCAATCGTGATGATCTTGTCTTCCTCAGACTTGATCTCATTCAATGCCGCATACAAAGTCGTCGTCTTACCGGATCCCGTGGGCCCCGTCACCAGCACCATCCCGTACGGCTCTTTGATGTACCGCCGAAACCGCGTCAGGTCCTTCTCCGCAAACCCCACAACGTCCAGCGACAGCTTCTTGAACTTCTCCGACATCGACTCTTTATCCAGCACACGCAACACAGCGTTCTCGCCATGCACCGTTGGCATAATCGAAACACGAAAGTCGATTAGCCTCCCTTTATACCGAACGCGAAACCGCCCGTCCTGCGGCACTCGACGCTCCGCAATGTCCAGCTCCGACATCACCTTGATACGCGAAAGGATCGTCTGATGGTGCTCCCGCGCAATCGGCGCCATCGCCTGTTGCAGCACACCGTCGATTCTGTACTTCACCAGCAGGGAATCATCAAACGTCTCCAGATGTATGTCCGAAGCCCGCCGTTCCAGCGCCGTAAAGATCGTCGTATCCACCAGTCGGATAATCGGCGAGATGTCGTCCTCGCTCGTCAGCCGCTCAATCGAAATATTCGAGTCCTGGTTCTCATCGCCATGCAGCACATCGAACGCAAGCCCCTCGCTCGCCTCATCCAGAACACGCTGCGACTGCTCCGTCTTCTTCAGCAGCTCCGTAATCTGGCTCAGTGTCGCGACCCGCGTCACCAGACGCTGACCCAGCAGCCCCGAGATCTCATCAAGAACCATCAGCTTCGAAGGGTCCGACACCGCAATCGCCAGCCGCCCCTCCATCTGCTCCAGCGGAACAAAGTTGTACCGGAACATCATGTCCACCGGCACGCTCTTGAACAGCTCATGCGAGATCTTGAAGTTCTTCAGGTCGACAAAGTCCGCATGATAGCGCCGCGCAATCAACTGCGCCCGCTCTACCTCGTCCATCCCCATTTCAATCGGTACTGCCAACGGTGCCATTGCCATACTTCTAAGACTCCTTTAACCCTATTCCGTAACCCTAACAAATAGTTGTATTGCGCAGGTTTCCGCTTATGATGCCCAGATGGCCCTTCCTCCTCAACTGGCAATCTACCTCCCCACTTTTCCGCACTGGCTCTAAAACTTCGCCTCTCTCCATTTTAGAGCCGAATTATGCTATTCTCCGCCCATCGCTCTGCCTCAGTATCTACGACTTCTGGAGGACTCCCATGAGCACCACACCCGCCACCCTCTCCGGCCTGGCCCCCAAAGCCATCAACTGGTCCATCGCCCTTAGCGTCCTGCTTATCATCGCCGGACTCATCGCCTTGCTCCTGCCATTCATCTCAGGCGTCGCCGTCACCGTCTTCTTCGGCTGGCTGATGGTCCTCAGCGGCATCACCCACTTCATCTTCGCCTTCAAAACCCACACCACCGGCGGCCGCCTCTGGGAGCTCCTGATCGGCGTCATCTATACCTTCACCGGCTTCTACCTCATCATTCATCCGCTCGACGCGCTCCTCGCCCTGACCCTCATCCTCGCCTGCTATCTCTTCTTTGAAGCCATCGTCGAATTCATCCAGTACTTCCAGCTCCGCCCCCGCCACGGCGCGGGCTGGCTCATCGTCGACGGCATCATCACCCTCATTCTCGCCATCATGATCTGGCGCTCCTGGCCCGCCAGCTCCATCTGGGTCATCGGCACGCTCGTCGGCATCAGCATGATCTTCAGCGGCGTCTCCCGCCTCATGCTCTCCCTCGCCGCCAAACGCGTCCTCAATCAAATCGGCTGATCAGCGCCGCTAGCTCAATTGGTACCAGCAAGAGAGAAACTGCTGCACCGCCCCAGAAGGCGTCTTATGCAACTCCAGCGAACGCTCCATCAGACGAAATCGATCGCCGAACTCGCTCCCAAGCGCAGCCGCGTCATAACGCATCGTTGCAAGCCCACTGCAACTCTCAGGCCCCGACGGCCCGAACGTACTCACAATCAGACTGCCTCCCGGCTTCAACACTCTCTTGACTCGCTCCACATACGCCCGCCGCTGACAGGCCTCCACCAAAAAGTGGAAGACGGCCCGGTCATGCCACAAATCAAAAGAAGTCTCCGGTAGCTCTACTTCAGTCACGTCCGCACATATCCATTGGACCTTTGATCGCGATCTCCCCACACGCTCCTTCGAAGCGTCAATCGCCGCCCGTGAAATCTCCAGCACCGTCAGGTCCTCATAACCCAGCCCCAGCAGATCATCAACCAGCGTCGACTGCCCAGCCCCGACATCCACAATCGATGCCAGCCGGTCAGGCGCGGCCCGTTCAATCAACTCCACTGATCGCTCCAGATGCGGGCGAAACCAGCTCACCTGCTCCCGGCCCTTCGTCGCATAGACCTGCTCCCAATGCAACCGCGCATCCATATCAAGGGCCCTCGCGGCAGAGCACATCTGCAACTGCCGCCAATTCAGCTTATGCTTCACAAACGTCACTGGAAACTACGACCCCGAATGCATCACCCGCCTTGCATCCGCTGCTTGTCCTCCTCTGGAACGCAGCCAAAGCTCGATAGCGATCGTGTTGATCGAAAATCCAATCCAGAACGCGATACCAAAGAACTGTCTCGGCTCAAGGTGTGTCAGACGGCTCGTGGCAAAAAACACACCCATCACCGGCCGCGTCGTCGCGATCCCGAGAAGGATCGCCACTGCCCGCAACGTCCATCGAATCTCCTCGCCCCCCTCGCCGCTTCGCATGGACCCATAGGCCCTGGCCAGTGAAATCAAAAAGAGAGTATTGAAGAAGAGAACTGCCGAACGCTCCACCCATCCGCCCACCGAATAAACGCTCATCGCGTACGCGGTGAGCCCGACCACCGCACCCAACGGAAAGAACGACCGTTTCGCCCACAACGCGCCCGACCGACGCAAAACAACAACCGGAGTCAGCAAAACGAAAACCAGCGCCGGCAGAATATGCGCCAGGGTCAAAGCAGCATGAGAGGCAAAAAACGCATCAAGCGCGGCCGTAGGTGATGTCCCACCCGGATTCGGATGCGCCAGTGCCACGACTCGACGCAGCACCACACCGACCGCGATCACCAGGCAGATCCAAAAGCCCACCTTTAGCCAGCCGGGATAAGCGTTTTTTTTGGTCCCAATTGCTTGCACCGGGGCCTTAACATCCATACGAGCCCTCCTCATACGAGGCTCATACCGCACAGCCTGATACGCAGCGAACTCCGTCTCCGTTCCCTGCTATTGCCCGCTCACCGCGCCACCACTCAGGTTGAAGATCGGCATATACAACGCGATCAGGATCGTCACCACCACAATTCCCATGAAAATCAGGATCAGCGGCTCAATCAGACTCATCGCAGCCGTCAGGTTCGTCTGCACGTCCTCTTCAAAGAACTCTGCGACCGAGTTCAGCATCTGTGGCAGCGCTCCTGTCGACTCACCAACCTCAATCATCTCGATCGCCAGTTCCGGAAACACCTTCGTCGACTCCAGACTGGCCGATAGCCCCTTCCCCTCCCGCACCGTCTCAACCGACCTATAAACCGCACCGGCAATCTGCCGTGAATCGATCGACCGCGCTGCCGTCTCCAACGACGGCACCAGCGGCAAACCACCCGTCAGCAGCGTCGACAACGTCCGCGAAAACAGTCCCACCTGATACTTCAACCACACCGGCCCGAAGATCGGCAGAGAGATCCGCACTTTATCGATCAGGTTCGCACCAGCGTCCGCCTTCGACCATCGATAAAGCAGAAATCCAACAATCCCCACCACCACCGCCGCATAAATGCCGTAGTGTTGGGCCTGCCGGCCAAGGCCCAGCAGGAACACCGTCAGTCCTGGCAGCTTCGTCCCCAGTTGGTCATACAACTCCGCAAACTTTGGCACCACAAACGTGATCATAAAAGTGAACAGCCCGATCACCATCACCACCAGTAGCGCCGGATAGATCAGGCTCGCCTTCAGCTTCTTTCGAAACGTCAGCGACACCCGCTGAAAGTCCAGAAACCGTTGCAACACCTCTTCCAGATTTCCCGACCGCTCCCCCGCCAGCAGCGTCGTCGTATACACAATTGGAAACCCGCCCTGCGCCTCGAACGCCTGCGAGATCGACTCACCCGTCTTCACCCTCGCCGCAACGTCCTCCAACTGCGCGCGAAAATGCGGCAGCTTCTGCCTCCGGGCCAGCAGCTCCAGCGACCCAAGAATCGGCAATCCGGCCTTAATCAGGGTCAGGAATTGCTGGTTGAAGATCAGGAAGGTCTCCAGCTTGACCTTCTTCTTACTCCCCCCCAGCACGCTCTTCGCCTTCACCGAGTAGACGTAGTACCCCGCCTGGGTGAACCGTGCACGCAGCTCCTCCGCAGTCGCCGCCGCATGGCTCTGCTCCTGCACTCTGCCCCGCTCGTCCGCCAGCTTGATTACAAACTCAGTCATAGTCCTCGAACGCACCCACCAATCAACATGAAGGGACTCCGTCCATCTTAGACGTTCTCCCTCTCAGATTCGTCCGCTACAACTCCCGGGTAGTTCCTTATGCACCCCAAACTCCCCACCCGACCGACTCCGGCAAACGCTATTTGGTTCACAACGGCAAACGCTATTTAGTTCATAACAAGGATGCATTTTTCTCTCGCGTCCCTCAGGGCAGGGCCGGCGATTCACCCACTGGACCCTCGTCAACCACCTTACCGCCACAAAAACCACAAGAGTGTCCTCCTCACCAAGAGCCTCTCGCAGTCTTATCGCGAGAGGCGGGAGTCGAAGGATCTGCTTTTGCCTTTGCCTTTGCCTTTGCCTTTGTCTTTGCCTTTGTCTTTGCGTTTGCCTTTGCTTTTGCATTTGCGTTTGCCGTTGTTTTTCTGGTTGTCATTCCGCAGCGCAGCGGAGGAATCTGCGGTCGCTTTTGCTTTTGCCATTGCTTTTGCCGTTGCTTTTGCTGTTGCTTTTGCCGTTGCTTTTGCCGTTGCTTTTGCTGTTGCTTTTGCTGTTGCTTTTGCTGTTGCTTTTGCCCTTGCCTTTTTGGTTGTCATCCTTCGCCGAAGGCGGAGGACCTGCTTTTTGTCCTAATCTCTTCCCTTGCTTTTGGGACCTGGCGCGGGCCACCTTACTGACCGTCCCGCTCCAGCAAACCCTTCAACACCACCTCCACCTCAACGCTCCCCTTCAAGACCCGCTCACGGTTCTCAAACTCGATCCAACCCTCGTTAAACCCATCAAGCATCTGCATACGGGGCATAGGATTCTTCATCCCCTGCGAACGAAACAGTGTCTCCCACGTCTCCCTCGGCACCTCCTCCATCCGCACCGGACGGCCCAGCAGCTTACCGAAGCTCTCTGCAACCTCAATCGGCGTAACCCGCCGAGGCCCTTCCAACTCAACCACTCTGTGCCCAATCCAGGTCTCTTGAATCAGCCCCGCCGCCACATGCCCAATGTCCACGGTAGAAACCATCGGCACCGGTTTATCCAGTGGCTGCAGAAAGCTCGGCACCACGCCCTTCGCCTTCGCCGGAGTAACGTCCCAACCAGCGTTCTCCATGAACCATCCCGGTCGCAAAAACGTAATCGGGACGGTCGATTCGCGCAGCACTCCTTCAATAATCGTGTGCTGCGACAGCAAATTCTCCCGCGTTGCCTGTGCACCAATCGTCGACAAATAGATCACTCGTCCCGGCCGTGCCGCATCGAGCGCCGCCTTTAGAGTCGCCGCCGTTCTCCGCGCCTCAGGAAACCCAGGCATTGGATCAAAGTTTGGCGGCACCATCACAAACACGCCCTCCGCCCCCTCGAACGCAGCAGTCAACGCCGCAACGTCCTCGATGTCGGCAATCGCGACCTCGCAGCCATACCCTGCCCACTCAGCACCTTTGCGCGCATCACGCACCACCGCCCGCACTGGCCGCCTCGCCGCCAGCAGGGCCCGTGCCACCTCACCTCCAACATTCCCGGTAATTCCAGTAATCGCAAACATCGTCGTCTCCTTGTGGAACCAAAATTAGGACCGAAGATAGGATGCGTCTACCATTCATGCAATTCATACATGAATAGACATATACTCATTACCAGGGAGCACGAATTAATGACCAGACATCATCGTCCCCACACCAGCCTCGACGACCGCCTTCTCAATGGCATCAGCGTACTTGCTGCCGTCGTCGAAGGCGGCAGCTTCGTCCGCGCCGCCACCGCCCTCGGCGTCACCCAACCCGCCGTCAGCCGGTCTATCGCCCGCCTCGAGTCCCGCATCGGAGTCCGCCTCCTCGACCGGACCACACGCTCCCTCGTCCTCACCGCCGAGGGCCGTCGCCTCTACGAAGAGATCAGCCCCTTGCTCTCCGGCATCGGCGAAGCCGTCAACATCGCCTCCGGCTCCTCCACAATCGTCCGCGGCCGCCTGCGAGTCAACATGGATCCGCTCTTCTCAAGCCTCCTCCTCGCCCCTCACCTTGGCCGCTTCCTCGACCGCTACCCAGAAATCTCCCTCGAACTCCTCACCCGCACCGAACTTGGCGACCTGGCCGGCGAAGGCTTCGATCTCGCCGTCCGCTTCATCGATCCGTCCCCTTCCTCCCCCCTCGTCGCCCGCAAGCTGCTTGAAACCCGTGTCGTCACCGTCGCCGCCCCGTCGTACCTGAAAAAACACGGCCGCCCGGCAAAACCCGTTGACCTCGGCAGCCACCATTGCCTCCAGTTCCGCAATCCAGCGACGGGCCAACCCTTCGAGTGGGAGTTCCATCGCGGTAACAAGACCGTCCCCGTCAAGACCACGGGCCGTCTCCTACTTACCGACGCCCGCACATTAGTCGGCAGTTGCCTCGCCGGCGTTGGCGTCGCCCAACTCCTGGCCCTCTCCGTCAAGGACCACCTCGACCGCGGCGATCTAATCGACCTCTTCCCAGACTGGCCCGACGAGAGGTTCCCCCTCTACGCCCTCTACCCTTCCCGCCACCTTCCACCCGCCAAACTCCGGGCCTTCCTCGACTTCATCTTCGATCTCACGAAACCTCCCTCAAAACCTTCGGCGAGACCTCCGGAGTCCCCCCAAAAATAAATCTCGAACTCGTGGCATGATTTCACCCTCCCTTTAAGAGGCTCCAAAGCACCACAAATTCACCACGAATCCACCACAACTTTCACCACAAAAACCGGCCCAAAAAACACCTATTTCCCAAAACCCCCTTCAAAAACGCCCGCAAAACAACAAAAAGCCCCGGCAGCATCGGCCAGGGCTTTTTCTTGCAAAACCTCAAAATAATTAAACGCTGAAACTGGATCCGCAACCGCAGGTGCTCTTTACCGCGGCGTTCTCAAACTTGAACCCGGCGGCTTCGAGCGTCTCGACGTAGTCCACCGTACAGTTCTGCAGGTACATCGCCGAGGTCGCGTCCACAAACACCTTTAGGTCCTCGAACTTATAGACCTTGTCCATCATGCCGCTCTGGTTCTCGAAGGACATCGAGTACTGGAAACCCGAGCATCCACCGCCAACCACACCAATTCGCAACCCTGCAGGAACCGGAGTCTGCGTTGCCATGATCTCCCGGACCTTATTAATTGCAGCAGGCGTTAGGGTTACAGGCGTAGTCGAAGCAGGCGCGCCAACAACGACCTCAGGGGTGACAGCAGCAGTAGACATCGTTAATCTCCTCGTCTCGTTCAGACACTCTTAAGTGTATGCGCCTGCCACCTCTCCGGCAAGCCTTTCCGTTGTTAGATGCGGACCCCGCCCGTCCGATTCATACAAACGCGTCCAGAAACAATTCCTGCTACCATTCTCCTCCAGGCCGTTATCAAAACGCCATGAAGTTTATCCTGTTCATCTCGAACGCCTTTATCAACACCATGGGGATAACCCAGCCCTCACCCCAGGCCGCAAACCGGGCCGCATGGTTCATCTTCATCATGCTCGTGGCCGTACTCGCCGCCGTCGCTACGATTGCAATCCTGGCCATCCACTTGGCCTCCCAACACTGAAATTTACCCCCTGTTACGACCTGCGCTCTCCCCTTGAAAAAGGCTGTCTCACCCTTCCTTGGTTGGCGTATGATTGCGGCGGATGTCCCCGTTACCTACTGAGCACATGCAAGGGCCCACCAGGTACGGGACATTTCCGAAAATTGCCGGCCCTGTCATAGGGCGGAGGAACCGCTATGACCGCTATGGACGCTATACCCGTTCTGCTCGTAGTCTGGGCAGCAATTGCAGCCTGCTTTCTCGGCCTGCTCGCATATAAGGGACAGCTGACCCGATATGAGGAGGACCAACTCTTCCTCACCGAAAATGTCACCCACGAGCAGCAACTCCAATCCGAAATCGTTCGCAAGGTCACGAAAATTCAGCCATTTGTCCGCATCTTTGGCGTCGCTTCGGCCGTCATGACCGCCGGGATCATCGGTATCTTCACCTACGATGCCTGGCAGCACCTGAAGTAGACCCCCGCGAAGACTTCTCCTGAGCCAAGCCAGTGACAGCAAGCAAAGAGCCAGAGGCCAAGGGCCTCTGGCTCTCTGTCGTTACACGCAATATTAGGCGTTATAGGTCGAAGAAGACACCTTCCCGCCGCGTCCTGTCCAGTTAGTGTGGAAGAACTCGCCCCGCGGCTTGTCCACCCGCTCATAGGTATGCGCGCCAAAGAAGTCCCGCTGCGCCTGCAGAAGGTTCGCCGGCAGCCGCTCGCACCGATACCCGTCATAGAACGCCAGCGCCGTAGAAAATGCAGGCATCGGCACCCCAATCTCGATCGCATGGATGATCGCCTTCCGCCACGACGCCTGATACTTGTTCAACGCACTCGAGAAGAAGTCGTCCATCAGCAGGTTCTGCAGCTTCGGGTCCTTATCGAACGCCGCTTTGATGTTCCCCAGGAACACGCTCCTGATAATGCACCCCCCGCGCCACATCAGTGCGATGCCGCCCATATTCAGGTTCCATTTCTGCTCTTTCTCCACCGCCCGCAGCAGCATATACCCCTGCGCATAGCTGATCATCTTTGAGCAATACAGCGCCCGCCGAACGTCCTCGATGAACTCCTTCTTCTCCGAAATCGTTAGGACCTTCTTTGGCCCCTTCAACACTTTCGAGGCCGCGACCCGCTCCTCCTTCAGCGCCGACAGGCAGCGTGCAAACACGCTCTCCCCAATCAATGTCACCGGCATCCCAAGATCCAGCGCAGAGATGGCCGTCCACTTCCCGGTCCCCTTCTGCCCTGCCGTGTCGAGGATCTTGTCCACCATCGGCGTTCCGTCCTCGTCCTTCTTCGCGAAGATCGTAGCCGTAATCTCAATCAGGTAGCTATCCAGCTCACCCTTGTTCCACTCTGCAAACACCTCATGAAGTTCGTCAGGCGTCAGACCCAATCCGTCCTTCAACAACTGATATGCCTCGCAGATTAGCTGAATATCGCCATACTCGATCCCATTGTGGACCATCTTTACATAGTGGCCGGCCCCGTCTTCACCCACCCAGTCGCAACAAGGAATGCCGCCCTCCACCTTCGCCGCAATCGCCTGAAAGATCTCCTTCACATGCGGCCAAGCCGCCGGATTTCCCCCCGGCATAATCGACGGGCCGAACCGCGCACCCTCTTCTCCACCCGAAACACCGGTCCCGATAAACAGGATCCCCTTCTCCGCCAGGTCCTTCGTCCGCCGGTTCGTATCGGTGAACAAAGAGTTCCCGCCATCAATCAAAATATCGCCCTTCTCCAGATATGGCAGCACATGCTCAATCGTCTGGTCGACGACCTCTCCCGCCTTCACCATCAACATCACCCTGCGCGGCAGCTTCAGCGCCGTGCAAAGCTCCTTCGCCGAGTGCGTCCCCACCACCTGCGTCCCCTTGGCCTCATCAGCAAGAAACTCGTCGACCTTTGAAGTAGTCCGGTTGAACACCGCGACCTTGTATCCGTGGTCGTTCATGTTAAGCACAAGGTTCTGGCCCATCACCGCCAGACCGATCAAACCGATATCGCAAGTTCCTTCTGCCATCTTAATCTCCAGAGCGACCCTTTCAGAGGTGTCGCCAAACCGTGACTTTCTACCCAGCTACGTACAGAAAGTGGTCAGTTCACGAACCACTTTTCTACCACACGTATCCACCGAAAGATAGTTCGCCAACCCCAAACATTCCGAGCCGCAAACAGCGGACGCACCCACACAAAACAAAAGGCCCCGACAATCACCGGGGCCCTTCGCAACGCCTCATTCTGGCCCTGCTCCTCAGGAAAACAGAAAAATTTACTTGCCTTTCACAGCAATCACTTCAATCTCAACCAGCGCCCACGGAGCGGCCAGCGCAGCCACCTGCATCGCGCTCCTTGCCGGCTTGTTGGGTTGGTCCTTTGTCCCGAAAAACTGCGTATAGGAGGCTTGCAGCCCAGCAAAATCCAACTTGCCGCCATTGGCCGGGTCGCCCGCAAGAAACACGGTCATCTTCACCACATCCTTCATATCCAGCCCCTGCTCTTTCAAAAGAGTCTGGATCTTATTCAACGCGCTCAACGCCTGCGTCTTTGTGTCTCCATAATCGGCGGCCGTACCCTTCGCCGGGTCCGCAGGAGTCACCGGCGAAGCCAGTTGCCCGCTCAAATAAAGCGTGTCTCCGGCCCATACTCCATTCGCGATCGGCGATTTCTCATTCGGCTGCAGATGCTTCACCACGACCTGGCCCTGCATCGCACACGCAGCGGCCATCAGCGCCGTCGCCATCACACCATACTTGATCTTCATCGTTTTCTCCCTCATCAAAATAGTTAGCCCTGCACGACGCCAGTCGCAGCGCCCGACAACCTCGCCGCCTTCACCTTGTCAGAAATCATCCCCACCGCCCGGCGTGCACTGTCCGCCGCACCCTCCTGCCACCCCACAATATGGCTCGCCGTATCGCCCGCAAAATAAATTGGCCCGTCCGCCTGGATGATCGTGTCATATCCACTCTGTCCGCCGCCGTAGCTGCGTATCCACGACCCCTCGTTCCACGGCACGCGGCTCCATCCGCAGAATACCGGGTTCTTCAACTCCTTCCCATGCCCCGGATGTATCTTCTCGACCGACGCACGCGAAGCCTCAAACTTCTCCGCCAGCGAAAGCTTATAAAACGACGGTATATCCAGCTCGTCCGTATAACCCGACACCACCACCCCTGTCGGATGCATTAGCCGCGATGACGGATACCAGACTGGACTCGGCCCCTGCATCAAATACGAGATCCCTCCATAGATGTTGTAGTCCTCCTCCCAGAACCGCCGGCTCTCCCACGCGATCTTGTACGCCCCTCCCATCGTGCTCTCGTCCACTGCCTTCTTGAACGGCGCTGACAGATCATTCGGGATCTTCTTCAAGATCGAAAACGGCACCGCGATAATGCAATACGCGGCCTCCACCTGCTTCGTCGCGCCGCCCTGCGTATACGACACCCGAACTCCCTTCGCCGTCTTCCGTATCTCTGTCACCGGCGAACTATATTGCACGATCGGCCCCAGCGCCCTGGCAAACGCATACGGAATCCGGTCCATGCCACCCACTGGTTGCATCATCGTCGCCTGCCAGTCCCACGCCTCTTCGATGAACAGGGCACCCCAGAAATTCTCGTCCAGCAACACCCGCATGTCCATTGGCGGATCGTCCACACCGACCTGCGTCCCCGCGCCCGGCGCAATCTTGTACCCC
>DATHQG010000355.1:0-3621 GCA_035483075.1 Edaphobacter sp. | reverse complement strand
GCGTGCAGAGCGATGTGCTTCTTCTCGAGAGCCTGCTTCTCGAAGGCATCCACGTCTTCGAGGGGCGAGCCGGGCGGGAGAGTGTGCCACTGCATGTCAAGCTGGGCAGCGGCGAGGAGTTCGGTGAGGGCGTATCCCTGGTTGAAGGTGCGCGATTTCTCGATCTTGGCGGCGAGGTCGGCGGGCATGGGTTCGCCTGTCTGGTAGTGCTTCGCGTAGTGGCTGAAGATCGCGGGATAGCTGGCCCAGTGCTCGTTGAATTGTGACGGGAATTCGACGAAATCGCGCGCTACGGAGGTTCCGGAGAGGGTGGGGTACTCGGTGTTCGAGAACATGCCGTGGAGGGCGTGGCCGAACTCATGGAACATGGTGATGACGTCGGTAAAGGTGATGAGCGCCGGCTGGCCCTCCACGGGTTTGGGAAGGTTGGCGACGTTGTAGACGACAGGCAGCGTGCCGAGCAACTTCGATTGCGGGACGAATTCGCTCATCCAGGCTCCGCCGTTCTTGTTGTCGCGCTTGAAGTAGTCGCAGTAGAAGAGGGCGAGCGGCTTGCCGTAGGCGTCAAAGACTTCGAAGACGCGGACATCAAGCTGGTAGACGGGGATATCGTGGCGTTCTTTGAAGGTGAGTCCGTAGAGCTGGTTGGCGGCGTAGAAGACTCCGTTCTGAAGAACGTTATTCAGTTCGAAGTAGGGGCGGACCTGTGACTCATCGAGGTCGTATTTCGCTTTACGTACAAACTCCGCGTAGAGGTTCCAGTCCCAGGGCTCAAGTTTGAAGCCGGCTCTCAGCGTATTGATGAAGGCTTGAATTTCTTTTGCCTCGCTCTCGGCGTTTGCGGTGGCAGGCTGGACGAGGTCGTCCATGAACCTGAGCGCGGCTTCGGGTGTCTTGGCCATCTGGTTTTCGAGCTTCCAGGCGGCGTAGTTGGGAAAGCCGAGGAGCTTCGCTTTTTCTGTGCGGAGCTGGGCGAGGCGGGCAATGGTGGCTCGGGTGTCGTTGTCGCCGCCGCGCTCGGCGCGAGTCCAAGAGTCTTCGAAGAGCGACTGGCGCGTGGCACGGCCGGTGAGCGATGTGAGCGACGGCTGCTGGGTGGTGTTCTGCAGCGGAATGACGTAGCCCTGCTGGTTGCGGGACTTGGCGGCCTGTGCAGCAGCGGCGATCTCAGCATCGCTCAGTCCGGCGAGAGCGGCTTTGTCGGTGGTGACTAAGGCGGCGTCACGCGTGGCGGCTAGCAGCTTGTTCTTGAAGGCGTTGGAGAGGGTGGACTCTTCTTCGTTGAGCTTCTTCAGCTTTGCTTTGTCGGCGTCGGAGAGGTTAGCTCCAGCGTGGACAAACTTCTTGTAGACAATTTCGAGGAGGCGCTGCGCTTCGGGATCGAGGTGGAGCGAATCGCGCTGGTTGTATACGGCCTGGACGCGCGAGAAAAGGCGCGGGTTGAGATAGATGGCGTCGTTGTGCGCGGCGAGTTGCGGGGCTAAGGCTTCTTCTGCTTCCTGCAGCGTGGGATTGGTGTTGGCTCCGGTGACCGCGTCGAATGCAGCTGTTGCGCGCTGGAAGAGGGCTCCGGTTTTTTCCATCGCGACGAGGGTGTTGTCGAAGGTAGGAGGCGCGGGATTATCGGCGATGGCGCGGATTTCTTCGATCTGCTGCGCCATGCCGGCTTCGATGGCGGCCTGGTAGTCGGTGTCCTTGATCTTGTCGAAGGGCGGCGCTTCAAACGGCAAAGTGCTGGGCGCGTAGAAGGGATTCGACGGGGCGAAGGCGGCGGTCTGGGTCTGGGCAAGGGCGGAACTAGTCATGAAGGCGATGCTCGCGATGAGAGGCAGAAAATTCTTCGTTGGCCGAAGCCGGAGGATGTTGAACACTGTGGATCATTCTCCCGAAGGAATGATTGTAGAGGAAGGCCCTGCGATCAGCAGACGCACTGCCAAGTGAGCTGCGCTGTAATGGTGTGGTGTCCGGATTTAAGAGGGCCGGTGCGGAGGATGAGGGTGTCTCCGTCGAAGGTGTAGTAGCGGACTTCGTCGCGGCCCACCCAGAGAGGAAAGAGGCTGGCTTCG
Source organism: Edaphobacter sp. (assembly GCA_035483075.1). Classification (GTDB taxonomy): domain Bacteria; phylum Acidobacteriota; class Terriglobia; order Terriglobales; family Acidobacteriaceae; genus Edaphobacter. The sequence continues at coordinate 1,555 of DATHQG010000355.1, read as the reverse complement.
ACGTGGTGGGTGATGGTATCTCCCTGGACGGTGAAGCGGCCGGTGTAGGCGATGTAGCGGCGGTTGCGGCGGGGGCGTGAAGCGGGGGTGATGCGCTCGATGACTCCCTGGCGGCGGCGGGCAGGACCGAGATTGCCGCTCATGTATCCCTCGGCGGAGTAGAGCAGATAGCCGCGCACTTCGGTTCCCCAAGGCTTCTCGACCACTCCATCGTCATGGATGAGTGAATAGTCGAGGAGCCGCCAGGTTCCAACGAAGTCGGCGGCTGTGGCGTGCGTCATGAAGGATCTCCGGGAGAGTACTCGGCTGGTGGGGCTTGCCGGATCAGACGTCGGGCAGGACCAGGGCATCAAGGGTGAGGAATTGGCGAAGGATCGGGTCGTCGGAGGCTTTCATTTCATCCATGGTTCCGAAGAAATGGGCTTTGCCCTGGTGCAGGAACAGCACGCGATCGGCGAGGCGCTGAGCGAATCGCATGTCGTGGGTAACGACAATGCTGGTCAGGCGCAGCTGGTATTTGAGCTTCTGGATGAGGTCGCCGAGAATGCGGGCGATTAGGGGATCGACCATCGTGGTGGGCTCATCGTAGAGAATGGCTTCGGGCTGCGCGGCCAACGCGCGGGCAATGGCGACAGAGCGCTTCATTCCGGTGGAGAGGTCGGAGGGTAGAAGCTCTGTCATCCCCGACACGCCGACCATTTCGAGGAGACCATTGACTATCTGCTGGATCTGGTCCTCGACGAGCTCGCGGCGCTCGCGCAGGGGGAAGGCGACGTTTTCGCCAACGCTCAACGAGTCGAAGAGGGCCCCGTTCTGGAAGACCATGGTGACTTTGCGGCGGATGGCCTGCATCTGCTCTTCGTCGTAGGTACTGATCTCTTCGCCGGCGACGTGGATCTTACCGGAATCGGGCTTGAGGAAGCCCATGATGTTCTGGAGGGAGACGGACTTTCCGACACCGCTGCGGCCGAGGATGCAGAGGGTTTCACCGGGTTTGACGAAGAAGCTGACTTCGTCGAGAACAGTGAGATCGCCGAAGGACTTGCTGACCTTCTCAAACGAAATGTAGGGCGCGACGCCGTTACTTGAGGCGCCTTCCTGGCGTGCCGCTTCCTGAACGATCTCGATCTCCGGCGTATTGGGCGTGCTGGCCAACTCTCGCTCCTCGCTCTACAAACCAGCTTATTGGATGTGGGGGGATTCCTCCAACGCTGCAAATTGGAGTTCGGCCGGAGAGTTCAAGTTTTGAAACCAACGGTGAACAGGTGGAGCAGGAGGCCAGTCCAGGGAGGGACTAAGCGATGCAGCCAGGGTCTCGACGTCGAACAGGTCCATCTTGAGACCGCTTTCTGAAGCAGCCAACTGGACGGCGCGCATGACTTTGGGTTTGCCCACGCTGAGTGCAGAGCGAGCGTAAGGCAGCAGGACGCGGTGATAAACGGCGCACAGCGGTTGAGGACAGCCTTGCAGGCGCGGGATGGTTGCTAGGGCGGATGTTTGCAGCGCCCGGACGGTCATCCAAGACAGGAATTCTATCGGGAGCAGCGGGAGGTCG
>DATHQG010000354.1:0-30150 GCA_035483075.1 Edaphobacter sp. | reverse complement strand
TTGCCGCGCGTCGCGTTCCACAAAAATCTCAGTTCCTCGCCCATTCCCTCACCCTCCTTAAGTATATGAGTTCCGATGTTGCATTTCCATTGGCGCGTACCTTCCGATAACGTGACTTTATGGGATGTTCGCTCTCGGTTTTTCATTTACGATCCGCAGTGGATGCTCAAATGCTCAGATTACTATTGTTCGTTGTCACACTAGGAATTCCAAGCCTCCTCTCTGCGCAATCTAACCGACCGCTTGCCGACGCGGGAACATCCATCTGCGAGTACCCCCGCTCGCAAGGAGGTATAGGTAAGTGGGTGACTTCCAAATCCGGCTTTGCTGCGGCAGTTGAGATAAGAGCTTCGGTTACTCAGGCTGGCGACGGGCGGCGCTGCACAACATCCTGGATTGTGCATAGGCGTGGCGAAGACGGTCAGGTATCTACGATCAAAGTCGCGGAACGAGACGATAGACCCGATGAGGGCGGATGGTCGCAAGAGAATTCATTCGAGATCGATGCCTTCTCGAGAGACGGCAAGAAGGTTTTGCTGTCACAGATCGAGGCTCAAGGTGACTGGGATGAGACGACCCCGATCGTCTTCGACCTGACCAATAATATGCGATGAAGAATCGAACTGCACCCACTGTTCAAGGAACAAATCCCCGCCGATTGCAGCGTGGTGTACCGGGCCTTAGAGTTCACCAGCGAAGGAAGCGTTCTGATCTCAGCGGCTTCGACCGAGACTGACTTGGAAGTCGGTACTAAGCCATGCTTCGCCAATAGTCTTTGGGAACTGAATTATCGAAACAAGAAAATCACACGTGTCACTTCATCAGTTCACAAAACTCAGTGAAATCCCTTGATGGATCATCACCCGTCCATACTCCCCCAAAACGGCGTTTTCGGCAACTGTGACCTCGAACTTGCCGTAAATGCGACTTACGGGAAGTTGCGCGCCAAGGTGTGGTTCCCCAATACCTAGAAAGTGCTTGGAATTTTGGGCACGATCTGGGGTTTCGTGTGTTCGGCAAGAAATCGTAGTCTTGGCCAGCATGGGGCGGTTCCAACGAGATTGCAAAAAGTGATGTCTTCCTGGCTTCTGCGACAAAACTGTACGAACACCGGCATCAACGTTAATGGCGGTCGGAGAGAGGTGTTCACTGTCGTCCATGCTTACCTGCCTACGGTGTGTATGTGAAGTGGAATTGGGCGATCTATAACGAAGGAGGAGAATGTGAAATGAACGTGGTTTCGGAAGGACTATTTATCCAATCGTACGGACTTCAAGGCGAAATCAACGCGGCTTTCGTTGGTTCCGCTACAACTGATGAAGTTCTGGTGGCGGCGGCCAAGTTAGGGAATCACTCCGCATTTGGCGAGTTATGGACGCGGTACTCGAATGCGGCATTCAAGATAGTCTATCGGGTCACGGGAAACCGAGACGATGCAGAAGACGCAGTTCAGGATGCGTGGATGAAAACGTTCATTCATTTGAATACTTTCGACGGCCGGGCAAAATTCTCGACTTGGCTCACGCAAATCGCAATCAATTCAGCGCTCACGATCCTACGCAAGAAGCGTTCTCATCCAGAGACCTCGATGGATTGGAGCGTCGATGGTGAAACGTGGCAGCAATGGGAGGTGGCAGACAAGAGAGCGAATATTGAAGAGCACTACGCAAGAAAGGAAGCAGAAAACGATTTGAAGCAGGCAATACATCGTTTACGACCAGTTCTTCGTACCATCATTGAAATTCAGCAATCGCATGACGGCTCCCTCAAGGAAATAGCCGGGACTGCAGGAATTTCCGTTGCCGCCGTCAAATCGCGTTTATTGCGAGCTAGAACTGTGCTGCGTAGGACGCTACAATCTTCGGTGCGGCCGCCCGCGCCCTGTCAGAACCACCCGCCAGGTCAAGAGCAAGATAGAACCTTTTCTCACAGAATCGATCCGGAACCTCGAGGCCGGCAAATGTAAGTCCGCAGCTTCCATTTCTACAGAAAGCCAGTTTTTGCTTTTCCTAAAGGGAAACAGGAATGAAGTGCTAAGCTTATCGTTCTATTAGCCTTATTCCTTTCAAAATCTTTTTTGCGGGTTTTCTGCCCAAAAAACGCATGTCAAGCCCAACAACCACCTAACCCTTTACTATCCAATAACATCCGCGTGGCATGTTAGTTCCACTCAAACCGCTATACTGGATATATAGATCAGAAAAACAAGCGGGCCCCAGCCACAAGCTGGGGCTAACTCATTTGGATGGAATATTTTGGACGCAACCCATTTGTTATGAATATTTTACAGACAACGACAATCCGTAAAAGACTGAATAAAAGTGACTTACGCGCGAGCAATGGGGGGTACCCCCACCAGTCTGATAGATCAAAGGAGAGGAAAGAGTGCATCTACTTCATCAGACTGAAGAGATCGGGGCCCGCCAGAGCATTAATGACGCTGAGCAACGCCTGATGCTGGGTCTCAGCCGTGGACAATTGGCTGGCCACGGTCGCAGGGTCCGCCGAAACCAGGCTGCTCTGAGCAACCTTCAGCTGACTCTCCTCGGTCTGCACATAGGTGCTGGTCGATTGCAACCGGCTCAACGAACTATCGAGCGTGCTCCGTTGCGCCGACAATTGACCCAGGGCCGTTGTGAGCGCAGAGGTATCAGTCGTGATCGTGGCGGTCGCCGCACCGCCCGAGAAATCGGAGATCAACTGGTTCAACGCACCCAGCACACCGGAGCCGGCGACGCCAAAGACGGACGACCCGGGAAGATTGATCTGGATCTTCTGCCCGTTCGGAGTCTCGACATACTGTAGCTTGTTGTCCCCGGTATAGGTCGCGGTCGCAGGATTGGTTGTCGTATCAAGCGTGAATGGAGGTGTCGAACCTTGGCTTCCGCCAAACAGATACTGCCCCTGGTAGCTCGTGTTCGCAAGGGAAAGCACCTGGTCGCGGACCCCGCTCAAGCTTTGGGCGACGCTGGCGATGTCGCTTGCATTGAGCGTCCCATTATTGCCCCCCACCGCCGTAGACAGCGCCGAGGTCACCTGAGTAACGACCTCACCCAATGTCGAATCGGCGACCTGCATCCTTGAAGATTCGCCGGAAGCAGTTTGAACGAAGGTATCGTCCTGCGCGATCGAGCTGCCCAGCAGCGTACTCTGCGCCACCGCAACCGGATCGTCCGAGAGCGAAGCGACGCGCAAGCCGCCGGATAACTCCGAGGTGAGCATGTCCTCCTCGCTGGTGGACTGGTCCAGCGACGCTGTCAGATTGGAGACGTAATTCGGATCGACGCGCATGATAGTGCTCCTGAGTTTCAGTCTTGGAATTCGGTGATGACTCATCGTCACATTAGGTCACTGTCGTCTGCTCACCAAGGTTGAGGGCGCTGGCCATGATGGTGTCGCCAATGTTGAAGACCTGCGCCGCGGCCTGATAAGCCCGCTGATACTGCGTAAGGTTCGCGGCCTCCTCGTCGAGCGACACGCCGGACAACGAATCTCTCTGGGTCGTCAGTTGCGTCAGTATCGCCTGCTGCGCGCTGTTGTTTGTCGTTGCCGCTGAAGCATCGCTGCCGATCTGGCCAAGAAAGGACGCCAGAAAACCCGAAGCCGTCTGGCCGCCCGCAACGATGGCGCTCGCCAGATCAGCCAGGGCCAAAGCATTCGTGTTCCCCGCGGATCCCTCTCCGACCGCAGCCGCAGCAACAGCGCTTGGATTGGTCGCTGCGACCTGGATCTGCGCTGCCGCCCCGCTCTGAGTAGGCGGAAGACTAAAAATGGCCGCGCCGGGATTGCCATTGCCGTCGAGACCCAGCTCGTTCTGCTGGTTCACCTGGGTCCCGATGCCGAAAGCCAGGCTGTCAAGGGCCTTCTGGTAGCTTGGCAACTGCTGATCTCTGGCCTGCAGCACACCGCCAAGATCGCCGCCGGTGAGATTTGAGGTCAGATCCTGGCCGCTGACACCGGCAAGGACGTGGGTCACCCCACCGACCTGCGTCGTGCTCAGCGCAAACGACTGGTTGCCGCTAACCAGGACTGCGCCGCCGCTAGTTGTCAATGTAATACCGTTATTCTCAGTTGAAATTTGGTCCAATCCGACCAGCTTCGATAGCTGCGTGATCGCCAACTGTCGCTGGTCTTCGAGGATGCCTGCGTCCGAATCGGGGCTGAGAGAAGTAATCTGCGCATTGAGCGAAGCGATCGTCGAGGTAAGCGAGTTCACCTGGCCAACATCGCCGGCGACCTGCTGATTCAAGCTCGAAGACACCTGCGTCAATTGATTGGCCGCGGAATTAAAGTCCCCGGCAAGTGCAGTCGCCGCAGACAACACACTTTGGCGAGTCGCCGTATCCGACGGATTGCTTGTCAGTGAGGAAAGCGCGCTGAAAAACGAGCTTATATCGGTACCAAAAGTCGTCGAGCTTGCCGACGTCGATGTAGAACTCAACCCGAAGACGTTCTGGACCTGCTGCAAAGCAGATTCGAGCGCCCCGCTCTGCGCCTGGACCTGGGTCTGTTGCTGCACCTGCTGTTCAAGAACGCGGTCTCTCTGCGAGGTCGCACTCGCAGTGACACCTGAACCAAAAGTTCCACCACTGAGTGTGACAGTATCGGCCGACTGAAACTCCACAACCTCCCGCGTATACCCGGCCGTGTTCTGATTAGCAACGTTGTTCGAGGTCACATTCAGGGCCTCCTGATCGGCTGTGAGTGCTAAACGAGCGATGTCCATTAGCGAAGTTATTGTGCCCATTGGTTCCTCATGTTCCTGGCATGGAGACGCATAAGCGCATCGGTGGTTACAAAAGTGCGACGGCTGTGATGTCTCAGCGAGAATGTCTGCTAGGCCTGGTAGATATACTTAGCCCAACAGCGACTGGATGATCTTGTCCGCCACGTCCGTTGATGACACGCTGTAGCTCCCTGCAGCGATCGCCTGCTGCAGAGTTGCAACCTTCGCAGATCGGATATCCGAGCCATCCAAGGCCTGAGCAGCGGAACTAAGGTTCGTTTGGTCGGCATGTTCCACATTTGCCAAAGGATGTTCATTGATCACAGCGCCCGACGCGCTGGCCTGTATAGTTGGCTTCGCTTCAGGCGGCGTGATCGAGTTTACTGGTTGCTGCAGACTGCCGATTCCACTTGAATAACTCACGGTGGTCCTCCATCTACTTGAATCTATCGGCGTAAGACCGAGAAACTTTAGTACTTGGTCGATCTCTTTTCGGAAATTCGTTGATGTTCCAGGGTTACCTTAGAGACGATCTGTTTGGCTATCCCGAAACCGCCTCCTTTGGAGATCGCTTTCGCAATCGCCTCGGTTCCGAAACTGCTTATCGTGTCAGAGGCTGAGTCGTCACTCTTCAGTTCACCTCCCCAGCTGTCTTGCCCATGTTGCATTGGCTTCAGCAACTCCTGTAGCATCGTTGCCTCGAACTGCTGGGCCGCATCGACCAGTTTGGCCTGTTTTGGCCCCTCGGTTACAATTGTCGGCTGACTTGGAACGTCCGGACCGATCTTCATAACACCTCAATCTCCGCTTCCAGCGCTCCAGCCGATTTCATCGCCTGAAGGATCGAGATAACGTCTCGCGCTGAGGCCCCGATCGTCTGCAAACTGCGGACCAGGTCATCCACAGTCGCTCCTTGTTTGAGTTCAATGCGATTCACGGGTTTATCCTGGGCTTCGATCCTCGTCTGCTGCACGACCTGCGTCGTGCCTCCAGATGAGAAAGCATTCGGTTGCGATACCTGAAATTCACTCACTACATTGACCGCCAATCCACCATGCAGGATGGACACAGGCTGCAGGACAACAGTCCCTCCAATGACGACTGTTCCTGTGCGCTCGTTGACGACAACCTTGGCCCGAGGAAAGACCGGCACTTCTATCGACTCAACCCGAGCCAGCAGGGCAGGAATCTCCTCACCGCTGGCGACCGACAGATCGACTCGTCGACTATCCATGACATGTGCAGCTTGACGTCCGAGCGCTTGATTGATTGCGAGCGCCATGGCTTCCGCACTGCGGAAGTCGGCATCATTGAGCAACAGCGAGAACTGGTTCTTCCCCTCCAACTCTAGTGGGACCCCACGCTCTACCATTGCTCCGAAGGGAACTCTGGCTGTGTTGGGATGGTTGAATTGTTTCACGTTGCCGTTAGCAGTAACCGAATACCCGCCTACGACGAGCGAGCCCTGTGCCTGGGCATAGATCTTACCGTCTGCTCCATAAAGAGGAGTCATCAAAAGCAGGCCGCCCTCAAGACTTCTCGCATCACCCGCGGAAGAGACAGTGATATCCAGTTTAGTGCCAGATCGCGCGAAGGGCGGCAATGTTGCAGCCACAAAAACTGCAGCCAGATTTTGTACTCTAATCGAAGATGCCGGAACGCTCACTCCCATCCTGAGAAGTGTGGCCGCAAGTGTTTGAATTGGGAAGGTCGTTTGCTGACTGTCGCCGGTGCCCTGCAGACCTACAACAATGCCATATCCAACCAGTTGATTGTCGCGAATGCCCTCGATCGAGGAGATGTCCTTGACACGTGCTTGTCTTGGCGCTGATGTTGCCGGATCTACAGCAAAAGCGCAGGGAGCAATAGCCAACAGCACTGCTAGTCTACATGCGCCGGAAAAGTAAGAGCTGCCGACACACTTGCTTGACGCTCTTGACGCCTTCGATTTCCTTGTTTCTGCACGCATAGTTCCCACTAGAAGATCAATACTTTTTGGAGAAGCCGAACGAGGACGTTTTGGCGATGAGTGTAGTCGTTGATAATTCCCTTCCCACGCACTTCGAGCTCAAGACTTGAGATGGCGGTCGATAGAATTTGATTTTGCTGAGAGATGTCTTCAGGCCGAACCAGCCCGCGCAGGACAATGGTCTGCGTCTGCTGGCTGAACTCGACTTGCCTCGCCGCTTCAATCACCAGCATCCCATTGGGTAGTACCTCGATCACCTGCCCACCGAACGTAGTACTCAAGCTGGAATTCGTCGCACTTGTTCCCTGTGCGTTCAATCCTGACGAAGATGTTTGATTGATTAAGTTCTGCAACGCATTGCCAGCGTGCAAAGTCCCGAATAGTCCTGAAATCGCGGAGCTTGCATTGGAGGCACGAGAGTTCTTCACTGTTCCGTCGGTAGAGGCTGCAAGGCTTTCTGAGACAACGACAGAAATCAGATCATGAGGCCGCATTGCGCGCAAATCGGTAGCCATGCGTGTGAGTCGCCCACTGTCGATCCAGATCGAGCCGGGAACCGCCTGGATATTGGAGTTCTCCGCTCGCACCCGATCTAAATACGACGACAAGGATGCAGCGGCAACATTGGGTTTGGGTTCGATCATCTTATGGATGGTATCGACCTGTGCCGGGAGTGAAGAGACCTCGAACAGCGAAAGTAATATGACGGCGATCGTGATTGCGAGAAGCTCTGGCCTCCTGTCTCCGGGGCGCTGCGGTTTAACTGATACAACTAAAGTTCGTGTACGACCGTAAGTCAGTCGATCAACGTTATTGAGAGACGGATTCAACAGCCTTGATTTCATCATGGCAGTATCTCCACATTTGAAGGGCCTCGAACAACGCCGGTGAACTGTTGCGGCGTCGATTGATCGTCCATATTCCTACGTAACAATCGCACTCGTATGGTCGTGCCTAAGGTGCCGCTTTCTTCCGAAATCCCATCAACTTCAATCCGTAAAAGACTTTCCTGCCTCCAAAGTCTTACGAGTTCACCGGCCCTTACCACAGGAGCTGCCCTAACCAATTCGGTCAAAGAACGACCTGCTTCTTGAGGTTGTATTAGCGGGCCCGCGCCATTCGTAGGGAGAGCCAAAGGGGGCCATTCGGGGTGCTCACAACTGACGATCGTTGCCCATCTTTCTCCCAGCACGGAATCCAACCGAACGCCGGTTATCCTGTAACCGCTGCTCTCTAAGGCTGGCGAAGATAGAGGTTTCGTGGCAACAGCGTCAATTGCAGTCCGTGGTGTGCTGTAGCAGGTCGCATGTGCGGGAATAGCCGCACAAATTCCCTGATGCGTAAGCAAAGAGATCACTCCGATATCTCTGATATGCGAATAAAGGCTATTGCTCATAAGTTTCTACCGAATCAGGCCGTTGATCTGTGAGTACATATCGTCCGCTACATGAATTACTTTGGAATTGCTCTCATAGGCACGCTGCGCCAGGATCATTTGCACAAACTCTGCAACAACGTCAACGTTTGAGTTTTCGAGGGTGAACTGTGCCAAGGTGCCCATTCCACTATTTCCCCCCGGCGCGTCTGTGATGGCGTTGCCGGAGGCGGTTGTTGGTTGTAAGAGATTGCCGCCGATAGAACTCAGGCCTCCCGGATTTGGGAAGGTTGCCAGTTGAATCGTGCCAAGCTGCGTGGCATTCGTCTGCCCAGGAAGAGTCGCTGTCACGACCCCGTACTGAGAGATCACAACATTGCTCGCATTGGACGGAATTGTTATGGCGGGCAGGACAATATCTCCATCTGATGTCGTGATCGTGCCCTGGTTATTCACTTGGAAGTTGCCCGCTCGTGTATAGCCGACAGTTCCATTTGGCAACGATACCTGGAAGAAGCCGGCGCCCTGAATTGCAAGATCATATGTATTGCCAGTCTTGTTGGGATCCCCCTGGGTCATGATCACTTCGCTGGCTGATGTCTTAGTTCCAAGGCCGACCTGCAGGCCCGCCGACAGGGTCTGCTGTGTATCGGCTGCACCTGGTGTAATTAAGTTCTGATAGATCATGTCTTCAAACTGCACTTGGCGTTGCCGAAATCCTGCGGTCGCCGAGTTGGCTAAGTTGTTTGCGATAGTGTCCAGATTGGTCTGCTGGGCGCTCATTCCGCTTGCTGCTGTGTATAACGCTCGAATCATTACAAGCTCCTTTTGCGGCGAGAATACGAAGTCTTCAGACTCTGGGGAGGTCTTCAGAGGCTGTCTTGTCAAAGTCGTTGTTGAAGACGCTGAGTGCTTTCTGCATCATCTCTGCTTGCCGTTGCACCAGCACCAGCTGCATCGTTCCGTGAACTGCGTCTTCGTTGGCCCCTTCGACTGATCCTTGCTCGATCGAAGCCATTGCTGGGACTGGCTCTGCACCATTCGCGGAAAAACGATTTGCTCCTTCGGCGGTTAGAACAGATTTTTCGGTGAAGTCGAAGGCACCCACCCTCCCTACAATGGCACTGCCGTCGGATGTAGAAACGGAGATGCTGCCATCTGGCGAGACGTAGACGGCGCCGGTAGGGATGGTGATGGGCTTCTGATTGGAGTCGAGGACGGGCTCGCCCTGGGCCGTCTGGAGGACGCCGGTGGCGGAGCGGGAGAAGGCGCCGTCGCGCGTGTAACGAATGCCGTTGGTTGTCTTGATGGCGAAGAAGCCCTGACCCTCGAGGGCAAGATCCAGTGGATTGCCAGTTGCCCTCATCTCACCTTGTCCTAGATCGAGCCGGTTTCCCCCAAGGACGCCAAAGCCGTTTACGGATTGTCCTACTTGAGAGGCGGTTTCTGGATCCTGGTCGACGCCTCCAGCGAGGACTCCGCTGAAGTAGTCGCGCTGGGCACGAAATCCGGCCGTTCCCGTGTTCGCGAGGTTGTTGGCCGCGGTGTCGAGGGCCTGCGTTCGTGCCAGAAGACCTGTGTATGCTGCGTAGATTCCGCTGTCCATGCCAGAGGCTTAAGCAGTTGGGTGGCCGAAGTTTGTGAGACGCGGGTTAGAGGACGTTAAGACGCGTTTCGCTCAAGGTTGTTGACGGGTTGCCGATAGTGACTTCAGACTTGATGGCGGTCTGGGTGCAGAGTTTAGGGGAGGGTCGGTTGCGAGCTCTAATTGTTGACGATTCGGCGGTGATGAGGAAGGTCATTGAACGGGCGCTTCGGCAGGCCGGCCTGGAGCTAAGTGAGGTCCTGGAGGCCTCGAATGGTGAGGAGGGATTGCAGGTCCTTCGGGACAATCAAGGTGGTTCCGCCCCTCTGGCGCTGATCCTGAGTGACATCAATATGCCGGTGATGGATGGTTTGCAGTTTCTGGAGGCGAGGCGGCAAGAGAACCTGGCGCAGGGCGTTCCGGTGGTGATGATCACTACTGAGGGCAATGAGACGTTCGTTCTGCGCGCGATTGCTGCGGGCGCTCAAGGTTATATTTGCAAGCCGTTTACGGCGGAGCAGGTGAAGGTGCGGGTGCTGCCGTTGCTGCGGACGGCGGCTTAGTTGCAGGTTGGATTTCAAATTTGAAGCAGGAAGAGGCGAGAGTGAAGAACGTGCACGATGAGGCGATGACCCGGTTGGATTCTGCCGTCTCGGAGGTGTTTGAGACGATGCTGGAGCGAAGCTGCGATCCATTGGACGGCGAGGTGGATACGGTTGAGGGACGGATCGTGGCCAGAATTCAATTTACCGGCACCGTCGATGGCGAGTGCCTGCTGTATGCGAGTCAGGCGACGGCATCGGTGACGGCGGAGGCGTTACTGGGCACTCCATCGGAGCCACATGATCCGATGGTGGACGATGCAATCGGAGAACTTTGCAACATGATTGCCGGCGGCTGGAAGAGCAAACTTGCTTCGCCGGATTCGAACTGCACGATCTCGACTCCGGCAGTTACCCGGGAGGGGCTCGAGGGATATCGAACTCGGTTTGGAACCAAGTTCAGCCGTAACTACTCCTTTCAAGGGAACGTATTTGGGGTCGTACTGGCGTTCTGACGCTATACTCCCTCCCTCCCGGGAATCGTGCAAAGTCTTGCAAAATATAGACTTAGCTTTGGACTTCCCTTGCAAAGTATGGCAAACACATGGGTTACCAATAAAGTACTGATTCTGAACAGATTAGCCCCGGAGTATCTCCGGGGCCCGTTTGTTTTGGTCTATATATCCAGTATAACGTTTGGGGCCTAACTAACATGCCACGTGGATGTCGTTGCTGGGTAATGGGTTAAGTCCTTTAGGGACTTGACACCCGTTTTATGGGGCAAAAACGCGAAAAAAAAGCTTGGGTCTCAACAGGAGCGACCTCTTATGCCTCTACGTCAACTGGAAATACCAGCGATCCCGTTTTCTGTAAAAGACCGCAGCGCAACTAGCCATCATCTGGAGAAGCCACTCTATCAATCGCCGATTCATTTAGCGCTTACCGCGAGGGTCATACTGGAAGCACTGCTCGAGCGGCACACCAAGCACGATTGCCACTTTGAACGCAGTTTCAAGGGAAGGCGAATACTTGTCTTGTTCGATCGCAATCACCGTCTGCCGTGTAACGCCGACTTGATCGGCGAGTTCCTGCTGGGTCATCTCGCGGAGGGCCCGGAGTTCTCTTATCTGATTTCGTATTGCGGGCATCAGAGCGCCCTCCGGTAAGAGACAATCTGCGTGGCGGTCTTTGTGATATCTGCGAGGACTAACATGCCGAAGAAGACGTTCAAGAAATGAAGTCCTATCATCCGGCTTTCCAATTGAAGATGGCCCACGGTCGCGTGAAACCACAACAGGCCCAGACCAATCACCATTAAAGAGGCGAGCGTGAGATAACCGGCACGATAGCCCCGCAGCTCGATTAAGCGGTCCCGCTCGTCTGTAACGCGGTTCCGCGTTGAGGCGGCGATGACCGACTGCAGGATTATCTGCAACACGATGATTGCGATAATCATCCCGGCGACATTATTGACGGAGTTTTGCCGGTGCAGTAGGAAGTAAGGGCCGTACACAAAGATCTCCGCCGCTAGCGAGGCGTAAAGAGACTTCTCACGATATGAAAGGCTAGTGGCCATGGCGAATCGCTCCATGTCAAAAATATTTGACATGGAGAAGATATCGCCCCTAGCTGGCATATGTCAAATATTTTTTACACATCGCTCTGATTGAACATAAGCCTCTTTGAAACGAGCATGCAAACTCCATGGCTGGATTCCCTATGCCTGAGTGAAATTGTAGAAATTCTGACCAGATTACAGATTGCCCGCAACGCGGGTCACGAACTTGAAAAAGATGCCGTGGCACTGGTAGTTCTCATAGTAGCTTGAGTGTGCCCGAGTGGTTAGCATATCGCTCTATGAAGGACCTACCTTCAAATCACACCGGTCGCCGCGAGTGGCAGTCTTTCTGCTTGGTCGTGGAGAGTAACTTATCTCCAGCCTGCACGCATGGAACAAAAGTCAGCGTGTTGCGAATTCGCACGGCGAATATTACGCCCTCAATAACTTCATCAATCCTGTTACCACATCACCTGAACGGAGGTTACACCCATGAATTGCCGACTTGTTCTCGTTGCGGCCACAATGCTCCTTTTGACCAGTATCCCGCTATTTGCAAAACCTTCAGGAGCGCCCGCCGACGATGCCTATTGGGTTGATTACTGGGCAAAACCAAGAGTGGTTCTCTATGGTCCCGAGGAGGAAGCCTTCTACCAAAACGTGCATAAAATCACGTTCGCCCATGATCGCTTTGACCATGCTTTGGACCAGGACACCCTAAATGCCGATGTCCAATGGTTGAAGGACCATCCAAATGTTCGCTTTTACATCGAAGGCTATGCCTCCTCGACGGGCACCGGACCCTACAATATGAATCTCTCATTACAACGAGCGGAGTGGGTCAAACTACTTCTGATACGCAAGGGCATTGCCGAGAATCGGATCAAGCTGGCGGTGCCATGGGGGGAGTTGTATCCAGCTTGTACCGAAGACACAGATGAGTGCCATGCTAAAAACCGGGTCGTCCGGTTTGCTTACTCTCCAAATTGAGCGAAAGCCACGATCGACGCGAATCGACACTTGTCTCAGAGATTCCTTCGGTTCGTGATGTGACTGAGGTCTGGTTCCAAAATAGTCGCGTTCCGCCTCCTACGGAACAACCGGCAGGTTGATAAAGCTTGCCGCTCCTGGGGCGCGCCAGATGCGCTGCGTTGCCTTCTGGTAGTCCGCGGGTTTCGCGTCAAAGATGTTCGGCACGAAGGTCTGCGGGTTGCGGTCATAGAGCGGATATAACGTCGATTGCACCTGCACCATGATGCGGTGTCCTGGCTGGAAGATATGGTTCACGTTCGGCAGATCGAACTTGAACAGCAACGGCTCGTTCGACGTCAGCGCCTGGGGACGTTCGAAGCTGGTGCGATATCGTCCACGGAAGATATCGAGTGAGATCGATAGCTGGTAGCCGCTCATCGTGGTCGGCGGATTCGGGTCGTCAGGATAGACGTCGATCAGCTTTACTACCCAATCGCTATCGGTACCGCTTGTCGACGCGTAGAGGTTCACTTCCGGCACGCCACTGACGCGGACCGGGGTGGTCAACGGCTCCGTCATATAAGTCAGAACGTCGGGCCGCCCATCAGCGAAGCGCTGGTCCTGCACGAGCCAGGTCCGCCAGCCAGTCTCATCATCGGTGGCCACGGGGCGGGGACGATAGGGGACTGGTTTTTTCGGGTCGGAGATGTATTCGTCAAACTTCTCCGGACCAGCGACTGGCGGCTCGAAGGACAAACCGCTGTTGGCCTCCAAGTAGAGTGGCCTCGACTTGTTCGCACAACCTGTATCGCAGCTCAGCGGCCAGGACTTCAGGCGGTCCCAGTGGTTTTCACCCGTGTTGTAGATCAGGACCGGCGGTGTATTCGCCTTAGGAGCACCTTCCGTCAGATATTGGTTGAAGAACGGGAGCAGAACTTCGGAGCGGAAGTCGGCCGTTGTGTCACCGTCCCAGGTGAAGGGTCCCGTCACATGCCCTTCGCGATTTACCTGACTGTGAAACCACGGTCCGATCACGAGGTAGTTCATGTCGTTGTTCTTGTCTTTCGGTTCGAGCGCTTTGTAGCTATGGTTCGCGCCCCACATGTCCTCCTGGTCCCATAGACCCTGAAGCCACATCGTCGGAACGGTGAGCGTCTTAGTCGCGATCAGATGATCGAGCGCCTGGGCTTGCCAAAAGGCATCGTACGCGGGATGGGCTTCGACGGTCTTCCAGTAGGGCAACTGATCTTCGCCCATCGAACGTGCAAAGTCTCCCGCCGATCCCTTCACGAGAAAATTCGTATAGTCGTCGCGTCCTTCATGCTCTACGTGCGGCCCTGCGCCACGCGCGGCCGTCTGCCCGACGAAGTAGTCCAGCATGATCTCGCGAAAGGCGCCATAGTGGAACCAGTCGTCACCCATCCAGCCATCTACCATCGGGCTCTCGGGAGCGGCGACCTTCAACGCCGGGTGTGGATTCAGCAGGGCCATCACGACGGTGAAGCCTTCGTATGACGAGCCGATCATACCCACTCGCCCATTTGTCTCCGGTAGGTTTTTCGTCAGCCAGTCGATCGTGTCGTAGGCGTCGGTGGTGTCGTCGGCGCCAGAAGGATTGAAGCCGCTATTTACGGGCGGCGGCGTCATTAGATACACGCCTTCCGATCCATATTTGCCGCGAACGTCCTGGTAGACGCGGATGTATCCGGCTTTCACAAAGATCTCATCAGAGAGGCCCAGCTCATCAATCATGTGCGGTGACTCGACCTTCGGGGCAGCAGGACCTGGGGCCGCTGCTCGCGCGGGAGATCCACCAGTAACAAGCGCGTTGCCGGCCGTTGAACGCGCAGCGGAGGCACGGGCGGCTGTGTTGTAGCAGGTGCGGGTCAGCACGATCGGCGCATTCTTCGCACCCTTCGGAACCACGATCACCGTGTAGAGCTTTACCCCGTCCCGCATCGGAACCATCTCCACACGCTTGATGTAATCGAAGGTGGGCTTTGGCGCCTCGTATAGGGTCTGCTTCGGTGGCGTGAAGCTGGGTGGGATGTCGTTGCCCACCGGCTTTTCCTGGGCCATGGAGGGGAGAGATAAGAGAGTAATAGCAAGTCCGGCAAGTGCAAGACGGTACGTTGAGGTCATCGATTTCCCTTGAGACCGGCTTGGGGCCGGGCGAGATCAAGCCGATAAAAAGTGACAGCGTTGGAGCAAATTATCTCATTGCACGTGCCTATTGCCGACAACTCGATGTTTCATACGTCGGCATGCCGCATCGAGCAGGCCGACGCATGGTTCTTACAGTCGCTTACTACTCGTTATTATGGTCAATTCGTAATGCTGTTGAAGAAGAGTTTGAAGGTGCCGTAGGTCTGGGCGCGGTGCTGGGCGCGGAAGCCAATGAGGATGACTTTGCCTTTGCCCATCTCGGCGGAGATCATGGCGGCTTTGCCTGTAATGTTGCCTTCGCCTACCAGCCAGCCGCTCTGGAGGATGTCTCGCTTTTCGTAGCTGACGACGACGGAGTAGCGTTCGTTGGAGGAGGTGGGGGTGATCTGGAAGACGGGATCGCCCTGGAGGTAAAGCGCGAGACTCTCTTTGGGCATTCCGTAGCCGAGTGGGTTGGTTTGGTCGACGCTGACCTTGAGGGTCGAGCCGGGGCACCAGAACTGCTTGGTCGGCAGGTTGCCGACGATGTTGCGTGCGTGGACGCCGAGCTTTTCGATGGCGAAGTCGCTGGCGGTGCCGAGGGTGACGATGGTGCCGCCTTTCTGGACGAAGGCCTTGAGCGCAGTGACACCTTCTTCGCCGAAGCCGCTGCGGTACTCAGGGGCGTAGTCGGTGGGGGTGCGTCCAAAGCCTTCGCCACCTCCTCCACCACCGCCGCGTTGTCCGCCGGCTGCGGCGGTCTCGCCAGTGAGAGAGGCAGTGGAATCATCAGGGATGATGATGACGTCGAACTTTGCGTTGAGGTCACCTTTTTTGAGCTCGGGGTCGAGGAGGCTCGTCGGGTTGTAGCCCCACTGCTCGAGCAGCCAGCGAGTCCAGCCCTCGTCGACGTTGCCACCGTAGTAGCGCTGATAGAGGCCGATCCGCTTCTGCTTGAGGGAGAGGGTGTTGTCTGCGGGAATGTTTGGGGCGGGTGCGAGGTCGACGCCGGTGATCTTGGCGATTTCGCGGATGTCGGCTTCGGATCCTTTGGCTACAAGGAAATCGCCGACGGTAGCTCCGTCAACAGGCTTGGCGATGCGACTGACGGCGACGCCTTTGGCCTGAAGCAGATTGACTGCCTTGTAGGATGCGTCAAGTTTGGCGCTGAGGAGGTAGCCGGAGGATCCGGCGGCCACCTTGCCCGGGGTGAGCGGAGCTTCGGTGATGAGTTTCGCCTCGACGTTGAGCGGGCCAGCGACGTGGTCGACGCGGACGCCCATGAACTCGGCTACGTTGTCGGTGGAAAGGTCGTAGGGACGGATGGGATCGCCATTCTTGTCACGGGTCCAGTCGTTGTCGGGGAAGAAGTTGCGATCGAGGAGATTGCGGATGAGGCCCATCTTGGGTTGGGCGAGGGAGATGATGTAGGAGCCGGCGTCATAGGACTGTCCGTCGGCCGAGGTAAACGGTTTGGTGGCCTTCTGGATGTCGATGCCCTGGACGAGGAGTTTCTGGATGAGGAAGTTCGCGGTGATGGGATCGTTCTGGAGTGTGGGGATGACGTAGTTAGGGGTATCGGCCGCCGCTCCGCGCTCGGTCTGGTGCTTGGCCTTCTGGTAGGCGTTCCAGAGAACGGTCTCGCGGTTGCGGGCGGAGATGTCGAGCGCTGCCCAGGCCGCGGTCTTCTGCATGTTGACGATGTCGCGGAGATGCCACCAGCCGCCGGGCCATGGATCCGGGAAGATCGTCTCTTCCTCGTATTTGGGCAGGTTTCTGGCACCGCCGGTTAGTTGCTCAGGGAGGATGTACATGGGGGAGGCGAGCTTGGCGCTGGCCGACTCAGTGAGCATGCCGTCGATGTTGTGGAAGGGCGTGATCCAGTGGAAGCCGAAGTGTCCCCAGCCGGAGTAGATGGCGTTGTTGATGGCTCCGGTGTAGCCGTTTTCGGTTTCCTTGTACGCCATCTGTGCGCCGTACCAGGCTACTTCGCGCCAGATGAGCGGGTCGGCATAGGGACGGGTGGGTTCGGCGTAGGGCGGGAGTGAGATGCGCGCGCCGTAGCTGCCCTGATGGTGGTGGTCGACGTAGACCTCTGGCCGCCAACCGGTAAAGAGGAGGCTGGCCATGTATTGGCTCTCGTTCATTGAGGTGAGGAGGGCGTCGCGGTTGTCGTCGTGGCCGATGTACTTGGCGTAGAGGGAGGGATAGTTGGAGCCCTCGTAGGGGGTGCCGAGGGTGGAGTTGTAGTAGTCGGTGACCATGATCTCGCCGTCCGGGTTGAAGCACGGGACTTCGATGAGGACGACGTTGTCGAGGATGCGCTGGGCGTCTTCGTCCGTGCGCGTGATGAGGTCGTAGGCAAGTTCGGGGGCCATTTGAGTGCCACCGATCTCGGTGGCGTGCATGCTCATGGACTGGACCTGGATGACTTTGCCGATTGCGACGAGCTTTTTGATCTCCGCTTCAGGCGTGCTGTGCGGGTTGACGATGGTGAGGTTGTTTTTCTTGATGGTGTCGATGTTCGCCATGTTCTTTGCGGAGGTGATGATGACCATGAGGAAGGGATTGCCGTTCATGGTGGGGCCCATGTTGATGACCTTCATCTTGCCGCCGCTTTGCTTCTCGATAATGTTGTAGTACTCGACGATTTTGTCCCAACGGGCCATCTTGCGGTCGGCACCAAGCTGGAAGCCGAAGAATTTATCGGGTGTGGTGACTGTGGACTGGGCGAAGAGCGTGGTGGCGAGGGTCAGGACGAGAGCGAGGGACGAACAACCGGAACGAACAGAGCGCATAGACGGCGGGGCCTCCAGATCGGTGATAGTTCATGCGACGAGCAACACGGGTCCTCTGCCTCTGACGAAGCCGGGACCGGCTTGTTGTGAAACAAGATCGTGATAGATAAAGGTCGGAGGCGCGGTGGTAGCGCGTGGTCGATATCTACCGGTGCAACGGCGTGCTCAAGTTGTGTGGGTACGCGGCAAGTGTAACCGCAGTGTGAACGAATGTCCAGATACGAGTATTGACGGGCGAAAAGTGCGGACCAAACGCTGCTGACGATGTGCCTGGCGTCTCGGACCGATTCACAAAGCGCGACGGACGTCGAGTTAGACACGGCAACAGGCTGCCGAACCAATATTTGGCGGCCTTTGATCCGAGGCGAACGGCATCAATTTCATCTATATTTTCGATGCGATCTGGGCAAAACGGCCCGGGAAGAATATAGTTTGTCGCGAGGCAGACTCCTGCACGGGCCAGTGACTCGCGTCGCCACGAAAGACCAACGCCACAATATTAAGAGGTCAAAACGATGAGAACCCATTCGCTTGCAATAGGCGCCGTGGTACTGTGCGCGCTGACGACAATTAGCTCTGCGCAGATGAACAGTTCACCGAACGCGGTACACATCCAGACAATCGGGTCCGCGGATCCCAACGCCGTGACGCATTTCAACGTCTATCTGCCATTGACGCACAGTGACGCTCTCGAACAGCTCCTGCGCGAACAAACCGATCCAACTTCGGCCAGCTATCATCAGTGGCTGACGCCGGCGCAGTTCAAAGCGCAGTTCGGGCCAAGCCGTTCGGACATCGCCACAGTGACCGCAGCACTTCTCGCCGCTGGCTTTACGATCACCGCGGAGCATACGCAGAGCCTCGAGGTTGAAGGCCCGGTATTGGCAGTGGAGAGGATGTTTGCGACACACTTGATGCAGGTGCGGACTGCAAATGGGCGGGTGAAATTTGCTGCCGCCGAACATCACCTGACGCTGCCCGACACGCTGGCTTCGGTGGGCGCCGTCGTCCCGGAGTTCACGACCCACCTGGCTGCGCATGTGCATTCCCAGAAAATGGGGGGGCCGGGGCTTTCGGCCGCCAAACCGCTCATTCGGCTTAGCAGCAGCGATAGCTTTTTCTATCCGACTGATCTTAATGAGGCCTATCAACTTCCATCGTTCCAAACTGAGGTCGATCCGCTGCACTCGCGTCATCCGGCGCAGATAGCTGGCGTCGGCTCCCACATCGGCATCGTGATCTCCTCGGTAATCAGTCCGGCGGACCTGGCGAAGACCTTCAACTCCTCCCTTAATCTTGGCGGGGGCGAGAGCCTGATCCAGGCCTATTCGGCGAACTCGAACCTGTCGGTCCCCACGGTGACGATTCGTCCTGTGAACGGTGGCAGCGGCCCGTTCAATCCGAACAGCGACGATGCGGCGGAGGCTTCGCTCGATACACAGATGTCATTGGGGACCGCTCCCGGCGCCCAGGAGACGCTCTACGATCTGCCAGAGCTTACAGATGATGCCATCATTGCCGGCTATACGGCGGTGGACGAGGACAACGCGGTCGATGTCGTAAGCTCGTCCTTCGGCGAATGCGAACTGGACTTTACGGCGGCCGCTAACGGTGGCACCGACTTTACCGGCATTCTCAAGACATTCCACTCTCTGTTCCAGCAGGGCAATGCACAGGGCATCACGTTCCTGGCAAGTTCGGGCGACAACGGCGGAGTACCGTGCACGTCGACGGCTTTCGACAATAATCCAACTAACGGTACCAACTTCGTCGCCGGCGTGGAGAATCCCGCGTCCGATCCGAATGTCACCGGGGTTGGGGGGACGAACCTGCAAACTGTCGCCACGCCAGGTATCGATGATGCTACTTACCTGAGTGAGAACGCCAACTTTGACCCGCGAGTGCCAGCAGAGTTTCTGGTTGGCCCTGACACTGTTGTTAGTGTGGGCAACAATACGTGGGGCTCGGGGGGTGGGTTCAGTATCATCTTCCCCAAGCCGCTGTACCAGTACCTAGTGGATACAGGGAGCAACCGGCAGCGCTCGGTGCCCGACCTTTCCCTGATGATGGGCGGTTGCCCAGGAGATGCGGACCTCACTAAACAGAATTGCCTCGCGCTGCCGCGCAGTGCCGCGATCATTTGGATTGGCGGCGAGGCCTTCCTGGTTATCGGCACCAGCTCGTCGTCCCCGGAGTTCGCCGGCGTGTTGGCGCTTGCCGTCGAGTTGAATGGCGGGCGTCTGGGCAACGTCAACCCGCTGATCTACGGATTGTCTTTGACACAGACGGTGCTGGGAGGCGTTCACGCGCCGAAGGCGTTCCAGTACTTCCATCGCGACATTACGGGAAACAACAATGCCTTTACCGTGAAACCAGGCCAGGCGTACAGCGAGGTGCTGGGCAATAGCACACTAGACGTCAAGAACTTCCTGCAACTGCAACTTGCCGCGCCCGCCGGCGCGCCGAACACACACAGCAATCCGTAAGCTGAATGAGAATGAGTTGGACGGCAGGGACTAAAACCCTGCCGTTTTTTTAGAGCTACTTGACTACGGATTGGAAGAGGGGCGAGGTAAGGAGGCTGGCGAACTGGCTGTCCGAAGAGGAGTAAGCCACGGTCAAGACCCCTGAGTTCGAGTCGATGGTGGTCTGATCCAATGCGGATTTCTCAAGGGGTGAGCCCGAGGTTTTGCGCATGATCGACACGCCCTTCATCAGCGTTGCGGCGGTCGCTGCGGTAAGCGTGTCGGACATGACTACGGCCATGTCGAACTTGACGCCATTCTGGAAATCCATGGTGTAGCGGCTGCTCTTCATGCGGTTTTTGACGGTGTCGTAGTCGGCGAGGCTGGAAGCGTCGCCGAGGACGCTCTTCATCATGGACTGGGTGCCCTTTGCGTCGAGCAGGCTCCAGACGGCCTTGGAGTCGACTATACCCATCTCGCTTACCATTTCACTGTTGGAGAGGAAGTCGGGAACCATGCCGTCGCGGGCGTCGATCGCCTCTTTGACCGCCGACTTGTCGCCGAAGACCATAGTGGTCTGGTTGAGGAACACGACACTCATACCGTTGGAGCCCATGGGGTAGACGCTGGTGTTGCGGAGCACGTCGGGTTTCGTTTTGTTTTTGGCGAAGTTGGCTAGGATCTCGCGGGTGTGGAACTGGCCCTGGGCGATGCCAACGATGCGGGTGCCCTCCCCTGCTGGATCACGGAAGGCAGCGAAGGCGAGAACGTCTGCATCCTGGTCGACCTTGAGGCCGGAGCTTTTGAGGGCGGTCTCAAGACGCTTTAGCTCGGGCGGAAGAACACGGTCCTTGAGTTCCATGGCCGCGGGGGAGTTCTGCATGGCGTGGTAGTCGACGACGATGAGCTGTTGGATGTCCTTGGGGATCGCTGACTTTGCGTCGCTGGAGAGCTGCGCGGCGAACGCGAATGTGGGGGCCATGATGGTCGCGATGGCGACGGCCGTAGTGAAGATGCTCTGCTTAATGGTGGTCATGATTGCCTTTACTCCTTGAGCTACTTCCAGTGTAGCGTCAGTACACTATTGTTCCGTGAATGTAAGACTGTTTGCAAGGGCGGATGGGGAGGTGTTCTCTAATAGAATGCTACTTTTGTGGTACCTGAGTTGAGTCAATCCGTCATTGCTCAGGCCATGCGATCGGGGAGTGGAGCTTGCGCTCCAACACCTTACCCTCGGGGTCGAAGCCAGTTATTTGACGAACCCATTCTGAATCCGGCTCATAAGCGGCCTCGGGAATTAGTCCTATGAGCTCGGCGTCATCGATGAGGACGCCGTGGCGTTGTGCCAGGTGCTTGAGGGTGGCGTGGACGTGGCGCATGGGGGTGAGGTTGAAGTCGGTGACGTTCATGCTGACCTGGGCGCGGCCGTTGGCGAAGACACCAATGGCTTTGACCCCGTGGAGGCCGCCGTTTGCGGCGCGGATGTCGCGGGCGATGGCGCGAGCTGCGGCGATATCAGACCCCTTGAGGTGAACGTTGTAGGCGATGAGGAAGCTGCGGGCTCCGACGGCACTGGCACCTGCGGTTTCGTGGAGTTCGGGACCGCCAATGTCGGGGCGGCGGGAGGCGTCCCGGCGGGTGGCATCGCGAAGGCCTTCGAACTGTCCCTTGCGGACGTCTTCGAGTTGGACACGGTCGGGACGAGCGGCTGCGGCCCCGTAGAAATAGACGGGAACGCCATAACGGCGCCAGATGAGGAGGCCGGCCTGACGTGCAAGGACGGCGCACTCGGCGAGGGAGGCACCACTGACGGGGATGAAGGGGACAACGTCGGCGGCGCCGATGCGAGGGTGGACGCCGTTTTGCCTGGTGAGGTCGATGAGCTCGGCCGCCTTGCCTGCGGCGCGGACCGCGGCTTCGACGATGCCTGCGGGTGTGCCGGCGATGGTCACAACGGAGCGGTTGTGGGCCGTGTCGAGTGACCAGTCAAGTAAACGAACGCCTTCGACCTGCATGGAGGAGACGATCTGGCTGACTTTGGCAGCGTCGGTGCCTTCAGAGAAGTTCGGGACGCATTCGATGATGGCTTCTGGATTCATAACGACAGTGGTTAGGGGCTAGTCTACGAGCGTCTTATTTCCACCAGGTGTAGCCGAGTGAGAATTGAACGCTGGCGTTGACGCCCGGGTTGCGATCTCCCAGGGAGGCACTGGAGATGTGGATTGCATTCGCGCCGAAGTCGATGGAGCGGCGAGGACGGACAAAGTAGTGTACGCCGACGCCGCCCTGAGGTGTGAAGTTCCAGACACTGGCGTCGGCGTTGGGGCCATCGTTCTGCGAGTTGTAGGGCGGGCCGCCAAAGGCCGGGTACTTGTGGTTGGTCCATAGGAGACCGCCCGCGGCCTGGCCCCAGAACGAGAAGTGGCGCGTGCCGGCCAGGTTCCACCGAAGAATGATTGGTGTGATGGACGCCCCGGTAAAGGTGCCGCCTACGGTGTAGAAGGGGGTGCACTGCACTGGGGTGCCGGGCGGATTGGTGCAGAAGGGGCGTTGGAACTTGGGAGTGTAGGACTGCCAGAAGGGAAAGACCTCGACTGCGTACTCGAAGTTGCTGCGGAAAGCACTGTGGCCGTGAGTGGTGGCGAGGACTTTGCCGGCGTGTATGCCTGCCATGAAGAACTTGAAGTCGTCGCGGTCCTCGGTAATGCCGAAGCCGCCCTGGATGATGGGACCGATCTCGAAGGGAAGGTGATCGGAGTCAACGTGAAAGGGCGTGGCGTCGCTGCTGATGGCGGCGGCCTGGCCCAAGGCGAATCGGACGGTGAAGAGCAGGAAGGCGAAGACCCAGATGGCCGTTGTGCTGTTGCGTTGCCTGGTGTTGGTCAATCGAGGTCTCCGACGGCCTGCTGGCAGAAGAAGGCCGCCGGTGAACGGCGGCCGTTGAGTATTGACGACCGGTGGATTAGTGACTTGCACTGGCCACTGCGGCTTCGTCGAAGTCGAAGTTAGAGTAGACGTTCTGGGTGTCGTCGAGGTCTTCGAGGGTTTCGAGGAGACGAACCATGGCATTGGCCTGAGAGCCCTCGAGTTTGGTGTAGGTCGATGCGATCTTCGTGACCTCGGCGTGCTCGGGGGTGATCTTGGCGGCCTTGAGAGCTTCGGTGACGGCCTCGAAGTCCTTGGGGTCGGTGAGGACCTCCCAGTTTTCGCCTTCGTCGGAGAGGTCTTCGGCGCCTGCATCGAGGACGATCTCGGTGAGTTTGTCTTCGCCGGCGGCGGACTTGGCGATGGTGATGACACCCTTCTTGGTGAACATCCAGGCGACCGCACCTTCTGCGCCGAGGTTGCCGCCGTTCTTTGAGAAGGCGTGGCGGATCTCGCTCACGGCGCGGTTTTTGTTGTCGGTGAGGACTTCAACGATGATGGCGACGCCGCCGGGGCCGTAGCCCTCGTAGGTGATCTCCTCGTAGGAGACGCCTTCCAGTTCGCCGGTGCCGCGCTGGACGGCCCGCTTGATGTTGTCGGCGGGCATGTTCTCGGCTTTGGCGGCCGCAATGGCGCCGCGGAGGCGGGGGTTGCCGTCGGGATCGCCGCCACCTTGTTTCGCGGCGATGGTGATTTCCTTAATCAGGCGCGTGAAGATCTTGCCTCGCTTGGCGTCGAGCGCACCTTTCTTATGTTTGATTGTTGCCCATTTTGAATGGCCGGACATGAATTACCTCGGTACAGATTTGCGGTGCAGCAGTGCGGAACCATGTGAGTTTAGCATGTTTGATCGATGGTTCGCTTGCCTGGGAGCTGCACCCCCCACCCCGTCGGGGGTTGCGCAAAGTCTTCGAAACAGGGGGGATAAGTTTGGACTTGTGGGTGACGCGAAGCGCTGCTCGCTTTTCCGACCACCTTTTCCGGGAACCGGTTTGTCAAGTGTTCGCCGCACCAGCGATTGAAGTGGACTAGAGGCAAACGTACCTCAGCGGCTAAGCCGTGCCCTTAAGGGGCGGAGACTGATCGTGCGTTCGGCGGATGTTAGACGAAGACTGTTCACGCATAGCGCGAATGCCCACATCTCAAAATCGAGATATGGGGCACCCGATTTTTTTGGCTCCGATTTAAATGTGGGCGCCACGTTCGAAGCCGATCCCTTAATTGTCGGTTCTGCTCAGTTCGGGGGCGAGGAGGTCGCGCATGGTTTCGCGGCGGCGGATGAGGCGGGTGGTGGCGTCGTCCACGAGGACTTCGGCGGGGCGGGGGCGGGTGTTGTAGTTCGAGGTTTGTGACATGCCGTACGCTCCGGCGTCGAGGAGGACGACGAGGTCACCGGGTTTGACCGTGGGAAGGACCCGGTCGCGGGCGAAGAAGTCTCCCGATTCGCAGACGGGGCCGACTACATCGACCGTAACTAGATTCGGCGACTTCCCTGCCGGTCGTTTGACGGGGACGATTTCGTGATGGGCGTGGTAGAGAGCGGGACGGATCAGGTCGTTCATGCCGGCGTCAGTGATGACGAAGGTCTTGGACTTGGTTTGGGTCCCGTTTTTCTTGACGTAGAGGACGCGGGTCAGGAGGGCCCCGGCCTGGGCCACGATGAAGCGCCCTGGCTCGAGGAGTAGATGCGCTGGTTCGTCGCCGAGGCCTTTGGTGAGGGCGGCCGCATACTTCTCTACTTGCCTGGCGGGGTCGAAGGCGGTGGTACCGTAGTCGACGCCGAGACCACCTCCGGCGTCGACGTATCGGATGTTGTGCCCGTCCTTGCGGAGGTCGGCGATCAGGCTGGTGACGCGAGTCAGAGCAGCGGCGAAGGGATCGACTTTGCGGATCTGGGAGCCGATGTGGACGGAGACGCCGGCGGGGTCGAGCCATTTGGCCCTTGCGGTCTTGCGGTAGATGGCGCGGGCGGCCCTGATGTCGATGCCGAACTTGTGTTCGCTGAGGCCGGTGGAGATGTAAGGGTGGGTTTCAGTGAAGACGTCGGGGTTTACGCGGAGGGCGAAGCGGGCGACCTTGCTGAGGGCCTCGGCACGGGCGGCGAGGACCTGAAGTTCGGCCTCGGATTCAACGTTGAAGAGGAGGATGTTGGCGCGAAGGGCAGCGTCGATCTCCCAAATTTGCTTGCCTACACCGGAGAAGACGACTTTTCTTAGCGAGGGCCTGTGGACCCTGCGGATCCGCTCGAGTTCCCCGCCAGAGACGATGTCGAAGCCCGCTCCCTGTTCTGCTAACAGGCGGAGGATGGCGAGGGAGGAGTTGGCTTTGACGGCGTAGCAGATGGTGTGGGGGCGGCTGGCGAAGGCCCGCTCGAAGAGTTGGAAGCGCTGGGCGATTTGTGAAGCTGAGTAGACGTAGAGGGGCGTGCCGTATTTGTCGGCGAGAGTTGTGAGATCTGCCCCGTCGCAATAGAGCTTGCGGTTGCGATAGAGGAAGGGGCGAGGTGAAGGCGACCGGGGGGTTTTGATCTTCTTGGGCAAGCTTAAGTACTCGTTCTCGGAGATGGGTAGAGTTCGCTGGGAATGACGATCCACGCCTGGAGGTCGGAGCGACCTAGAGGCCCTTCGCGGGAAGGGCGTAGGGGCCTTCGGGGATGATGACCCATGCGACGAGGTATACGATAGCCCCTACCCCGGTAAAGACGACCAGAAGCGCGGTTAAAACGCGGGTCAGGTTGAGGTCCCAGCCGTAGTGCAGGGCGAAGCCGGCGCAGACTCCGGCAATCATGCGGTTGTTACGGGGGCGCGTTAGCTGGCCGGCGTTTGGGGGATAACCCGGCGGCGGTGGGGCGTCAGCAGAGATGGTGGCCCCGCAGGCGGGACAGAAGCGGGAGGATGGTTCGAGTTGTTTGCCGCATTTGGAACAAAACATGGGCGTCTCCGGGAGATTCTATTTTGCCACAGAGGGCCGATGGAAGGTCGGAGATAGCAACGCTACTCGTGCCGCAGTGCCTCCATTGGTTCAACACACGAGGCGCGCAGGGCGGGTACCCACGCCGCGATGAGGGCTACGCCCAGCAATAGGCAGCCTGCACCGGCGAAAGACGCCGGATCGGCCGGCTTGAGGCCGTAGAGCATCGACTTCACCAGCTGGCCCAGTCCCAGCGCGACGGCCAGGCCTGCCACTACACCAAGGACTGCGAGTCGGCCCGCTTCCCGCAGAACCATGCCGCGGACTTGTTTGCGTTCCGCGCCGAGGGCCAGGCGGATTCCGATCTCGTTTGTCCGCTGCGAGACGGTGTAGGCCATGATTCCGTAGATGCCGACGCAAGCGAGGGCGAGGGCGAGGACTCCGAAGCCTGCAGTGAGGGTCGCGAATATCCGTTCCTGCTGGGTCGTGGCGTCGATCTGCTGCTGCTGGGTCCGGATATCCATCAGGGGTAGATCGCGATCGACCTTCTGCACGGCAGCACGCAGCGAGGAGACGATCGCTTCGGGCTTCATCTGGGTGCGAACGATGTAGGTGGCGCCGCCCATCTCGGGCAGCTGCCGGTAGAGATCGAAGTGAAGCGCGGGAGGTTGGTCTTTGAGATTTACATAGCGCGTGTCGCCGACGACCCCGACGATCTCAGTCCACTTTCGGTCGGCGTCCTTACTGTCTTCGGTGGAGAACCTTTTGCCGATGGGGTTGTCGTGTGGAAAGAACTGGCGCGCGAGGGCTTGATTGATGACAGCAACCTGCTGGGGCAAGTTGGCGTCCTGGGCGGTGAATCCGCGGCCCGCGATGAGTGGAATTCCCATGACCGGGAGAAAGTCCGGGCCTACGTCGGCAAAGTCGGCAAGCCCGGAGTTGTCTCCGCGCTTGCGCTCCACCTCGGGTGCTCCCTGGATGTTGAAGTCTCCATTCGACATATTGTTTGCGATGAGCGGATTGTCGGAGAGTGTGACGCCTTGCACGCCGGGAACGCTCCGCAGGGCCTCCTCGATGCGGGCGTGGAGGGCGACATCCTTCGGCGCAGGATACTGCTTGCTGGGTGCGCTGATGTCGAAGAGAAGAAGGTGGTCGGTGCGGAAGCCGGGGTCGATCGAGTTCAGGTTGATCAGGGTCCTGAGAAAGAGGCCGGCGCCGACGACGAGCATGGTGGAGAGAGCGATCTGGAAGGCGACGATGGCTTTGCCACTCCAGCCCTTGCGATGGCGCGTTGCTGTATTGCTTCCCTCTTTCAAGGCCGCTCCGATCTCCGCGCGAGTCGAGACCCAGGCGGGGGCGATGCCGAAGAGGACGCCGGTCACGATGGTCACCGTTGCTGTGAAGGCGAAGACCCGCCAATCGAAGGGAACGTTGATGTCGGTCCGTTCCCAGGCGTTGGCGAGGAGTTTGGGCAAGGTTGTGCGACCCATGTAGCCGAGGATGAACCCGAGCGCTCCTCCCATTGCGGAGATCATCAAACTTTCGGTGAGCACTTGACGGAGGATTCGCCAGCGACCCGCACCGAGGGCGAGACGCACGCCCATCTCGCGCTGGCGAGTCGAGGCGCGGGCGAGCATGAGGTTGGCGATGTTAGCGCAGGCAAGCAGAAGGACGAACGCGACGAGCGCGAGCAGAACATAGAGAGGCTTCGCAAAGTGCCTCGCGGCAAAGTTCAATCCCTTGCTGCCGTCCTCAAGGAGGAGGGTGGGCATGGTGTCGTCTTTTTTGACGGTCGGAGTGCTGCGCATCGCTGCAATGAGGGCGACCTCGAGCGCGGCGCGTGCCTGTTCGATGGGGACCCCGGGTTTGGAGCGCGCCATCATCTGGACCCAAAAGACCTTATTGCTCGACAGGAGTGGGCCGTCGTTGCCTAACTCCGCTCGCAACAGCGGAATCATCGATAGAGGCATGAACACTTCGGGTGAACTTTGTGCGTTGTTGGCGCCGGTGAACCCTCGCGGGTTGACTCCTACGATCGTCACCGGAATTGTATTCACGCTGATGACTTTGCCAAGGACGTTTGGCGAGCCGCCGAAGCTGCGCTGCCAGAATGCGTTGCTGATGGTTGCGACAGCACCGGTGCCGGGAGCGCCGTCGTCGGAGGACATGATGGCACGGCCGAGAGCAGGCTTCACCTGCATCTGGTCGTAGAAGTTTCCGGAGATGAGCTCGAGCTGAATGGCTTGAGCGGAACCATCGATGGTCACATTGGCGCGACCGAGTTCTTTGAAGGCAAAGATCTCCTGGAGCACTCTATTGTCTTTTCGCAACTGCTGGTAGATGGGATACGAGAAGGAATGCAAGAGCGTCCTTCCGCCGGGGATGGTATTCCAGTCTCCCCATGAGGAGTGTACGGCGACGTGTTTGTCACCTGTCATTGCGAAAAGCTGGAGCTGCTCCGGATGAGGGACTTTGAGGCGCTCATAGAGCATTTCGTTGGCGACGGAAAAGATGGTTGCATTGGCGCCGATGGCAAGGGCAAGTGAGCCTACTGCTATTGCCGTGAAGCCGGGACTCTTGCGCAGGATGCGGACGGCGTAACGGAGGTCGCACCAGAGGTCGTCCCACCAGCGAAGGTTGAGGGAGTTGCGCATTTCGTCTTTGTGGGACGCGACGCTGCCGAACTCGAGACGCGCCTGCCGCATCGCTTCCTGGGGGCCGAGACCACTTCGCATCAGGTCTGCGGTGCGGGCTTCGAGATGAAAGCGAACCTCTGCATCCATGTTTTCTTCGAGGCGGCCGCGTCCGAGTGCCGAGCGCAGCCATGACCGGAGGCGTGCCCACTGCGCGCTCACGACTCCACCCCGGTGAGTTGCAGGATCCCGCCGATGATGCCTGCCATGCGGTTCCACTTTTCGGTTTCAGCGGTGAGTTGCTTGCGGCCAGCGGGAGTGAGCGTGTAGTACTTGGCGCGGCGGTTGTTGTCGCTTTCGCCCCACTCGCTCTTGATGGCGCCCTCGTGCTCGAGGCGGTAGAGCGCCGGATAGAGGGAGCCCTGCTGGATGACGAGTTGTTCGCCGCTGATCTGCTGGATGCGCAACAGAACGCCGTAGCCGTGGAGCTTTCCGAGCGAGACTGCTTTGAGGATCAACATCTCCAGCGTGCCCTGCATCAGGTCGACTTGCTTCGCCATGCACTCTCTCCTTGATGGTCTAGGAGATTGTTACGCAGCTCTCCTAGTTCGTCAAGGAGAGAAGCAGATTTCTCCACTACGGCGGCAAAAGCGCCGCCTCCGGTCGAAATGACAACTCTTTGGTTGGGTGAGGATTATCTTCCGGTGTACGGGGTCTTCAGGTAGCGGCGGGCGGCGTCGGTCTGGGATTGGTCGCCGCCGCCGGCTGAGGCCAGTTGGTATTGCTTGATGGCCTCGGGGCGGTTGTGGAGGAGGTCGAACATCTCGCCGGCGTTGAGCTGGGCGCGTCGGCGAATCCAATCGCTGCAGGTGGGCTCGGCGGCGGCCCTTAAGTAGTTCTGCGCGGCGTCGGCTATGTCGTTCTGGCCACGCTGGGTGTCGGCGAGGCCGAAGTAAGCCATGTGAAGGCGAGGTTCGATGAAGTACCCGGGCTTTTGCGCGTCTGCGAGGACCTCGCGGTAGATGACGATGGCGCCGGGGCCGTTGCCGGAGTCCTTGGTAAGGTTGGCGACCTCGAGGCGGAAGAGGTAGTCGTGGGGATATTGATCGGCGAGGCCTTTCTGGACGACGATGGCCTCGGGGTAACGGGCGTCGTGGCGGAGGAAGAGCGAGAGCGCGGTGCGGGATTCGATGGGAGTGACGATGCCGTGGGCGGCGGATTCGCGGAGGAGGTTGAGGCCTTTGTCTTTGTTGCCGCCGACGCCGGCGATGCCAACCACCATGCGAATGAAGCGCGGAAGACTGGCGACGGCGAACTGCTGGATACCGACGGCCATCTTGGCGTCGTTGTAGTTGGGGTCGATGCGGAGTGCCTGCTCGCTGTCGTTGCGGGCGGCGAGGCCCTGGCGGGCGGCGGCGACGTAGCTGTGATCGGCGAGGGTGATGAAGGCGGCGTGCATGCCTCGGGCGTAGCCGCGGGCGAAGTAGGCGTTCTTGTCGTTGGGGTTTTCTTTGATCTGGCGGTCGCAGAGGGCGATGGCGGAGTTG
>DATHQG010000353.1:0-1719 GCA_035483075.1 Edaphobacter sp. | reverse complement strand
TTACGTCATCCGCTTCCGTGGCGATATCAAGGTGACGGCAGCCAGCGGCGTCACCCACACCGCTGCGGCCCGGGTGAGCCCGAGCGGGCGGGCGCGTGTGCTGCGCGGGGCGATGGTGACAGCGGATCGCTATCCGGTTGGCACCGTGGTCACGTGCGCGACCCTGAGATGAAGCAGGCCTGGTGCCTGGCGGCCTCCAGCACCGACGCGACGGCCAAGGATCTGACCGCCTATTACGGCAGTCGGTGGGGCATCGAGTCGGGTCTGCGAGACAGCGAGGACCTCCGCTTCGGCATGGGGATGGGATCGGTGCACGTGAGCACCCCGGAGCGACGGGATCGGCTGTGGCTGATCAACGGGCTCGCGGTCGTCCTGTTGACACTATTGGGCGCCGCGAGTGAGGCGGTTGGCTACGACAGGACGTTGAAGACCAACACCTCGAAGCGGAGGGAGCACTCGCTGTTTCGACAGGGCTGCATGGTCTACGATCTGATCCCCACAATGCCCGAGCATTGGTTACAGCCGCTGATGTTGGTGTTTACCCGACTGCTCGACCAGCAGCCGTTGTTCTCTCGAACTCTGGCCTGGTGTAGTGACAGGGTGTATTTATGGGGCGAGTCATAAGGTCGTAGAGAGCACCGCTGAAACGGCCCGCGGCCACCTGGTCGGTGACGTGGGTCAGGTATTTGACCACCTGCCCGGCGTAAGCGGTGCCCTGGAAGACGTCGTCTTCGCAGTGAAGGTAGACTTCGAAGCGTTTTTCCAGCTCCGAGCTGGAGATTTTCGCCGTAGTCATGGGCATTGCCTTTCGCGCCTGGATGCAACGCTTTCCACCCCGCGGACGCGCGGGGAGGGCATAGTATTCACCAAGTATACGTTAAGCTGTGCTAAGAGTCCTCTCTGATTGGGGTTATTGAGGTCAAGCTGCTTTTTTCCTCTCATCGGTCCGGTCGGTCGACTGTGGATTTAGTTTAATCACGTCCGTAGCCGCGTGGCGTCTCAACGTCGGCAAGGAACGTCAGGTCGAGATCGACGATGGCTTCGAGCGCGTCGGCCGTGGCGCTGTCTTGGAGGCTATCGGGAAGTGCTTCGAGCCAGTCTGCGTACTCAGCCTGCAGCGTGAGCAATGTGCTGACGGCGTCACGCCAACGCTGGGGGCGGCTGCGTCGATCGATCGGGCGGCGCGGTCGGGTGACGGCGGTAATCGCTTCCGCCTGGTGGCGAGCTCGATAGCTGGCTTGGCGTTCGGCGTTGCTCAGCGCGTGCTCACCTGTCGGTTTGCAGCCCCTTGGCATGGCTTCGTTCTCCGTTACTGTAACGCATTGCAATGGGTGGCATCCACCAGGCCTTACCCTACCGGACGCCCTTTCTGATGGAGGTCGCCGGCGGCAAGCTGCTACCTTGTTCCTCATGTCGCGCCCGTGGGTCACTCGCTTCTCTTCGCGGTCGGCGCATGGCCGCCACATGATGGGGTCAGGAAGGCGAGGCGTCTCAATCTGTCCCGTGACCTGGAGGCATTGCGGCCGTCCGGTTCCGGACTCTCAGCGAGATCACCTCGCCCATCGTCCCCACGGGAACGACGCGGCTCCGCCCTTTCAGGCGGAAACTGAAACTTCTTTTGTCATGCAACGACCGTGGCTGTTGCGGCCTGCTTGCCCCAGCGGAACTCGCTGCCATCGACCCACATGCGGTGCAGGATCACCGCCAGCTTCGGCGCGA
>DATHQG010000352.1:0-28362 GCA_035483075.1 Edaphobacter sp. | reverse complement strand
CGCAATCTTCTTTGGATCATGATACGTATCCACGCACGGCCCTCGACTCAACTGCGCCTCCGTCCTCGGCGCAACGTTCCGTTTCATCTGCGCTTCGATATAAGGCAAATAGAGTCCCGAATCCACGATCTCCGACAGACTCTTGTAGTAAGCATTCGGCGTATGCTCCGCCAAATAGGTATTCAAGTCCCTCTGAAAATCCCCACACCCAATCCTCTCCGTCAATTTGTCGTACTCCGGAATGACAAACGGATCGACGATCTCCGCTCCCTGTGCCTTCAAGTCCACAATCGCCTTCTTCATCAGCGCCTTCACCTGAGGATCGCCGGTCTCCACATCCACGTACCGCCGCACCACGCCAATCCGCGCCCCGCGCAGCCCATCCTTGACCAGAAATTTCCTATAATCCGTGTCGACCTTTCCTTCTGACATCTTCGTAATAGGGTCCGCCGGATCATACCCTGCCACCACACCCAGCACCGCAGCCGCGTCCGCTACCGATCGAGCCATCGGGCCGCCCACATCAGCAAAATAGTTCAGCGGAATGATTCCGTCTCTACTCGTCAACCCAATCGTCGGCCGAATCCCCACCAGCGCGTTATGCGACGAAGGCCCCCGAATCGAATTCCCCGTATCCGTCCCCAACCCCACCTCCCCCAGACTCGCCGCCACCGCCGCCGCCGTCCCTCCGCTCGATCCCGCCGGAACCCGATCCAGCGCATATGGGTTCCGCGTAATTCCTGCAATCGAGCTCTCCGTCACATACGGACTGAACGCCCACTCCGCCATATTCGACTTCCCCAGAACAATCGCCCCCGCCTGCCGCAGCCGCTTCACCATAAAAGCGTCCGTCGTGGGCAC
Source organism: Edaphobacter sp. (assembly GCA_035483075.1). GTDB lineage: Bacteria > Acidobacteriota > Terriglobia > Terriglobales > Acidobacteriaceae > Edaphobacter. The sequence continues at coordinate 27,501 of DATHQG010000352.1, read as the reverse complement.
AACTCCCCTCATCGCCAGTGAACCACCCGTTGTCTGCAGTCCCTTGGTGTCGTAGTTGTCCTTCACAATCACGACGATTCCATGCAGCGGCCTCAGCGTATGTGTCCGCTTGAACTCCGCATCCAGGCCGTCCGCGTCCGCCAGCGCCTCAGGATTCAACAAAATCATCGAATTCAGGTGCGTCGTTTGGTCATACGCCTTTACTCGCTTGATATAGGCCTCTACCAACTCCCGGCACGTCACCCTACCCGAGCGAATCGCGGCCTGCGTCTCGGCAATCGTAGTCTCCCTCACATCGAACGCATTCGGCTTTCCCGAAGCACCCTGCGCAAACCCTGCACTCACCGTCAAGCCAACCAACAAAAGGACAAAAACAAAACACAAAAACCGTCGACTCATCGTTCCTCTTTCAAATTGTGGGAGAGCAACAGGCGCGCCCATCGCTCACCAAATACTACATTCCCCTGACACAAATTCACGCCGCTCTAACAGACATCTCCTACCCTCTTCGCTGTACCTCCAGTCACACCTCATCCTGTTAGGAGCCTTCATGCACTTCATCAGTTCACAGCGTTCTAATCGCAGCCATGCGCTCGGCAAGCTAATCACCGCGCTCTCGCTGGCCATCGTCGCCAACAGCGTTCCAGCCTTGGCCCAGGCTTTCGGCGACCCCTTCCCTTACTTTCTGCCCGGTAATCTCGTCGTCTCACGTAGCGTCTATGACAATAACGTGAACAACATCGCCGTAGGCACACAGCTCCCTCCTAACTGCGCCAAGACCGTCGGCCCTTGCGCCCCCGCGACCTTCAACGGTACCTATCCCTTCGTCTTCAACAACGTCATTCCCGACCCCTCCTTCGGCGTCACCTCCCGAATCTTCCTCGACCAGATCACCCCCTTCGGCTTCCTCCTTAACAGCGTCGAAGTTCCCAATAGTTCACTGGGGAACGTCCACACTGGAAGCAATCAGCTCGTCACCAGCTTCAGTTCCAAATCCGAGATGGCCCTCCACCTCTCCACCGACGGCAGCGTCCTCTCCTTTATGGGCTACGTCGCCCCCGTAGACACCATCGACGCCTCCAACTCCAACACCCCCGGCGCCGTCGATCCCACCAACCCCGTCGGCATCAACTTCTTCCGCGCTGTCGCGACCGTCGACCCCTTCGGCAGATTCACCTTCACAGAGACCAATGCCTACAGCGGCAACAACGGCCGCTCTGCCATCCTTAACAACACCAACGGCGCGAACTTCTTCTACACCGCCGGCAACGCAGGCAATGGCTCTAACCCGCAGCCCACCAACGTAGTCCTCGGCGCCGGCGCTCAGTTTATCGATCCCTCCAGTGCGCCCGAGAGCTTCCAGACGCCAACCATACCCACGCTGCTCGCGAACTTCTCCGTCACCCAACTCGGCGATAAAGCCGACAAAATCGGCAAGGACGACAACTTCCGCGGCATGACCATCTTCAACAATGTCGTCTACTTCACCAAAGGCAGCGGAAGCAACGGCGTCGACACCGTCTACTTCGTCGACACCACCGGCACCGCCTGTCCCAAGGGGGTAGGCATCCCCGCCGCTGGCGCAACGCTTCCTATCGCACCTTTCACTGCCTTCAATCCCGCAACTGGCCTCCCCACCAACATGTGCATTCTGGCGGGCTTCCCCACCGCGTTGGCCAAGAACCTCACCACACCAGCCGCCCCATTTGGCCTCTGGTTCGCCAACGAAAACACCCTCTACGTCGCCGACGAAGGAGACGGCTTCACCAGCGACTCCACCCTCTACACACACGCCGCTGCGCAGACCGGGGCAGGCATTCAAAAGTGGACATTCAACTCCACCACCAAGACCTGGAGCCTTGCCTACACACTTCAGGGCGGCCTCGGCCTCGGCACTCCCTACACCGTCGAGCACTACCCCACAGGCAATAACCCCGCCACAAACCTTCCCTGGGCGCCCGCAACCGACGGCATTCGCAACCTCACCGGCTCAGTCGATATCCTCGGCCACGTCGTCCTCTACGGCATCACCTCCACCGTCAGCGGTGCGGGAGACGTCGGAGCGGATCCCAACCGTCTCGTAGCCATCATCGACGACATCGACAACATCGACGCCGCCAAAGCCGCCAACGAGAAATTTGTCACCCTCCGGAGCGCCCAATTCGCCGAAGTGCTCCGTGGTGTCTCCTTTGCTCCAGTCGAAAAAAGAAAGTGACCGCCATCATCATCGCTGGCAAACCTTCGAATCACTGAAAAGCACCATAACCAAACGCGGCGGGAGCTCAACTCCCGCCGCGTCCCATTTCAACCAACCACTTCGAATCTCGGGACGCATCCACACAACGCAACGTCCCAAAAGCATTTAAGCTAGAAGCAATGTCCTCCACATCAACCACCCAGATTGTCCGCCCCGCCCGCACTCTGCAAGGCTCCGTCACCCTCCCCGGCGATAAGTCTATCTCCCACCGCTACGCCATGCTCGCCGGCATCGCCGCCGGCACTACCCACCTCTCCAACTTCTCCACCGGCGCCGATCCCCACTCCTCCCTCGCCTGCATGAAAGCCCTCGGCGCCACCGTCGTTCACAATCCAGACAAGACCATCGCGATCACAGGCACCGCAGGTTCATTTATTCAGCCCGCTACCCCGCTGGATTGCGGCAACTCCGGATCCACCATGCGCATGCTCGCCGGCCTCATCGCCCCTCACCCGCACACCTTCACCCTGATCGGCGACCACTCCCTCACCCTCCGCCCCATGGAGCGTATTCGCAAGCCCCTCACGCAAATGGGCGCGCGAATCGATCTCGTAGACGGCCACGCACCCATCACCATCCATGGCGGCCCGCTCCACGCCATCGACTTCGACACTCCCATCCCCAGCGCACAAGTCAAAACTGCTGTCCTCTTCGCCGGTCTCCAGGCCAACGGCACCACCAGCCTCACCGAATCCGTCCGCACCCGCGACCACTCCGAGCACGCCCTCCGCGCCTTCGGGGCGACCCTCCATCGCGAAAGCGCGGCGGACGGCAATACAACAAAGCTAAGCGTCCCCGGCGGACAGACCCTCAAAGCAATCGACGCCACGGTCCCCGGCGACCTCTCCTCCGCCGCCTTCTTCCTTTGCGCCGCCCTCCTCTTCCCCGACTCCAACCTCGTCCTCGACTCCATCGGCATGAACCCCACCCGAGCCTCCCTCCTCGACGTCATTACCGCCCTCGGCGGAAAAATTAAAGTCCTCAACGTCGAAGAGCACCACGGCGAACTAGTCGGCACCATCCAGGTCAACGGCCCTGCCAGTGGCCCACGCGGCATGCATATCGGGGGCGCCCTCTCCGCTCAGATCATCGACGAACTCCCCGTCCTCGCCGCCATCGCGCCTTACACCATCAACGGCATCACCATCCGCGACGCAAAAGAACTCCGCGTCAAAGAGTCCGACCGCATCGCCCTTGTCGCCCAAAACCTCCGGGCCATGGGCGCCGAGCTCATCGAACACGAAGACGGCCTCGAGGTCCCCGGCAACCAGCGACTGCACGGTGCAACCATCGACTCCGGCTCCGACCACCGCATTGCCATGGCCTTCTCCATCGCCGCCCTCCGAGCCACTGGCGACACCGAGATCTGCGGTGCAGAAGCCGCAGCCATCAGCTTCCCCGAATTCTTCGCCCACCTCGACGCCCTCTGCCAGCGCTGAAACGCTCCTCCTCAGGCAACTTGGTAAGCTGATCACGAATCCTCCGAGGTCCATGCCAACACCCCACGCAGCCGGCTCCCGCCCCATCGTCATGACCGAGATCGATCAGTTCGGCGGCGCCGAGCGCAGCGTCGTTGCCCTCTCGCGCTGGCTGCACCAACAGGGCCGTCCCAACCATGTCGTCACCTACTTCGACCGTTCCAACCTCGCCAAATACGCCACTCACCCAATGCAGGTCATTGAGCTGAAACCAGCTCCAGGCGTACGCAACAAGATCGCCGCCCTGCGCGACTACTTCCGCGAATATCCCGCCCCGAAGCCTCTCCTCTCCGGCTATCAGCCTGCGCTTCACGCCACACTCGCCGGCCTGCGCGGATTCCATGTCCTGATGCACGACACCCCGTCTCTCTTCGGCGATCTGGACGTTCGCAGCGCCAAAAGCAAGCTGCGCATCGCCGTCTCCAACCGAATCATCGGATACGGCCTGCGCTCCGGCGGCAATACCATCGTCACCAGCGAATACCTCCGCAGCGAAGCTCGCAAGGACTTCAACGTCGACGCAAAGATCGCTCGCATGGGCGGCCTCAGCCCGGCCTCCGTCACCCCGCGCCTTCGTCCTGTTGAACAGCAGCTCCGCCTGCTCTCCGTCTGCCGTATCGAAGCGAACAAACGTATCGACTGGATCGTCCGCTCCCTCGCCCAACTCGAACAAGGCAACATTCCCCTCTCTTCCCGAATCGACTGGAGGTTCGATCTCGCCGGCAAGGGCACCCTCATTCCCTCGCTTCAAGAGATGGCACAGACACTCGGCATCGGCCACCGCATTCACTTTCACGGATTCGTCTCGGACGAAGATCTGGAGCGGCTCTACGCGCCCGCGCACCTCTTCCTGATGCCCGCCGTCCAGGGCTATGGCATTCCGGCAATCGAATCGCTCGAACGCGGCATCCCCGTCCTGCTGCACCGCGAGTCCGGAGTTAGCGACATCTTGCTTGACACGCCCTGGGCCACCGTCCTTACCGGCGGCGAAGACCAGATGACCAATGCCCTGGGCTCCGCAATTGACAGTGTCCTCCACGGCCGTCATCACACCGTCGCACAACCACACCTCCCTACCGAAGCCGAATGGGCCGAGAGAGTCGCCACTCTCTGCGAATGGCTCTGATCTGCGGGACCTTGGCCCTACTTCTTCATCTGCTAGGATTGCCTCAGAAAGCAGCCATCGTTCATGAAAGTAACCCAGGCCGTCTTTGGAATCTTCCATCACTTCGAACTGGCGCATCAACTCCACCGTCGTAATCATCTCCAGCAGATCTACTCCACATGGCCCTGGGCAAGGCTAAAGCGCGAAGGCCTCCCTCACTCACTGGTCAGCTGCTTTCCCTACCTTCATACGCCGGACTATCTGCTTAAGCGCACCAGTTTCTATTCGCCGCGGATGGCGTCGAAGATGGCCTCCTGGAACACACGTGCCTTTGACCTTTGGACCAAGCGCGTCATTGTCCCTTGCGATGCGTTCATCGCCATCTCCGGCGCGGGCCTGCTCACCGGCCGGAAGGTCCAGGCCAACGGCGGCATCTTCATCTGCGACCGAGGCTCCACCCACCAGCGCTACCAGGAGAACATCATCGCTGAAGAACGCGACCGCTGGAACCTGCCCCAGCCTCTGGGCAAACCCCACATCACCACTCGGGAAGAAGAGATCTACGCCACCGCCGACGCCATCACCGTCCCATCGACCGTCGCCAGAAGGTCCTTCCTCCAGATGGGAATCGCTCCAGAGAAGGTCCACGTCGTTCCCTACGGCGTCCGCCTCGATCAGTTCACCCGCACCGAAGCGCCGCCACCGGACTCCTTTCAGCTCCTCTTCGCCGGTCAGGTCAGCCTTCGCAAAGGCGTCCCCTATCTCCTTCAAGCCTTCGCCCGCCTCAAGCACCCGAACAAGCGTCTCACCATCGCCGGTGTCATTCAGGACGACATTCGCGGCCTTCTCTCTGTGCTACCCACCGAAAACGTAGTCTTCACCGGCTCGCTCCCCCAGGCACAGCTCGCAAAAAAAATGAGCGCCAGCCATCTGCTGGTTCTGCCCAGCATCGAAGAGGGTCTTGCGCTGGTGCAGGGCCAGGCCATGGCCTGCGGATGCCCCGTCCTCGCCACGACCGCCACCGGCGCCGAAGACCTTTTCACTAACGGCGAACAAGGCTTCATAGTCCCCGAGCGTGACGTCGATGCACTAGTTGATCGCATGCAGGAGATTGCCGACGACCCCACATTCCAGCGCAAACTCAGCGAAGCAGCCATGCTCCGGGTCAAAACATTAGGTGGTTGGGACCAATACGGCGAAACCTGGGACCGTCTTCTGCATCAACTAACCCGCAAACCACCCGACCTGCATTAGATCGAGGGTGAATGACGCGTTCTGGCTTCTAGGTAGCCCAAGGCTTCAGCCTTGGGTCTCTCAATGTAACTCAGAAACGGGGGCTTCAGCCCCTGCGATATGCCTTCTAATCGGTTAGCGCAAGCCTCGCCGGCCACCTACATCTTGTAGCGGCCCATATCGTCGTCGTTCAGGTTCTCCAACCACCGCCGCATCTCGTCAGCATTCACGTTCTGCGCGCCACTGGCCGACTGCTTGGAGTTCTCCAGAACATCGCGATTGACATAAATCGGGCAGTCCCAACGTAATGCGAGCGCAATTGCATCCGATGGTCGAGCGTCCATCGTCACCGTCTCCCCTGCATGGTCCATCCAGATCACCGCATAAAATGTATCATCGCGAAGCTCCGAGACTACGACCTTCCGCACCTCGGCATTCAGGCCTCTCGCCATGTTCTGCAGCAGGTCATGCGTCATCGGTCGCGGCAGCGACGTCTTCTCCAACTCCAGCGCAATCGCATTTGCTTCGAAGATCCCAACCCAGATCGGCAGCACCAGATCGCTCGCCACGTCCTTCAGAACAATGATCGGCATGTTCGTCACCGGATCCATCATCAGCCCGCGAATCTGCATCTCCACCTCATCGGAGGCTTGCGTCACGGGATGGATCGGCGTCGTTGTCATATCAGTTCAGCACCACAAACTGCGGCACGCGCGGCATTGGCACAAACGCTGCACCCTCAGCCGAGTCCGCTATCGCCTCTCCAACCAGGCAGTTTGGCAGCGTCTGCGTAATACGGACCGGAACATAGCTTCCCACAGGCGGCTGCGTCTGAGCAATCTGCGCCATAGTAAAGTTCACCGTCTTGTTCTGCGAGCTGCGTCCGACAATCTGACCACGCGAAGCGTTGTAGCTCTCCACCATGCACTCCTGTACCTGTCCAAGATGCCGTCCATAGTGTTCGCGCTGTATCTCCCGCTGCCTATCCATCAAAATTCGCAGCCGCTCCGACTTCACCTCGTCCGGAATGCTATCGGCCATTGTCACCGCAGGCGTATTCGGCCGTGGCGAAAACTTGAACGCAAACACTGCGTCGTACTTTACCTCACCAACTAGCGTTATCGTCTCCTCAAAATCCGCGTCCGTCTCACCCGGAAACCCCACGATCATGTCGCTCGTGATGCTGATGTCTCGCTTCGCCGCCTTGATCCAGCTCATCCGCTCCAAATACCACTCCCTCGTATACTCCCGGGCCATCGCCTTCAACACCGCGCTGGACCCCGACTGCACCGGCAGATGAATATGGTCGCAAAGCGTCGGCGTCTCGTCGATCGCCTGCACAATGTCCTGAGTAAAGTCCCGTGGATGCGACGTAGTAAACCGCACTCTTCGAATCCCCTGCAGCTCGCCCACCGCCACCAGCAACTCCGCAAACGACATCCGCCCGGATGGGTCCCGATAAGAGTTCACGTTCTGCCCCAGAAACTGGATTTCGGTATACCCAAGGTCCACCATCTTCCGCGCCTCGACCATCACGGAAGCCGAAGTCCTGCTCCGCTCCTTTCCACGCGTATAAGGCACTACGCAGTAAGCGCAAAACTTATCGCATCCCTCAATGATCGTGATGTACCCGCGATGCGGATTCGACCGCGCCGTGAACTCGGTCTCGAACGTCAGGTCAGTCTGCCGGTCATCGAGCCCGGTAATTCTCTGCTCCCCCGCCTCCAGCCGCCGCAGCATCTCCGGCAAGTTCCGATACGATGCCGACCCAGCCACCAGCGAAACATAAGGCGCCTTCTCAAAGATCTTCTCGCCCTCCTGCTGCGCCACACACCCCAGCACGGCAAACTTCTTGCCCTCACCCTGCAGCCGCTTATACTCGTTCAGCCGGTGGAACACCTTCTGCTCCGCCTTATCGCGAATCGAGCAGGTGTTATACAGGATCAGCCCGGCCTCGCCCTCGTCCTCGACCCGCGCATACCCCTGCTGCTCCAGCGTCCCAATGACCTTCTCCGAGTCATGGGCATTCATCTGGCAACCGAAGGTTTCGATATAGAAAGTCTTGCTCACCCCACCAGTATATCGCCCACGGTCCGGCCCATTTGATTCCGGCGCGGCCCTACCGGCCGAGCGTCCGCCCAAAAACCCTTTCATTCTCAAGCCCGAACTGAAGCTCTCAGTGAACCAAAAAATAGACATTCCGGCCTCTTGCGAAGCAGGCTCCGGAAGGCGCATTATTACGCCCGGTTTTATTGGAGACGACCATGAGAATTCTAAAAATGGCGACGATTGGGGTGGTCTTGGTCACGGCAGGTTCCGTGAGAATAAGCAGCGGACAGATGCTTCCGGCGCCTTCACAAGAACCAGTCATCATGCAGCAGCAACGGGCAGAGCAACAAAAAATGCGGATCGCTGAACGACAGAAACAACTCGTGGCGGACACGGATAAATTACTGTCGCTGACCACAGCTCTAAAAGAGCAGGTCAATGAATCAAACAAGGACGTCTTGTCGTTGGACATGATCAAGAAAGCAGAGGAGATCGAAAAGCTGGCCCACAGTGTGAAGGAACGGATCAAAGGATGAAAACGCCAACCAATGGCCCCGCGTTGTCAGCCCTCTTCCTTCGATTGTTTGGCCTTGGATCGACGAGGTCTTTTGAGGCTGCCCTTTGCCTTGATTCCGATGGGTAGTCCTCGCTTCAACTTATGTTCCAGGCCGCTCAGCACTCGTGAGGGCAAGCCAGACTTAGGCTTAGGCAGGGTTATTTTGCCGTTCAGGGTCTCGGCGAATACAGACGTAAGAAAATTCCCCATCTCCTCTTCGTTTGTGATTCCCTTCTTCGCCAGCATTGCCGAACGCGTACCCTTCGGGATCACAACTCCCTCAAAGACCACGTCAGCGGCTTTGTCTTTCTTCGTTCCCACCGATCCGGTTCCCTTTCACGTGCTCGGCTTAGGGTACTCGTGAGTCATTTGAAGGTTTGGTAGCGCCACCGGGGCTCGAACCCGGACTCTCAGCCTTGAAAGGGCCGCGTGTTAACCAGTTACACCATGGCGCCAAACACACAACAACGATCCACCACTCAACTATAAGCCGTCTGCTTCGCAGAAAACGGAAGAAGCGAGAAGATTTGGTAGCGTTACCGGGGCTCGAACCCGGACTCTTCGCCTTGAGAGGGCGACGTGTTAACCAGTTACACCATAACGCCAAATCACAGCTGGTACAGGAGGAAACTCTCTCCAGACCACTCTTTGAAGTATAGCCGCTTCTCTATCCCCAGACAAGGCGCGCTCGTAGACCAAAACAGCGAAAGATCAACCAGCAACAATTGAAGCAACCAGCATCTGCATTTGTCTTTGCTGCTCCCATTATCTTGCTCTTGTTGGCGCCGCCGCGTGTCTTGGCGGTCATCCTGAGCGGAGCGAAGGATCCCGAAGTCTTTGCTGTTTACGCGAGCACCTGAGAATATGGCTGGCATGACCAAGATAAGACATCGCCTTCGGGCATTGGCCTTGGGATTTTGGGCGATTGTGTCCGTGGGGATCGCGTTTCACATCAGGTTTGAGCCACCGTATATTGATACCGTCGCGATCCGACTCGCGCTCTTCGGCATCGCAGCCTTCTTGGCCATACATGCCATTAGAAATTGGAAGACTAATCCTGTGGATTCAAACTGACCCATTACCCGCCCCACTTGACAAACCAACCCTATCAAGAGAGCGACAATCGCATTTGAACGACAACGCATGCACCCAAGCCATACCGAAGTCCAACCCTAAGTCGTTTTGTTCGAAGACTTTGCACACTTTTTGATGGGGTGGGGGGGGTACTAGCACAACGCAAAGCCCGAAGCCATCACAGCCCGAGCTTCTTGACCTCATCGTTGTAATACTTGCGATAAAGGATGTCCCACTCCTGCGACCCTTCCACGATGATCTTCCGCTGCGAAGCGATCTTCTGCCGCGCCGCCGCATCGATCTTCGTCTCCTCCATCAGCAGTTTTTCCAGCGCCTTCCGCGCCTCTTGCCGGATCGTATTGCGGTCCTCAAGAAAATCGACCTCAGGGATCTCAGCCAGCGTGTCGGCCACCGTATGGGCGAGCTTGTTCAGCTTGTCGCGAGAAATTCTCACAGCACCGCCTTGTACTTGCGGGCCAGCTCGTTCTTCACCTTTTTGAACATCTCAGGGTAGCTCGCGCCGGTCTTGCGCATATCGTCCTGAAACGCCTCGAGGATCACCCGGACCTCATCGTTAATGCGGTCTTCCAGCGCTAGCTCATCGACCATTGCGGCCGAAACGCGCTCATTCACCAAGGCCGGTTTCTCGGTGTGGATCATCTTCTCGGCGACCAAATGTTTTACCGTCTGGCGCGCCAGGTATCCAACGTAATCTTTAGAAAAAATCATTTGACTTTCCTTTGAATATACCACGCAGCTTTGCGCTCTCCGCCCTGCAAGGTTCACTTCCTCTACGTCATGACTTAAGCGGGCAACGCTCTGCATTCAAGCACGTACGGCCGCATCACGGACGACACGACCAGCTGTCTCTAGACAATCTCCTCCACACATTCGCGGTTCCTGGTGCGGCACCCCGTGGTTTCTGAGACAATAAACAACGAATGCAACCTGACAATCTCATCTCGCTCAAAGACGACATGGTGGCCTTCATCGCCGGCCACGGCATGCGCCGTCTCAGTGCGTTCGTCACCGAAGAGGTCCCCACCGTCATCTTCGAAGAAGACAATCCAGACGGCTGGAAGGACTTCGTCGAACACGCCAAGGCAGCGGGCTCTCCGTTCGTCACCATGAGCGAGGTCGTCCTCGAAAAGGCCGACGTCGCCATCCTCCTCGACCAGCTCCGCGACGAGACCTTCCCCGATGCATCAGAGGAGATCGACGACGCTGAATATCTCGTCAACCACGTCGGCAAGATCGGCTATCTCCAGCTCGGCTTCGCCTACCAGGGCGTCATGTTCATCTTCGAGGTCGCCACCGACTGGTACGACAGCTTCCAGAACCTGATGGAGACCGTCTCCGACCTCGGCGGCATCGTAGTCGACAACCGCGAAACCGACGAGTAGACGGACCATGCCCTCCGCCCACGCTGGGCCACAGCAATGGATCATTCAAACTACTGACCCCGCCGAAGCCGCACGCCTCGCGGAGCAACTTCGCTGCCCGCAAACCATCGCCAGCCTCCTCCTGTCGCGCGACATCTCCGACCCCGCCGCCGCCCGCACCTTCCTCGACCCAACCATCGACGACCTCATCGACCCCATGCTCATGCTCGGCATGGACGTGGCCGTGGCGCGCATCCAGCAGGCCGTCCGATCCAGTGAGCCCATCCTCATATACGGCGACTACGACGTCGACGGCACCACCGCCACCGTACTCCTCAAGACCGCCATCGAAAGAATCGCCCCCAAAGAATCCCCCGCGCATGTCACCTACCACGTCCCTCACCGTCTCCGCGAAGGCTACGGCATGCAGACCGGCGTCCTCGGACAGGCCGCCTCCGCAGGCGTTCGCCTCGTCATCAGCGTCGACACCGGCATCCGCGCCTTCGCCGCAGCCGAAGAAGCCAGGGCCCTCGGAATGGACCTGATCGTCACCGACCACCATCTGCCTGACGACGCGGTCGGCGTTCCCGAGGCTGTAGCCGTACTTAACCCAGCCCAGGCAAACTGTCCCTACCCTTTCAAATCGCTCTGCGGCGCAGCCGTCGCCTTCAAGCTCGCCCACGCACTTCTGCTAGACCACGCCCGAGCGGCGAAAGATCCTGAGACCCAACTCCTCCGCCTGGAGCGCGGCCTCGTTCCCTCCTTCCTCAAACTCGTCGCCATCGCAACCATCGCCGACTCCGTTCCCCTTGTAGGAGAGAATCGCCTCATCGCCGCTCTGGGCCTTCGCGAACTTCGCAACCCCGTCCAACCCGGCCTCCGCGCGCTCATGCAGGTAGCGCAAATTCCCATAAATCGCGCTCCAACCGCGACCGAAGTAGGCTTCCGCCTCGCACCACGCATCAACGCCGCCGGCCGCATGGACATTGCCAGCGAGGTCGTCGAACTCTTCCTCACAAAAGACGCGGCCCGCGCAACCGAATTAGCAGAAAAGCTAAACCGCCTCAACGATGAGCGCCGCGCGACGGAAGCCAAGGCCCTCGAAGCAATCGAAGCCCAACTGGAATCCCTGAGCATCACACCCGGAGATTTTCTCGCCGAGTGCATTATCCTCGACGACCCCACCTGGCATCGCGGCGTCCTCGGAATTCTCGCCTCACGCGTAGTCGACCGCACCGGACGCCCTGCGCTCGTCCTCACCCACGAAGATGGACACGCCCACGGATCCGGCCGCTCCATCGAGGGCTTTCACCTCCTCGACGCCCTCACTGCAGTCCATGGAGAAATCGACGCGCCCCACCCCCTCTTCACGCGCTTCGGCGGCCACGCCCATGCCGTAGGGTTCTCAATGCCCTCCGAGCGCATGGGCCTCCTCCGCGAACGAATGCAGCTCTACGGCACGACCCGGCTCACGGGAACCATGCTGACGCCGCCCCTGCAATGCGACGCGGAAGTCCTCCTCAGCGATCTGACCCAGGACTTCTTCGATTGGCTCGCGCGCTGCGAACCCTTTGGCATCGGCAATCGCGAGCCCGTCTTTGTCACTCGCGGCCTCACGCTCACCGCACCGGTACGCCTGATCAAAGAGAGACACATCTGCCTCCAACTCGAAAAAGCGGGAGACCCTCTCCGCTTCAGTGCACTTGGCTGGAGCCGCGGATTCGACTGGCCCACCCGATGCGCTGCGATGGCCCTCAATAGAGGCTCTCTCATCGATGCCGCCTATCGACTCAAAGCAAAAAACAACCCTCAATTCCCAGGGCTCGAACTCGAACTTGTCGACATCCGAACGGCCTAAACACCGGAGCACCTCAAGGTAACTACTTTGCCTTCCAAACTTTCTGCTTCGTTTCTGGTGCATCCCGCGTCTTATATACTGAACCTCTTGACTAAATGCCAACGACTGAGACAAGACGACTTAATCCTCTGTTGCTGTGGGTCGTCTTCTTCGCCGTTATTGTCCTCGTATTTGTCGTCGTCCGCTCCTCGACCCGCGACATGGTCGAAATTAAAGTGGCTGCAGTCACTCGTCAAAACCTTCTCAGCCAAGTCCCGACCAACGGAAAGGTCGAGCCTATCGATGAGTTTCAGGCCTACGCCCCCGCGGCAGGCGTCATCGCGAAGGTCTACGTTGAGGTGTTGCAGAAGGTCAGGGTCGGCGACCTCCTCATCAAAATGGACGACTCCGACGCGGTAGCAAAACTTGCATCGGCAAACGCCATCCTAAGCACCGCACAAGCCACCCTCCACGACATGGAACAGGGCGGCTCACAGGAAGAGCGCATCGCCCTCACCGGAGACCTCGAGCGTGCCAAGCTACAGCAACAGCAGGCAACACAAGATCTCGCCGCGCTCAAGCAGCTCCAGCAAAAAGGTGCGGCCTCCCCAAGCGAAGTCGCCGCGGCTGAACAACGGCTGCAAGCCTCCAACAACTCGATCCAGGCCCTGCAAATGCGTACCACCCAGCGCTACAGCCCAGCCGACAAGGCCCGGATCGAAGCACAGGTCGCCGATGCCCGGGCAGCGCTCGTCGCCGCACAGAGCGGCTACGCTGGCTACAATATCCGGACCCCGAAGACCGGCACCGTCTATTCCATCCCCGTCTCCACCTACGACTTCGTTCCCGCCGGCGAAACCCTGGTCGCCGTCGCCGATCTCAACAAAATGCAGATCCACGCCTACTTCGACGAGCCCGAGATCGGCAAACTCGCCGTTGGGCAGGCAGTAAAGATCGCTTGGGACGCAAAGCCCACCCAGACCTGGCACGGCCACATCAGCATCGCTCCGACCACCGTCATCACCTACGGCACCCGCAATGTCGGCGAGTGCATCATCACCGTAGATGACGCTCGCGGCGACCTCCTGCCAAACACCAACGTCATCGTCACCGTGACTACCGCCCAGCGCTTCAATACGCTCAGCATTCCTCGCGAAGCGCTCCACACCGATAACGGCGACTTTGTCTACCGCATCATCAACAACAGGCTCGTCCGCACTCCCGTTCAGGTCGGCCTGGTCAATCTCATTCGGGCAGAGATCACCGGAGGCCTCACCGAAAAGGACACGGTCGCCTTGAGCGCTATCAACAACCGCGAGTTGTCCAATGGGCTCTCGGTCAAGATAGTCGACTAGCCATGCTCATCCCGACACATCCGGTCCGTATTCATCTTGCCTTTGCTCTGCTTCTCCTCTTCGGAGTTCGTCCTCTCCTGGCCGACGCGACCCAGGCCAACGCCCTCCTCCAGCAAGGACGCGTCGATGAAGCCGCCGCCACCCTTCACGAACTCCTCGCCACTCAACCAGACGACGCGCTCGCTCACCAGCTCCTCTGTCGCGTCTACTACGCACAGGACATGGCCGACCACGCCATCCACGAGTGCGAACTGGCCGTCGCCAGCGCGCCTTCCAACAGCGACAATCAGAGATGGCTCGGCTGCGCTTACGGTTTCAAGGCCTCGCACGCCAATCCCCTCAGCGCTCTCAGCCTGGCCGTCAAGGTCCGCATCGCCTTCGAACGCGCGGTGCAGCTCGATCCACAAAATGTCCAGGCGATGAACGACCTTGGCGAGTATTACGTCGCCGCGCCCTCGCTCATCGGCGGCGGCCTGGACAAGGCCCAGGCACTTGCGGCCCGCATGCAGCCAAACTTCCCCTCTCAGGCCCACCGCCTGCTCGCCCTTATCGCCGAGAAAAGGAAAGATACCGCAACCGCAGAGGCCGAGTTCACCAGCGCCGTCGCCGCCGGCAAGACCGCCGAGGCCTATATCGACCTCGGTCACTTCTACGAACGTCACCATCAGCTGAACAAGATGCTCGAAGCGCTCCAGTCCGGCATCACTGCCGATCGTCGCAAAGGCCCTCCCCTCGTCGACGCCGCGAGCATCCTCACCGACGCCCATCGCTCCCCCGATCTCGCCGAGGCCATCCTTCGCACCTACCTATCCTCCCCCGCCAAATCCGACGACGCTCCTGCGTTCAAAGTCCACCTCCAGTTAGGCGAACTCCTCGCGCAACAGGGCGACAAGGCTGGCGCCCATCGTGAATACATCGCCGCACTTGCCCTCGCATCCAACTATGCACCTGCCCGCAAAGCAATGCAGGTCCCCTAGAGGAAAAGCGATACCATGGTTTGTAGCCGGTCTCAAGGAATATCTCAAGGACGTATGGTCCGCATTCTTCGCCTATGTATCGCGTGTTCTGCGTTCGTCATTGCGGTCGCGCCAGCTTCTGCGCAGATATCGTTCTCCACAGCAATCTCCCTCGCCCTGAAGAGCAATCCCAAAGTCCTGATGGCCCAGGCCGACGTCAACAAGGCGCTCGCCGCTCTCCAGCAGCTTCGTGACGCATACATTCCGAACATCGTCGGTGGTTCCGGCGTCGGTCCACCCTCCTATGGCTTTCCGCTCGGCCAGCCGTCGATCTTCAATATCACCTCGCAGTCTCTTGTCTTTAGCTACTCCCAGCGAGATTATGTCCGCGCCGCTCGGTCCGCACTCGATGCAGCCAACCTCAACCTCAAGGACATTCGTGAAGGCGTAGCAGAGGACACGGCCGTCACCTACCTGGCACTCGATCGCGACCTGCAGCGCCAGGCCGCACTCGAGCAACAGCAAGGCTTAGCTGACCGCCTCGTCAGCATCGTTCAGGACCGCCTCGACGCGGGCCAAGACACCCCGATCGACCTCACCGTCTCGCGTCTCACCGCCGCGCAGGTCCGCCTTGCCCGTCTCCGTGCCGAAGATGAAACCGCCTCTGACAAGGCCCATCTGGCCCGTCTCATCGGCCTTCCTGAGCAGGGTCTGGGCACAACCAGCGACAGCGTCCCGGCCCTCCCCCTAATCTCTCCTGGTCTCACCGACACCACCCCTCTTACAAGTCCAGCCGTCCAGTCCGCCTACGCCACAGCGCACGCCAAGCAAGAGACCGCGTTCGGCGAGGCCCGCTACCTATGGAGACCCCAGATCTTCTTCGAGGGACAGTACAGCCGTTTCGCAAAGTACACCAACATCCAGGACTACTACTTTCGCTTCCAGCAAAACAACGCTGCTGTTGGAGTGCAGATCAACATCCCGGTCTACGACATGGTCCATCGCGCCAAGGCGCGCGAGGCCGCGGCCGATGCCTCCCATGCCCTGCACGAAGCCGACTTGGTCCGCGATCAGTTCTTCGACAGCCGCCTCCGCGCCCGCCACACCGCAGCCGAGCTCTCCACGCGAGCGGAGATCGCCACGCTCGACCAGCAGCTCGCCCAGCAGCAGCTCGATGTCATGCTCGTCCAGTTGAAGGCCGGCAGCGGCAACCTCTCCGGCCCCCAGATGTCGCCCAAGGACGAGCAGACCGCGCGGATCGCCGAGCGCGAGAAATTCGTCGCCGTCCTCAACGCCAACTTCGAAGCCCAGCAGGCCGCGATCAGTCTCATGCGAGAGTCTGGCGAGCTCGAAACCTGGATCGCCGCGACCATGCGCGCCCAGCCCTTCGCCCCCGCAAAACCTTAGTCAATCGCCGTTCCACTATCTTTTTTGAAATGAGTATATTGCCTACCCGAAGTCACATCGGTCTGAACCAAAGACGGAACTTCAGAAATCCCCCCGTAACCCCGTAACTGAATGGTAAAATTAGGTTATTATTATGCCTCTTAAGACATTGTTCCTAAATCCGCCCTCCTTTGAGAACTTTGACGGTGGTGCCAGCTCCCGCTGGCCCGCTACCCGCGAGATCGAGTCCTACTGGTACCCCGTTTGGCTGGCCTACCCTGCCGGCATGCTCGAGGGCTCGAAGCTGCTGGACGCCCCGCCCCACCACGTCTCCGCGGACGAGACCATTCAGATCGCCAAGAGCTACGACTTCCTCGTGCTCTTCACCTCGACCGTAGGCTGGAGTGGCGACCACGCCCTGGCAAGGGCCATCAAGACCGCCAATCCCTCCATCAGGATTGCCTTCGTCGGCCCACCGGTCACCACTGATCCGGACCGCGCGCTCAACGAATGCGAGGTCCTCGACTTCGTCTGCCGCCGCGAGTTCGACTTCTCCACCGTCGAGTTCGCCAACGGAAAGCCGCTCAACGAAATCCTCGGGATCAGCTACAAGAACGCAAACGGCGTCATCCAGCACAACCCCGACCGCCCGCAGGTCGAAGATCTCGATGCCATGCCCTGGGCCACCAAGATCTACAAGCGTGACATGGACGTCACCCGTTACAACGTGCCGTTCCTGCTCCACCCATACATCGCGCTGTACTCCACCCGCGGCTGCCCGGCGCAATGCACCTTCTGCCTCTGGCCCCAGACGCTCTCCGGCCATGCATGGCGCAAACGCAGCACCGACGACGTCGCCGCCGAGATGAAGTGGGCGAAAGAAAACTTTCCCCACGTCAAAGAGTTCTTCTTCGACGACGACACCTTCAACATTCAGAAGGTCCGCACCATCGAGCTCTGTGAAAAATTGAAGCCCCTCGGCATCACCTGGTCCTGCACCTCGCGCGTCACCACCGACCGCGACACTCTCAAGGCCATGAAGGACGCGGGCTGCCGTCTCCTCATCGTCGGCTTCGAGTCCGGCGACCCGCAGATCCTCAAAAACATCAAGAAAGGCGCCACCGTCGAGCGTGCCCGCGACTTCGTCAAGGACTGCCACGACCTCGGCCTCATCATCCACGCCGACTTCATCCTCGGTCTCCCCGGCGAAACCAAAGAGTCCATCCGCAACACCATCAACTTCGCCAAGACCCTCGACTGCGAGACCATCCAGGTCTCCGTCGCCCATGCCTACCCCGGCACCGAGTTCTACGACTTCGCGGCCAGGAACAACTTCATCACCAACGAAAAGATGGAAGACGGCGGCGGACATCAGATGGCCCACATCGAGTATCCCGGCCTGCCCACCGAGTACGTGATGGAGATGGTGCACAAGTTCTACGACGAATACTACTTCCGCCCCAAGGCCGCCTTCCGCGTTGTCTGGAAGGCCGTCGTCAACCGCGACGTTCCACGCCTCTACGTCGAAGCCAAGGCCTTCATGAAGCTCCGTTCCCAGCGCAACAAGGCCTCTCGCCTCAAGAAGGAAGAGAACGCCCTCAAAGCGCAGGAATCCGTAAGCATGAACGCCTGATTCGAGTTCAAATTTCAGAGCGGCCAGCATTTTCGATGCTGGCCGCTTTTGTCTTTGCCCCCGCTCTCTGTCGCCCCGTTGTTGCCGTGTTCTTACCTCTCGCCATCACAAGGCGTTAGCCGTAGCCTCACTCCCCCTGAATTACTCCAGCGAAACATCGCTGTACTCGCGTCCAATGTAGGCCTCGACCCTAGCGCCTCGTCTAACAAGACGATCAGTTAGGAAACGAATTTGTGGAATGACCTGGGTAGGTCTGGTTCACATAGTCTCTTTTGCCGCGACACTTATCTCATCCCCTCGGGTTATCCACGTTGTATCCGTTTCCTCGTTTTGGGCCCCCGTTACTCCCGGCGTTGCCGCAGATGCCGGAACACCCGTAGATGGCGTAACCGCTCCAGGGCTTTGGCCAAAGAATTGCTCTAAAGTCGTCGGCGAATCGCGATTCAAAGGGCCCCGCCACATCCGGAGGGCAACAAAGTGAAAGCGAATAGCATTTTCGTTGCAGCTTTTTGCATAGTGCTCGTTCATGCTGTGGAAGGAGGGCCAGTCTTAGCACAAGACCAGGCTTCTCCTCGGACCTTCTCCACGCTAAAAGAATGGAAGACAACCGACGAGATCACCTTCGGAGCCGCCATTCGCGAGATTGTCTCAAAGAATCCCACGGGCGCACCCGCAGGCCTCAACCTGCTGACGACTGGTTCTCAGGGAGTCCTATACGTCTGCCTGGGCCCAAAGCTTGGAGACGCCCTCACGCGATCGCTCAGTCCCGGCCAGGTCATCCAGGTCGTGGGGATTGTCCAGACGCTCAACGGCCAAAACTATCTCCTGGCTCGGCAGCTTCTCATTGGCAATGAGACCATCGACCTTCGCAATAAGCGCGGATTCCTGACCCACCCATCCACCGCCCCCGGTCCTCGCGCAGCAGCGCATGCCCAAAGCGAATTCGGAGGTGCGCGATGAACCTCCGCCAGAGCGCCTATCTCACAGCGATCGCAGCCTTTACCCTTGGCCTGACCGCCTGCGGTGGCGGCGGTGGCTCCACTCCGCCACCTCCAGCCGTTACCGTCTCCCTGAGCGGACAACCGGCGTCTCTCGCCCCCAACGGAACCGCGTCCATCACGGCCACCGCCAGCAACGGTGCGACGGTCACCTGGTCGGTCACATGCGCCACCTCGCCATGCGGCACTTTCAGCTCCCCCACCACCGCCAGCGGAGCGCCCAACACCTACACCGCGCCCTCCGCACCAACCACCGTTACGATCACCGCAAGTGTCGGCTCCGGCACTCCCGGCACCGCACAAATATCCATCGCGGTACCTCCGATCTCTGTGGCCTTCAATCCCGCGCCACCAACATCGCTCCCTGCCGGGACGACCACCCCCCTCACGGCCGTAGTAAGCAACGACAGCAAGAGCGCCGGCGTCACCTGGACCGTCACCTGCGGCAGTTCTGGCGCCTGCGGGTCCTTCAATCCCACCTCAACTGCCAGCGGAACGGCCACCACCTACACCGCGCCCGCCGCGATCCCAACCGGCAACACGGTAGCGGTCACCGCGACCTCAGTGACCGACCCCACAAAGTCCCAATCGGCCACGATCACGATTGGCGCGCCGCCTGCCGTCCTCGCCAACGGTACCTACGTCTACCACTTCTCGGGATGGGACAACAACGGACCCTCCTTCTTCGCCGGCGCATTCACCGTTGCAGGCGGAGTCATCACAGGCGGCGAACAGGACTTCTCGGACCCCGCCACAATCGATCCCGCCCAGCCTCTCGTCGCGTCCCAATGCAGCCTGTCGACTGTTGGCGGCAATATCCAGATCGTTCTTGCGACCGCTGACACCAGCCTGGGCGTAAACGGACTTGAAACTCTGCGCGGAACCGTGGTCTCCAGCACTCGTGTCCTGATCTCCGAGTACGATACCTTCGGCACGGGCACCGGATCCATCGACCTTCAAACAAGTGCGGCCGCTCCCTCCGGAGGATACGCATTTGCCATCTCCGGCTGGTACAGCACCACTACCGCGAACACTCCGTTGGCGATTGGAGGCGTACTGAATATCAGCGGGTCTACAATCTCGATCACCGGCAGTGTCTTCGACTTTAACCTGGGAGGCACCGTAGGACAGGCCCTGCAATTCACCACCGGATCAACTGTCTCCGCTCCTGACTCCTTCGGCAGAGTCACCTTCACTCTCGTGCCGACTTCAACCAGTAATGTGCCCAGCTTCATTCTCACCGGCTACATCGTCGGTACCAACCAGATCCAGATCATCGAAAGCCAAACTGACACGCTCAGCGCCGATCTGGGCGGCACGGCATTAGGGCAGGGATCCAACACCGGCTCCTTCAATCTGACATCCATTGCGAGTAAAACCTACGTCTTTGCGGCGGCTGGCGCAGACGTCAATAACCCCCTGGCGACGTATGCCGGAAGCTTTGCCTTCAATTCTTCCGGTGGTCTGGCCGGCAACCTGACCATAAACGATTTCACCTACTTCAGCGGCAACACACCCAGCACCCTCGCCGGCGGGAGCTACACGGTCGACCCCACCGGCCGCGTGACCATAAGCAACGTGAACGCCCAGCCCGCTGATGCGACCTTCACCTTCCAGCTCTACCTCGACGGAAACGGCAACGCTTTGGAACTCGGTGCTGACAGCGAAGAGGTGACCGAGGGCCCCGCCTACCTTCAGAGCAACACTTCGGCTGACTTCGAAGGCTCCTACGCTCTCGTGGGCCAGGGAATACTCAACAGCTCCCCGACCTTTCCGGCATGGGGTGCTGTCGGCCCCGTCACCGTTAGCTCTGACAACATCAACGGCTCGACCGACTACAACGAACAAGGCGTGACCCCGAGCCAGGCTGTGGCCCTCACCGGGACCGAAACTAACTCGACGGGAGTACTGAGCATTACAGGCCTCGACGCTCTCGCCTTTACAAGCCCCAGGAGTTATAACTACATCCCAATCGACAACAAGAGAGTATTTGCAATCGAAAACGACGGCCTGTCGCAATCGCTCCTGACCCTGGAAACCGTCAGTCACTAATCCCGACGCACGAACGATTGGTTAAGCTCAATCTGAAATAGAAAAGGATGGCCGCTGGCCATCCTTTTTCTCCTGACCGAATCTCTGCTATGCCGTATCGACTGCCGCCATCCGGCCCACGTACTTGATGAGCAGCACCTCGTTACCAATCTCACTGTAGATCAACTCGTCCACAGTACCCGCCGCCAGAAGAAGACCGTATCCTCCCGGGCGTATCCCTTCTGCCGCCCGTTTCACAAGGTGGGCTGTCGGGTCTCCAGACGGGTCGACGACCGCCGTGTTGTCGAGCGATTCGCTGCGAAAGCCGGCCCCGGGGTCGCGCACATAAAACACCATTGCCCTTGCCGTGCGCACCGCCGTGACCTCAACCACCTGTTCGGGATTGAACGCCGCTCCGTGCTCCATTGCATTCATTAAAATCTCTCGCAGGGCCTGCATCATCTCCTCGCGAATGTCGTTTGGCAATCGAACACTGATCTCCTTCGCGAACGTCAACAGCCGCTCGGCAGTGATGGGGCGGCAATTGACGCGGACCGACACCCAGCCAGGCCTGGCCGAAAGTACCTGGATATCTTCGCGCCATTGATTGTCCGACGCTGCACGTCGCGCCAGGTTCGCAATGTCATACGCGTCAAACGGAGGGGTGAAGCAGGCAAATACTCGGGCACGTAACGCAGCGATCACCTCGTCCGGAGTGCTGCTCTGCGCCAGCACGATGCACTTCACCCCAGGCCGGATTAACCGTATTTCTTCCAGCAGGGCCAAATCTTCGTCAACACTGCTGTCGGGACTGGTAATCACGACCCCGAACGAACGCATCCGCAATCGCTGTAGCGCGTCGGCGTACCCAGCAGAAAACTCCATGGGAAGGGTCGCAGCAGCGAGCGCGCCGCCGATCTCGCGGCCCACTTCAGTATGACTTCCAATGACCAGGACCCTGCTCATGTAGTCCCCCGTTGCGATCAACTCGATTTTAGATCATCGCTCTCTTTTGCCCGTCGAGTCCGTTAGACGCCCCAAACGCCAAAGCAGGGCCGTATCGATACCTTCCCAAAACAGCTCGGCGGCCCGCACCTACAAAGCAGAACAAAGATTCGGCGTTCTTGCTCCGCGCAGTTGGTACTGCTTTGGAACTTATGGCTCCAGTCGAGCGAATCATTCAACAAAACAAGTAGAGCGAGCGAGACCTAGCACCTCCGATCTCTAACGGCGCTTGGTATCCTGAATAAGCAGCAGGTCCTCAAGCCTTCCAGCATGACCCATCGACTCAAACTCTCCCAATACGCCATCCTCATCGCCATCATGCTCACCGCATCAGTAGGCGACACCCTCCTCTCCCGGGGAATGTCCCAGGTCGGGGCCGTCGACCTCCACCACCTCCACCTCCTCTGGCGCGCCCTCTTCAACCCCTTCGTCGCCTCCGGAATCCTGCTCCTCATAGGTTTCTTCGCCAGCTACATGACCGCCCTCTCCTGGGCCGATCTCACCTTCGTCATGCCCGCCACGGCCTTCGGATACGTCGTCGTGGCCCTTCTCAGCCGCTTCTGGCTCCACGAACACCTCTCCCTCTACCGTTGGGCCGGCATCGTCCTCATCGTCTGCGCGGTGGGCTTCGTCGCCAACGGCCCCTCACTCACCGAGCACCCCTCCGGAAAACACTCCAGCCACCCCGACCTCGACCTCATGGACTCAGGGGCCGGTCGCTGATGCCCACCCTCCTCCCTACCCACGTCCTCAGGGAATGGAGCGCCATCCTCACGGTCGTCGCCCTCGCCATCTCCGGCGAATGCCTCATCGCCGCCGCCATGCGCCGCCTCGGCGACCTCGACCACCTCCGCACCGGCCCTGGCCTCCGCGGATACCTCGGCCCCGTCCGCGCCGTACTCTCTTCGCCCCTCTTCCTCATCGGTGCCCTGTGCATGGCCCTCAACTTCTTCGCCATGCTCTACACCCTCTCCATCGTCGACCTCTCGCTCGCCGCCCCGGCCACGGCCTCCCTCACCTTCATAGGCAACGCCGCCGCCGCAAAGTTCTTCCTCCACGAAAACGTAGACCGCCGACGCTGGCTCGCTGCCCTCTTCGTCTGCGCAGGCGTCGTCCTCCTCGCAAAGTAGCGCTACCTCGCGCGATAAGCAGGTGGTCGGATTCGCTGAAGGCACTCAAACACTTTCGCGCCAAAAAAAAACTTTAAATTCTGCCCAAAAATCGCGTGTCAAGCCCCAAAACCATGTAAGTCACACAAATAAAACAAGATTGAGTTGGCATTTTAGTTTGGTCCAATTCGCTATACTGGATATATAGATCGAAAAAACAACCAGGTTCCGGACGCGCTCCGGGACTAACTCATTTAGATGGAATATTTTGGACGCAACCCATTTGCTATGAATAGTTTGCAGTCGCCAGCATGCCGTAAGTTATTGAATATAAATAATTTACGCGCGTGCAATAGGGGGGGGGTACCCCCTGCCGGATCACCCCCCGCCAAACAACCGCATCAAGCCACTGGCCGGAATCTCTGGCGCTATGAACAGCCCGCTGTCGCCTACTACCGCCCCGGCAGCCAGCCTTCCGCTCCTCACGGCGCCCTCCATCGTCGACGGCCACTCAGTCGCGGTCCAGTCGCCGGCGAGGAAAAACCCTGGCCAATCGGTTTGCGCCCCAGGCCGAAACCGGTCCAGCTCCGGCACCACCGAAAAGGTCGCTCGCGCCTCCTTCAGCACTCCGCTTTTGACCAGTTTTGCCCGTTTTACCTCAGGAAAAAACATCGCCAACTCTCGCAGGGCCGGAGACAGGATCTCCTCCCTCGTCATGCCAAGCTGGGCCCGCGACCCTGCAATCACCAACTCCACGTAACTGCCCTTCTCCGGCGCATATCTCCGGATCCGCGATTTGTGAAAAAACCACTCAATCGTCGTATCCAGCAGCCACGCATGGTCGAGGTCGGTAATCTCGCGATCAAACCAGAGCAGGATCGAAGTGAACGGCGAATGCAACTGCCGGGCCAGCTTGAGCTCCAACTGGTCCCGCGTATTGAGCGCCAAACCTGCGAAGTGATCATTCAGCCTCACGGCAGGCAGCAGCCTCTGGGTCTGCTCAAACGGCACTGCGAGCACGATGGAGTCGGCCACGTAGTCTCGATCCGCAACACTGATGCGCCAGCGGCCATCCGGCTGCTGCGTGATCGCCTCGACGCTGGCCCTCAGCTGGATCGTTCCGCCACGGACCTCAATCAGGCGGGCAATGGCCGCGTAAAACTCGCTCAGCGGGGCCGTGGGAATGCCCAGCCGGCCGCCCGTCGATGATTTAATAAAAAGCTCATGAAAGACCTTCCCTGCATAACGCGTCGAGCAATGCGCGGCTTTGTCGTTGAGCGTCGCCATCAGGACAGGGTTCCAAAAGTGCCGGATCGAGCGCTCCGTCTGTCGGGTCCGCTTCAACCACTGCTCCACGCTCTCGTTGTCCTCCGCGGGATAACTACGGAAGAACTCCGTCAGCCCGCGCGCCATCCCCAACTTGTCCTTCCAACCGAGGGTAGACATGCTGACAAAGCTCGGAGCAAAGTGCAACGGCGCCGGCAGAACGCTGGCAGCAATCGTACTCGACCTTCCATTCGGCTCCAGAAACGTCTGCTCGTCGTACCAGCGAATCTTGTCCGCACTCCCTGCCTGCTCACACAGCTCGATCAAATTGGTGCAGCAACCGAGGAGCACATGCTGCGAGTCAACCACCTCGCCAAGCGCTGGATGGTCATAAGAATAAGCGCGCCCGCCAACGTAAGGCTTCCGCTCGAGCACCGTCACATTCTTGCCCACCCCAGTCAGCGCAGCCGCCGCCGACAACCCGGCCGCGCCTGCCCCGACAACGATGACATCGCAGGTCTCCTGGTTCACAAGCTCACCCGATTGCGCACACCCATCCCTATCCCCTGCGCAAGGATCATCATTTTTTGGGAGGTCGGCACACTCACACGCTCAGAAAAGACGTCGTAGTTCCTCGCGATAATTCGTTCAAGAAGACCTCGGTAGATCTTCACCAGGACCCATAGTGCCGCTCGGCTGTCCCGATCGATCAAAGGCAAAAGTTTCTCGGCCGCGGCATAAAAGTTCTTTGCCCGTGAGGCCTCCAGCGCAAGCAGTTTGGTTACATTCTCAGGTTTCCATATATTCCGAGTAGCCAATACGATGTGTTCGACTGCGACCTGATTTGCCTCAAGGTCTTCCAATGGAAGATAGATCCTCCCACGCTCCGCATCTTCGCTCACGTCGCGCAAGATATTCGTCAACTGAAACGCAACGCCTGTCTGTTCCGCAAGCGTCTCTGCCCGAGGATCGCTATACCCAAAGATACGAATGCAGACGAGTCCCACTACAGACGCCACGAGATAGCAGTAGCGATACAGACCCTCAAAATTCTCGTATATCTGGAACGTTTGCGTTATGTTTCCATCTTTTGTAACCGCAGTGTCGTTCACAACAACGACGTCGGATTGGTTCTCCTCGAGGTCCATCGTCGTACCCCGAACCAGGTCTTCCAGCAAGACATCAGGAATTGCAAACGTCTTCTGCGTATCATTGAGCGCAAGGAACACGGGGTCATCAGAGACACCGCTTCGCCTCGCGTCCCGCCACGCTTCCAGCCATTGCGACATCACCTCACGCCGTTCTGTAATCGGGAGCGATTCATCATCGGAGATATCGTCCGCCCGACGCATAAACGCATACACCGCACACATTGCGTTCCGCTTATGCACCGGCAGCACGCGAAAGGAGTAGTAAAAGTTCTTCGCCTCCCGCTGTGCAATCGTACGGCAAACAGCATAGGCCTCGGCTGTCGTCACGTCGCCATCCCCGCGCGCAGCTTGCCAACGAACGCTTCCATCAGCAGCCCTAGTTTCCTTGCCTTCGACACGACCGGCCGTCCTCGCAGCACATCGAAATCCTGCGCCGTAATGCCGTTGAGAATCGCCTCCCCGCCTTTGCGAAACAGGTCGAGCACGACCGCCAGTTCCTTGTCGACATGCTTACTGATCTCCCCGCCTTCAAGTAGCATCTCGCGGGTC
The DNA here is from genome assembly GCA_035483075.1 of Edaphobacter sp. Lineage (GTDB taxonomy): Bacteria > Acidobacteriota > Terriglobia > Terriglobales > Acidobacteriaceae > Edaphobacter. The sequence continues at coordinate 1,091 of DATHQG010000352.1, read as the reverse complement.
CGCGCCACCAGACTCTCGGTCATCGCGCGAAACTCCGGCGTGAAAACTCGTCCCTCAATCTGCCCCTCATCGACTCCAAACCACACCATCGCTTCGCCAGGAAGATAGCGCCTGCCGCGCTCCGCATCTTCGACTACGTCCTGCCAGAAGTTCGCCAGCTGCAGTGCCGTGCAGACCTTATCCGAGAGTAGTCCGAGCCCCTCTTCCCGATACCCGCAGATCCAGAGAACCAGTCGTCCCACAGGATTCGCCGAATAGTGCGAGTATTCCAACAACTCCGCCCAGCTCTCATACGCCGTCTTCACCTGGTCCATCCGAAAGGCATACAGCAGGTCTGCAAATAGCTGTCGAGGCGGACCACACTCGCGAACCGTCTCATGCAACGCCACGAAGACCGGATGCATCGACCTTTCCGGTGTGTCATAGCACTCGTCCAACATCAAGCCCCACGTATCAAGCAGACGAGTCGCAACCGCAGGGTCGGCGACCTCATCGCCCAGGTCATCGGCCACTCTGCAATACGCATAGATGCTCTCAAAGTGAGGTCGCGCCTTGCGTGGCAGGAAGAAGGTCGCGACGTGGAAGTTCTCATAATGCCTCGTCGCCAGATCACGACACCAGGCCTGCGCCTCCGCAAGTGTCGGCCGTTCCAACGGGGTCAGGTACTCCGGCGGTGCGCCCAGCAGCGCATGTTGCATCACAATCCCGTCGCTCACCGCGGCACCCCCCCTGGAAAGACCGCAGTCTTAATCTCCCGAGACCCGCCCCGACCCATCATTCGCGCAAAGATAGCAGGCACCTCGTCCAGTACCGCATGGCCGGTGATGTAATCAGAGCACTTGAACCGTCCACTCGTGACCAGGCCAAACGCCGTCCGGCACGTTGCCGGGGTATGGTGAAAACTCGCCTTCAGCGTGATATCGCCGTAGTGCAGACGGTTCGTATCCAGCTGCACCTTCGTTCCACTGGGTGGTCCGCCGAAGAAGTTGACGACTCCGCCTTTTCGCACCATATCGACCGCCCACTCCCACGTTGCCGGGCTAGCCACAGCCTCAATGACAATGTCAGCACCACGTCCCTCAGGTGTCAGG
>DATHQG010000351.1:0-5301 GCA_035483075.1 Edaphobacter sp. | reverse complement strand
GGAATCGAAGTCCTGGTGAAGGAGGCGATGGCACCTCCGGTGGCGGCGAAGGCTTATCCGACGCGCAAAAAGAAGCCGAATCGGGGGATGGGGTTGGGGCCGGTCGAGACAGAGTCGGAGGACGACGAGTCGTAGAGCGAGGATTTTCCGGGACTCTCCTCGCACGGCCTGAAACGTCTCTGTAAAATATCGGTTGCACCAGAGGAGACTGTAATGGCATCGTTTATGGCCGGGAACCCGGCGTTGAAGGCAACACACCAGCAACTGAAGTCAAAGATGGACAGCACGGTAGAGGACTTCCGTGGGCATCTGCTGTCGGCGCGGACGGGACGGGCGAATGTGCATATGCTCGACCATGTCAATGTGGACTACTACGGCACGGACACGCCGGTGGCGCAGATGGGTCAGGTGAGTACGCCGGAGCCGACGTTGATTCTGGTCCAGCCGTACGACATGGGAATGGTGTCGGCGATCGAGAAGGCGATTCGGACGTCCAATGCAGGGCTGAATCCGATGAGCGATGGGAAGGTGATTCGCGTGCCCGTGCCGCCAATGACCGAGGAGCGTCGCAAAGAAGTAGTGAAACAGCTGAATAAGACGTTGGAGGACCATAAGACCGCAATCCGAAATATTCGGCGCGATGGGAACGACCAGATCAAGAAGGCAGCGAAGGACAAGCTGATCTCCGCCGATGACGAGAAAAGAGCAAGCGATGAGGTGCAGCAGTTGACCGACCTTGAGATCAAGCGGATCGAGGACCTGTGCAAGGCGAAGGAAAAAGAGATTATGACGGTTTGACAGTTGCCTGCAGGGCGAAGAGTCCCTCCGGCGCAAATAAGGGTCGAGCAATTTGCTCGACCCTTTTCTTGATGGCGAATCGATTAGACGCCTTGATAGACGTAGCCGATGAATGCTGCGGGCTTTTGGCCCCACTTCTCGTCATAGGCGGCGGTCGGTTTGGCGGCGACGGTCTCGTCCAGGGACTTGCCCTCTTTTTTGAGCTTGGCGACGTTGTCGCGAACGCCGATGAGCATGTCATGGAATTCGTTGAGCTGCGCCCGGTTGCCGACGGGGCCGTGGCCGGGAATGATGATGGTCTTGTCGGTGACGGCGGCGAGATTTTGGCTGGCCGCGGCGATCATGCCGTTGATGCTGCCTCCGGTCGAGTAGTCGATGAAGGGATAGAAACCGTTGAACCATGTGTCGCCGCAGTGGAAGATGTCGGCCTCGGTAAAGTAGACCGAAAGGTCGGTGTCGGTGTGGGCCGGCTCGTAGTGCGTGAGCTTGAGGGTGTTTTCGCCATCTGAAAGCGAGCGATAAGTGTTGAAGAGGATGGTTGGAAGAGCGCCGGTGGGAGCGGGTGGGAATGTGGCGTCGAACGCCGCGATGTGCTGGGTGGAGGACATGCGGTAGCGGGTGTTCTCATGGGCCCAGATAGTGGCGCCGGCGGAGTGCATCCAGTCGTTGCCGTCGGTGTGGTCGATGTGCCAGTGGGTGTTGATGAGGACACTGATAGGGTCGGCGTTGATGGCCACGAGCGCAGCGGCCAGTTGGGACTGGCAGGAGGAGTAGCCTGAGTCGACGAGGAGCTTTCCGTGTTTTGTGGTTAGAAGGGCGATGTTGCCGCCGGCCCCGCCGATGAAAGTGACGTTGCGGCGAAGGGGAGTGGTGGTGATCTTGTTGTTAGCATTGGCAGCGCGTGACTTTGTGACGAAGTCCGTCGCTTGCTGGGCTGGGGGCGCCTGGGCCCACAGGGCGCTGCGATTGAAGCACGCGGCCGTGGCCGCCGCAACGCCGGTGCCGAGAAACCGACGGCGGGAGATCGCTTGAATCATCGTGTAATTGTCCTTTGCATCATCGTCGAAGATACATCGGAGCGTCGATTCAATGAAAGCGTTCAAATGACTCGTTCCTCAAGTTTTTACAATTCGCGCCGATGATCGGAGGGACTGGTGTGTGTGAGGTGACTGAGATGGCTGAGCTTGAGCCGAGAGTGGACGAGTTCGAGGCGCATGGAGAGAGGCGGAGAGTCGCCAAGGAAGGGACAGTGGAACGGAGAAAGGACACGCGCTATGCCGTGGACGCCTGGGCCGAGGTGATCGTGAAGGACGGAACGATGCTGTTTCGCGGGAGGGTGCTCGATGTCAGCGCTGGTGGGTGCTATGTGGAGACGGAAGCCCGGCTACGATTGGCGCCGGGGACGCCGGTGGAGATGGTGTTTCGGGTGGACGATCGAGTGTTTCAATGTGATGCCACGATCAGGATGATGAGGACAAAGGGGGCGGGCTTTTTGTTTTCGAACCTCGACGCGAGGGTGCGGATTGAGCTGGAGGGGTTGATCCGCGAACTGAGCAGTGCAGGTGACGAGTAGGGGCCAGCGACTAGAGCAGATTCAGGAAGCCGTCATCTGATGAATTAGGTGGTGTGGTCGACGATGATCCTCCAGCCTTTGTCGGTATTCTCCAGGACGAGGGAGAACAGGCCTTCGGCGATGCCACCGTCTTTCTTGCTGCGTTCGAGGTGGTATTTGCCGACGACGACGGCGAAGTTCTCATCGAGGGGATGGACCTCAAGGTCAGAGTAGGCGAGAGTGCCCATTGCGGCCTTGTTGGGATAGTCGTGTTTGTACTCGTCGAGCAGGCCGGCGAAGCCGCGGGAGACCTGATGGGTAATGACGAGGGTGTCGGGAGAGTCCTTGAAGGTGTCGGCGAAGGCCGTGAGGTCGCCCTTGTTCCAGGCGTTCTCCTGGGCCAAAAGGACCTTAATTATGTTGAGCTCCTGGCGGGAGGCGGTGTGGAGCGGGTCCGGCGTCTGCGCGTACAGGATGGCTGGTGTCAGGAGGGTGAAGAAGACGACGGCGAAATGGAGAGGGAAACGAAGCTTCATATTTGATCTCGAAGGGAAGTTACTCTGTTCGATTTTGTTGTTAACGGCTGTTTCATAGAACGCGCGTGATATGCGGTCGGATTGATAGTAGACGATCGGGCAACTGTCGGCCAGACAAAAGGTTGGGATGACGACGGCATCGGCTGAATGTACCCTCTAGCCGCGCTCGTTGCGAGGACGTTCTTCGCGGGGCTTTATGCCCGTGGTCGGGGTGACCCAGATTACGGTGACGAAGGCGACGAGGCCGAGAGCCAGGTGCGGGTGCTGGTACGCGAGCGGGATTGCCAGGAGGTAGACGAAGAGTGAAAGCCAGTTCTTGCGCTCGACTGCAGTGTCCTCCGCCTCAAGCTTGTCCGTGTGGCGCAGACGGCGGCTGATGGCCAGACGCAGGAGAAGAAAGCTGAAGCCCGTGACGATCATGGAGGCGACGTAGAGGGCGACCGAGAAGGAGTCCATCTTCTTGTCGAGGACGTAAGAGGTGAAGAAGGGCAAGAGAGAGAGGCAGAAGAGAAAGCCGAGGTTGGCGTAGAGGATGAGTTCGTCGGTCTCGTCGGTGCGGTGAACGAGGTGATGATGATTTACCCAATAGATCCCAGTAAATGCGAAGGAGATGAGATAGAGGCACAGTGTGGGAAGAACGGAGCGGAGGCCTGCAATGCCGTCCTGGTGTGGGACCTTGAACTCGAGCACCATGATGGTGATGATGACGGCGATGACTCCGTCGGAGAAGGATTCAAGGCGGGCCGGGTTGAAGACGTGATGGGACATGGTGGTTGTCGCCTGGTCGTGTCTTTCGTCTTGGCAGAAGCATACAACGGAGATTGATTGGGTGAGTGCACTTCGCTGAACTAGAATCACTCCATGGGTACAACTTTCGCAGGACCGGGGGCCGGTTTGGACGCGATGAAGGTCGTTCATGCGGTGTGTTCACATGACTGCCCCGATTCATGCGGCGTGCTGGTGACGGTGGATGAGGCAACTGGGCGGGCAGTTAAGGTGCAGGGCGACCCGTCGCATCCTGTCACACGTGGATTTTTGTGCGGGAAGGTAACGAAGTATCTTGACCGTGTGTATTCGCCGGACAGGCTGCTATATCCGATGCGGCGAAGGGCCGGGGTGCGGAAGGGGCCGTTGCCGCAAGGACGAGAGACTGAGGCGTTTGAGCGGATCTCCTGGGACGAGGCGCTGGATGAGATCGCGGCAAAGCTCAAAGAGATCGCGGCCGAGTTTGGGCCTGAGAGCGTCCTGCCATACAGCTATGCCGGGACGATTGGAAAGCTGGGGTATGGGTCGATGGACCGGCGGTTCTTTCACCGGCTGGGTGCCTCGCAGCTGGACCGGACGATCTGCTCCGAGGCGGGCGGTGTGGCGCTGAAGAGCGTGTACGGGATCAAGCTGGGGACCCCGCCACAGGACTTTGCCCACGCGGGGTTGATCATTGCGTGGGGCGCGAATGTCCATGGGAACAACGTGCACCTGTGGCCGTTCATCGAAGAGGCGCGGCGCAAGGGCGCGAAGCTGGTGGTGATCGATCCTTATCGGACGCGGCCCGCCGCGCTGGCGGACGAGCATCTGGTGATCAATCCGGGGACCGATTCGGCGCTGGCCCTGGGGATGATGCACGTAATTCTGAGCATGGGGCTGGAAGACCGCGAGTATGTCGCACGGTGCACGACCGGGTTCGACGAGCTGAGGACCCATGCGCTCCGTTCGGAGTATTCGCTGGAGAAGATAGCAGCTGCTACGGGGATCTCGGCCGAGACGATTGTGCGGTTGGCGCGAGCGTATGCGACGGCTGGCCGTGCCGGCGCGAAGCGCCCGGCGGCGATCCGGCTGAACTATGGGATTCAGCGCAGCGAGTTTGGCGGCGCGGGGACGCGGGCCGTGTGTATGCTGCCTCTGCTGACCGGGGCCTGGAAGTACAAAGGCGGAGGTTTGCAGCTTTCGACATCAGGGTCATTTCCGTTCAACGGCGAGGCCCTCGAGATGCCGGAGCTGATGATGTCGAGTCCACTGGGAAGGGCGTCGCGTGTGGTGAACATGAGCCAGCTGGGGCAGGCGCTGACGTCGCTCGGCAGTGGAGCGAAGAAGGATGGGCCGCCTGTGAAGGCGATGTTTGTCTATAACTCGAATCCTGCGGCGGTGGCCCCGAACCAGAACGATGTGCTGCGCGGGATGGTGCGCGATGACCTGTTCACGGTAGTGCATGAGCAGTTCTTTACCGATACAGCCGACTATGCGGACGTTCTGCTGCCTGCGCCGACGTTTCTTGAGGTGAAGGACGTGCAGGGGGCCTACGGGCATCTGTTCGCGCAGGTGAACGAGCGGGCGATTGCGCCATTGGGCGAAGCGAAGAGCAATGTGGCTCTGTTCGGTGAATTGGGGCGGCGGATGGGGTTTGAGGAGGCGTGCTTT
>DATHQG010000350.1:0-15512 GCA_035483075.1 Edaphobacter sp. | reverse complement strand
CGCGTACCTTGTTCGTCGGTGAGGAGATGGGTGTGGAAGTAGGCCGGTGTGGAAAGCATGAGCGCGCGTTGCAGAAGGATCTGGCGGGCGGTGGACTTGAGGAGGTCGCGACCGCGGACTACTTCGGTGATGTCGGTGCCGGCGTCGTCGACTACGCAGGCTAGCTGGTAGCTGGGGAGACCATCTCTGCGCCAAACAAGGAAGTCACCGAAGTCCTTGCCTGCGGCTAAGGACTGGGGGCCGAGGTTTTTGTCTACGAAGGTGATCGTTTCGCCGTCGGGGACGCGGAAGCGATAGTTGATGTTTGGCTGGAAGGGTGTTTCGCGTTGCTGCTTGTCGAGAGCGGGACGGCAGATGCCGGGATAGACGGGTTCGTCGTCGGTGTCTTCGTGAGGAGCGTGCATCATGGCGGCGAGGTCTTTGCGGCTGCAATGGCAGGGGTAGATGTGTCCGGTGATGAGGAGTTGGTCGAGGGCTTCGCGGTAAAGGGAAAGGCGTTGGGATTGGTAGAGAACCGGTGGTTGCCAAGCGACGCCAAGCCAGGCGAGGTCTTCGAGGATGGCTTCGGTGAGGTGCGGCTTTGAGCGTTGTGTGTCGAGGTCTTCGATGCGGAGGAGCAGCGTGCCATCGGCGGCCTGGGCCCGTTGGTGGGCCGTATGGAACGTGGCGGCATGGCCTAGATGGAGCAGGCCGGTGGGGCTTGGGGCGAGGCGACCGATGTAGGGGTGGCGGGTCATTCTTCTATTCGATTAGAAATTCGGGATCGATGGGGATTTGCAGTGCGGTTGCGAGGGCGTTGGTCTCGGAGGCCATTCCGATGACGGCCAGGAGTTCGGCGTGCTGCTGGTCTGTGAGACCTTTGGCACGAGCTGCGGCGGTGTGGGAGTGGATGCAATAGCTGCAGCTGTTGATGGTGGAGACGGTGATGTAGATGAGCTCTTTGGTCAGAGGGTCGAGGGCCCCGGGTGCGATCATGACCTGCTTGATGCTGGACCAGGTGCGTTCGAGGAGTTCTGGTTGGTTGGCGAGAGCTCGCCAGAAGTTATTGACGAAGTCGGATTTTCGGGTGGCGCGGATGTCGTCGAAGATGGCTTTGATGCGTGGGTCGGTAGAGACTTCGGCGTCGGTCCAGAGTCTTACAGTGGGCATATTTGCCGGCCTTTCAAGAGGGGTGGTGATTATGTTCGAGGTTGCCTACATGTAGTCGACGCCGTATTGGACTGGGATTTGGGTGAAGGCTATGCGGGTGGGGGCGGATTCGCGGGCGGGAAGCATGCCGGCGAAGTGGAGGGTGGTGTGGCCGTATTTGAGGTTGAGCTTGTCCATGGTGGCGGAGAGATCGGCGCGGTTGTTTGGGTCGGCGAATAGTTCAGCCTGGTGTTCGTCTTCGGGGACGAGATTGCGCATGGTGATGCCGACGAAGAAGGGTCTTTGGAACTCGGGGCCTTGCGGACGCTGCGACCAGAGCGAGCGCAGAACTTCGAGCAGGGTCAGAGTGTCCTGGCAGTCGCGGAAGCGTGCCTCCATGCCCCAGCCTGAGTGCTTGATGCCGGAGTAGTGTTTCTTTGATTTTGTGCGTTCGGCTTGATCGCGTGTGAGCTGGTAGCGGATGGTGACGGCGAGGGAGCCAGTGTAGAAGTGCTCCATGCGGAGGCGCATGGCGGCCTTGTGGAGGAGCTTGTGGGCGACGGCCCAGGAGCCTTCGGGGGAGCGGTACTCGGGTGCGAGGACGTGGGAGTGGCCGAGGGACTTTTGGACTTCGGCCTGGGTGACGTTGTTGCCTGATGCATCTTCGGTCTGGGCGCCGCGGAGCCAGTGGTACATGCGGTTGCCCCAGACGGAGTCGAAGAGCTTGCCCATCTGATGGTGATCGAGTGCGAGGAGCTGCTCCATGGTGGTGATGCCTTTGTTGTTGAGGCGGAGTTCGGTGCGAGCGCCTATGCCGGGCAGGTCGCGCAGTTCGAGGTGGGCGATGGCCCGGGGCAGTTGCGAGGGGAGAAGGCCGATGAGGCCATCGGGCTTCTGCATATCGCTGGCGATTTTGGCGAGGTAGCGATTGGGGGCCATGCCAATGGAGCAGCGCAGGGCTTCGCCGACGTTTTTGTAGATGGACTGTTTGATTTCGAGGGCGATCTTGCGGGCGCGGGGCGGCTCCTGCTCGCGGCCCATGAGCTGGCAGACCATCTCGTCGATCGAAGGGTTATGGGAGACGGGGCAGGCGCGGTCGACTGCTTCCGTGATGGCGTGGGAGTATTTGGCATACTCGGTGTGGCTGCCTTCGATGAGGACGATTTCGGGGCACATCTTTTTGGCTTCGCCCACCTGGGTACCGGTTTTGATGCCGAAGGCCTTGGCTTCATAGCTGGCGGCGATGCAGACGGTGGTGTCGGCCTTGGTGGGGACGACTGCGAGGGGCTTGCCGCGGTATTCGGGGTGGAGCTGCTGCTCGACCGACGCGAAGAAGCTGTTCAGGTCGATGTGCAGGTAGACAAAGCGGTCGGGATGGGCGGGGATCGGCACAGGCTGTGTGGAGCAATTATATTCGCTTTTTATTTGCCTTCAATCACGTCGTAGGTGATGCCGAAGGGGTCGCGGAAGTAGAGCGAATTTCTGTCTTCGCGCAGGATGGTACAGCCGTTATCCAATAGCGCTTGCCTGGCTGCGCCAATGTCTTTGACGGTGAAGCTTGGAATGGGCGGTCGTGTGTCCAGATCACGGTTTACGTAGAGAAGGAAGTGCCCTGTGTCGTACTCGAGGTACGCCTCGGACCTGGTCAACAGGGTGAACTTCATCACGTTGGTGTAGAAGTTCTCCGCAGCGGTGATGTCTACGAGATGAATGGCGACACAGTTGTTCGACTTGAACATTTGGGCACGCTCCTGCGGATGTTTGATGTCGATTGTAGCGACTTTGCTGCGCGAGGCCCTTTCGAGGCGCTGACCAGACCGGCGATGTGACGCGCTGCTAGAATCTCGTTCTATGGCTACAGCCGAGCGTCCCGTTCCGAACACCGTTTCCGCAGCAAAACCCGACCCCCATCAACGTAACCTCGCAGAGCTTGCGGCGCGTCATGCCATCGCTGAAGAGGGTGGCGGGGCGGAGAGACGGGAGAGAGAGCGCAAGGCGGGAAAGCTTTCGGCGCGGGAACGGATCGACTTCCTTCTGGACGAGGGAACGTTTGAGGAGACGGACAAGTTTGTTACGCATCGGGCGACAGACTTTGGCATGGCAGAGCAACGCGTTCCAGGGGACGGGTTCATCACGGGATATGGGCGAGTGCATGGGCGCGTGGTGTTCTGTTTCGCGCAGGACTTTACCGTGTTCGGCGGATCGCTGTCGGAGGCGAACGCTGCGAAGATCGTGAAGATCATGGATATGGCGATGCGGGTGGGTGCGCCTGTGGTCGGGTTGAACGATTCAGGCGGGGCGCGGATCCAGGAGGGTGTGGTTTCGCTGGCAGGGTATACGGACATCTTTCTGCGCAATACGCTGGCTAGTGGTGTGGTGCCGCAGATCTCGGCGATTATGGGGCCGTGCGCTGGAGGTGCGGTGTATTCGCCGGCGATTACCGACTTTACAGTGATGACGGAAAAGACGAGCTATATGTTCGTAACGGGGCCGGACGTCATCAAGACGGTGACGCATGAGGACGTGACGAAGGACGCTTTGGGCGGAGCGGTGACGCACAATGAGATCTCCGGTGTGGCGCACTTTATGGCGCATGATGATCAGGAGTGCCTGGCGACGGTGCGCGAGTTGCTGAGTTTTCTGCCTTCGAACAACCTTGACAGTCCGCCGCGGAAGGCCACGCAGGACGATCCGGCCCGCGCCGATGTCGCGTTAGACACGATTATTCCGACGGAGAGCAACCAGCCGTATGACATGGTCGATGTGATCGCGCGTGTGGTGGACGATGGGTATTTCTTTCAAGTGCAGGAGCACTTTGCGCGGAACATAGTGGTTGGCTTTGCTCGGATGGCGGGCCGTACTGTGGGGATTGTGGCGAACCAGCCGGCGTTTCTTGCCGGGGTACTGGACATCAACGCAAGTGTGAAGGGTGCGCGGTTTGTGCGGTTTTGCGATGCGTTCAATATCCCGCTGATTACGTTTGAAGATGTGCCGGGATTTATGCCAGGCATACAGCAGGAGCATGGCGGCATCATTCGACATGGCGCGAAGCTGCTGTATGCATTTGCAGAGGCGACGGTGCCGAAGCTGACGGTGATCACGCGCAAGGCCTATGGCGGGGCGTATTGCGTGATGAGTTCAAAACATCTGCGTACGGACGTTAATCTGGCGTGGCCTACGGCCGAGATTGCGGTGATGGGGCCGGAGGGTGCGGTAAACATCGTCTATAAGCGTGAGCTGGATGTCATGATGCGGCAAGCTGAGGCGATGTGGCCGCAGGGCAAAGCGTTTACGGAAGAGGAGAAGCTGGCTGTGCTGGCGGAGGCGCGCAAGGAGAAGGTGGACGAATTTCGTGAACGGTTTGCGAACCCCTACGTTGCGGCCGAGCGCGGATACATTGACGCTGTCATTCGGCCAAGCGAGACCCGGCGAAGGCTGAACTCTGCGCTGGACATGCTGGCGACGAAGCGGGAAAAAAATCCTGCCAAGAAGCATGGAAATATTCCGCTATGAACTGAACTCCGATGGATAGCTGCCGAAACACCAAAACAGGTGTCCAAGGGGTGTCCGTGTACCAAAAAGACAATCGGTTCTATACCGACTGGAGAGACAGGAATGACGCGTGCTTAGCGATCGGTTGCAGCTTTTTGTTTCTGCATAGCCTCGTGCTAGTATCGTGGAATTCCTTTTAGCCTCTTTCTTCAGGAGATAGTCTCTGATGAGTCCCTCTGTTCGTAGATTTGCACCTGCGTCTGTGATTGCGGGTGCTTTCGTGTTCTCTGTAGCCGGCACTGCCCAAAGCTCGACCGCGCCGGCCGATCTGGTCATCAAGAACGCGACTGTGATGACTGCCTCGCACGGCACGATCCAGCACGGAACCGTTTGGGTGCATAACGGCAAGATCGCCGGGGTCGGCGCGACCGTGAGCGCTCCGGCAGGCGCGACGGTGGTCGATGCGACGGGCAAGTATGTGACGCCGGGAATCATCGACCCTCACTCGCATTCAGCGCTGGGCGACGATGTGAACGAGGCGACGAGCCCGATCACGCCGAGCATGATGATGATCGATGCCTTCGACAACCGGGACAAGGCGCTCTATTTGGCGCTGGCTGGCGGTGTGACCTCGGAGCTGCTGCTGCATGGGTCGGCCAACATGATTGGTGGACAGGCGGTCGTGATTAAGAACAAGTTTGGGTTGTCGCGTGAGGAGATGCTGTTTCCTAACGCGCCGCAGTCGATCAAGTTTGCGAGCGGCGAGAACCCGAAGCGGGTGTATGGCACGAGGAACCAGTTGCCTTCGACTCGCATGGGCAACTTCGAGGTGATGCGGCAGTCGTTTGAGGACGCTAAGGTCTATCGGAGGGAGTGGGACGCTTACAACGAGAAGGTCGCGAAGGGCGATAAGGACGCGCGGCCGCCGCATCGCGACCTGAAGCTGGAGGCGCTGGCGGACATTCTGCGGGGCAAGCTACTGGTGCAGATCCACTGCTATCGCGCTGATGAGTTCCTGACCGAGGAGGCGATGGCGAAGGAGTACGGATACAAGATCCGTGCGTTTCACCATGCACTGGAGATGTATAAGGTCGGCGGCAAGATCGCCGCGGACGGAACTGGGATCGCGACGTTTACGGACTGGTATGGCGGAAAGTATGAGATGTGGGACGGCATTCCGTGGAACGCGGTGATGTCGATGCGCGAGGGCGTTCGCGTAGCGCTGAAGAGCGACTCGAACGACCATATTCGCCGGCTGAACCAGGAGGCGGGCAAGATGGTCCACTATGGCGGAGCGACGGAGGACGAGGCGATCACAATGGTGACGCTGAATCCGGCGTGGATCATGGGGATCGACGACAAGACCGGCTCGCTCGATGTGGGTAAGGACGGCGATGTCGTGATCTGGAACATGGACCCTCTTTCAACCTATGCTCGGGCCGAGAAGGTTTACATCGATGGCGATCTGTTCTTCGACAGCAGTCTGCCGGGATTTGGCACGACGCACTTTACGGGCGTGATGCACGGCAGCGGATTTGGCGCGGGTGAAGATGATGATGACGACCAGGGAGAGAACTAATGCTGAAGAACTTCTTTGTGGATAGATTTGCTGTGCTTTGGACGCTTTTGGTTTCTTTGATTTTCGGTCCCGCCGCCCTATTGGCGCAGGCGCCGATGGTGGACGTTACGCCGGGACCCGGTACGATTGCGATTACGGGTGGCAAGGTGTTGACGGTCTCGCATGGCGTGATCGAGAACGGTGTGGTGTTGATTGAGGGTGGGAAGATCTCGGCGGTTGGAACGGCAGCTTCGGTGAAGGTGCCTAAGGGTGCGACGATCGTGGATGCGAAGGGGATGACGGTCTATCCGGGTTTGATCGATTCGGAGACGCGGCTGGGGTTGTCGGAGATCGCTGCTGACCGGATGACGAATGACACGGTCGAGCCGAGTGAGGAGATCTTTCCTCAGATGCATGTCTATGACGCGTTCCACGCTGAGAGCGAACATATTCCGATCACTCGGTTCAATGGGATCACCAATGCGATCGTTGCGCCGGCCGATACGGACACGATCCCAGGGCAGGACAGCTTTATTCAGCTTGCCGGGCGCGACCGCGACTCGATGCTGATGGTGAAGGACGTGGCGCTGGCGATGAATTTTGGACAGGCCCCCAAGCGGGGTGCACGGGGTGAGGCGGCTGGACCGACTGGCGGACACTACCCTGCGACGCGCATGGGTGAGATCTCTCAGATGCGACAGGCACTGCTCGATGCGCAGGAGTCTATGGCGCGGCGGGCGAGGCCAGCGGCGGGCGATGATAGTGCGGCGGCTCCAGCGGCTAGTGGTCGCGGCGCGGCGGGCTCGAACAGCCTGCGGAACGAGGCGCTGGTCCCTTATCTCAAGGGTGAGAAGCCGGTGGTGCTCGGTGTTTATGACGGGCATGATGTCGAGACGGCGATGGCGTTTGCCCAGGAGTTTCACCTGAAGGTGATTCTGAGCCATGTGACTCGGGCGCAGGACGTGCTGGACAAGATCGCCTCTTACCACGTGCCGGTGATCGTTGGGCCGATCTTTGATCTGCCCGAGGCGAATGAGCGATATGACGCGGTCTACAGCTTGCCGGGCGAGTTGGCAAAACGCGGCGTGAAGGTCATCCTCGCTTCGTATAACGTGAGCAACTCGCGCAACCTGCCATATTCGGCCGGGTTTGCGGTGGCGTATGGGCTGCCGTATGACGAGGCGATGAAGTCGATCACCCTGAACGCGGCGGAGGCGTTCGGATTGGGCGATAAGCTTGGCTCGCTCGATGTGGGCAAGATCGCGAATGTCGTGATTGCGGACGGCGATCCGCTGGACGTGCGCACGAGCGTGAAGCAGGTTTATATCAACGGCGTCGCGGTCCCGATGGAGACGCGGCAGACTCGGCTTCGGGACGAATACTGGCCGAAGAAGTAAGTGCTTTTTTTGCGGTGCAGTTTGTGATTTTTTTGCGGAAAATGGCCGAAATTGAATGCAAAGGCAAGAACAAGAGCAAAAACGGAGGCAATTATTGGGTCGCTTCGCCCTTCGGGCTTCGCTCCGGCCTTCGGCAGAGCGGAAGCGCCTTTCGGCGCGGGGTTTACGGCCGGGCTGAAGCCCGGCCCTTCCGGGATGGCTTTTGGCCATCGGGCTGAAGTCCGGCCCATTCGGTGGTGGCTCTTACGATCGGTCTGAAGCCATGTCCTCCGGTGATGGCTTTTACGATCGGGTTGAAGTCCGGCCCTTCCGGTGATGCCTTTACGATCGGTCTGAAGCCGTGCCCTTCTGATGCTTTCGGCACGGCCTCCTTTTTGTATGCACCTTCGAGTTGTCAACGATGTCTACTGCTGCTGGGCGGCTCTGCGTCGCCTGCTGGAGAGAAGGTAGACATTTGCGCGTGGCTCGAAGAGGGGGTCGGCCGAGACTGATACGCAAAGGCGATGTCTTGCGGGAATGGCCCCGCACATTAATTTTCGGTTGGCTTTTCTTCGATGTGATCGATTACGAGCACTGGGGCGGGACGTCGTTGCTTCTAATTTCAGGCCGAGCTGGCGATTGACGGCGTCGAACAAGGAGACGGCACCGCTTGGGTCCGATGCTGTCGGTGATGCTGTCGATGCCGCTGATGATCCGTCGGTTGACGGAGTTCCGCCCCCGGCCGCGCCGGTCCGGAGCTGGTCGATGGAGCTGAAGCTCAGGGTGAAGTCCCAGGAGCCCTTGATTCCCGTGCCATCCTGAACTGGACCGTAGATGTATCCCGCTGCGCGGCGTTGGAGTTCGTCGCCAATTTGCTCCATCGTCATGTTCTGGCATGTAAGGAGGCGGTTGAGCACAGGGTTTGTGGTCCTTGGGTCCTTTCCATCTGGGCCGGGTCCTTCTTTACACTTCGTACGACTTACCGGGTCAGCCTTCCGGAGCTTCGGATTTACCGCGATCAAGGTATAGGCCCAGACGGGACGGTCTTCGAAGTGGGTCTTCATCTTGAAGCGGTCCTCCAAGAGAGCGCGCACCATCTGGCGAAGGTCTTCGATGGCTATGCGCGGGCCGTTTGGGCCGGCATCCATATGAACGTCACTGGAGACTTTTGCGAGGATGTCGAATTTGTCAGTATCGAGCCATTTCGGCGCTCCTACGAGTTCCTCGGGATCGTTAGGGTTGAGGTCCCAGGCGAAGGTGATCATGAACTTGAGGTTGGTGGCTTGAAGGTTGACCTGATCGCCGTTGATTCCGCCGCGTGACTCTGTGTCCGGTTTGCTCGGCTTGATCGTTGCCACTTCAAATTGGGCCGGTGGCGGCGTCGGGAAGACCTTTTCGAGATCGGGCCGGTTGGGGGTTGGCTTCTGGTTGACGCTGTCAACGATCAGAACGGGACGGGGTGCGGTCTGCAGGTCGAGCTTCAGTCCGAGTTGTTTGTCGACGGCGTCGAAGATCGAGATGCCATCGGCGCCGGCCTTTGAGAGCTGGCCGCGGCCGGTCCACTTGATGTCGAAGTCCCAGGCCCCCTTGAGGCCGGTGGAGTCGACCACGGGATTGGTCAGGTAGCCGCCGGCCCACTCGTGCAGGTCTTTCGCAAATGTCTCCATGGTTGTGTTGTGGCAAGAGAAGGCAATGTAGGGCGCGGTGACGGGCGGGACGTCTTTCGGCGGGTCCTGAAACTGACAATCGGGCTTGCCTGAGTCATCCGCTTCCTTGAGCTTCGGCTTGCCCTTTCCGACTGAGAGCACGTAGGCCGGCATGGGTGCGCTGCCAGTGTGGATGACGAGCTTGAATCTGTCGGCGAGGAGGGACTGAAGCATCAGTTTGAGGTCGTCCTTCGAGGTTGTGGGCGGGGCCTTGGCGATGATGTCGAAGCGGTCGGTTTCCAGCCAGATTGGCCCTCCCTGTACGTTGCTCGGATCCAGGCCGTAGGCGGCGGCGATGAGATCGACCATGGTGGCCTGGTGCACGATATACCGGTCGCCGCGAAGGGCGCCTCCGTCCATGAAGGGAAACCTGCGAGGCGGGCTCGCGTGGACATCGGCGATCTCAAACGCGGCGGCGGGCGGGGTATCGGTTGATTGGGCGGACAGCGGGCTGGAGAGAAGGGCGAAGAGGACTATGCCGGCGAACGCTCGCATCATCATTCGAACCTCTGGTGAGATGTAAGACTAGATCAAAGACAAAGGACCCGGCGAAGCTGTAAGTGGTCCAAGGATGGACGCTACGATGCGGCCGTTGTTACCAGCCTGCTGTTCTTCGTGTTGGACTTAACGAAGAAAAGCCCTGCTTCTGCAGGGCTTTTGGGTGCGGCGATCTATGGTTAGACCGGGACTGAGGTGAGTTCGGCCGGGTCGACGTTGACGAAGCGGCCGTGCTGGCCCTTGTTCTGAAAGCGGACGATGCCGTCGACTTTGGCGAAGAGGGTGTCGTCCTTGCCGCGGCCGACGTTGGCGCCGGGCTTGAGCGGGGTGCCGCGCTGACGGACGATGATGCCTCCACCGAGGATGGTTTGACCGCCGAATACCTTGCCGCCGAGCCGCTGGGCGTTTGAGTCGCGGCCGTTTTTAGAAGAACCTAAACCTTTTTTATGTGCCATTCGATTGCCTCTTTCGCGCTGCCCTCGAGGGCCTTTGCGCCTATTGAATATGGAAAAACGCTTGCAGGAAGATACTTATTTTGCTGATTCTTCCTTGAAGGACTTGCCGTTGACGAGGATCTCGTTGATCTTGACCTCGACGAAGTTCTGGCGGTGTCCCTGCATCTTCTTGTACTGCTTCTTGCGCTTGAGCTTGAAGACGAGGATCTTGTCGCCGCGGCCTTCACCGACGACGGACGCGAGGACCTTAGCTCCGGTGAGGTCGGACTCGAACTTGCCTGCTTCGCCGCTGACGGCGAGGACATCGGAGAACTCGAGCTTGCCGTTCTCGTGGGCGGTGGTTTCGATCTTCAACTTCTCGCCTGGGGAGACCAGATACTGTTTGCCGCCGGTGCGGATGACTGCGTACATGACTAAAACCTCAAGCGTGGCGCGGTAGAGCGCTGACCGCTTTCTTCCGATAGATTGTGCTGCATGGGGCGTTGAATCGAACCGGCCGGGCGCTGTGTGTAGAAGGCCCTGCCGCGAGTCCCTGTAACCCTTGAGATAAAGACACAGGGGCTACAGCGCCAAACTTAATGAGTGTACCGTGTTCCGGGGGTGGGGTCAACGCTGGTTTGGGGTGGTTTTGAGGGCGATATGGAGGGGTAATACCCGGGGTGAGGCGCTGAAGGGGTGAATCCGAGGGCGCGGATGGGACGGCCCGGGGCTTGAGATGGTGCTGAAAAAAGGGGGCTTTCGCCTGGGCCACCACCCGCGGCGAAGAACGACTGGTGGCTCGCAGTGAATGGTGGGAGTTCCGCTGCGCCTGGTTAGTTCGTATGGCGTTTGGCTAGTTCATCCAGCGTTTGTCGTTGGGGTCTTTGCGGAGCTCGTCGGGGTCGACGTAGCGGCCGTCCTTGTCGAAGTGAACCTCGCGGTTCTGTTTGCGCATGTAGACCTCGAACTTGCGGGCGGCGCGGCGGCGCTTCCAGCGGTAGTAGTTGTTGCGGAGGCCGAAGTACTGCTCGCTGAATCCGAAGGCGAAGCCGCGGCGAGGGGCGAACTTGACGTAGAGGAAGCCGCAGAGGGCGCCGGAGAGCTGGAGGAGAGCGCCGAAGCTGTCGGCTTGTTTGAGCAGGAGCGCGATGGCGATGAGGATGTAGATGGCGACCATGTACTTGGCCTTGATGCGGACGAGGAACCAGAGGAGGAATTCCTGGTCGCCGAAGATCATGGCGATGGCGACGAGGAGGCCGAAGATGCCGGACCAGCAACCGGCGGCGGCGTCGATGGGTTGGAGATTGAGGACACGCGTGAAGGAGAAGACGGTCGCGATGATTGCGCCGCCGATGACGGAGGAGAAGTAAAGCTCGGTGAGCCAGCGGCCGCCGAAGGAGGGTTCGAGGAGCGAGCCTGTGAACCAGAGGGTGAGCATGCCGAAGAGGATGCCGAGAATGCCCTCGTTGATGAAGGAGTAGGTGAAGAGCTGCCAGAGTTGGCCGTGGACGACGGCGAGGGGTTCGAGGATGAGGTGGCTTTGCAGCAGCAGTGCGGCGTGAGGCGTGAGCCAGCCGAGGAGGAGCAGACCGAAGAAGACCGCGACGTTCGCAAGGATGAGCTTGCGAGTGACGCCTGCAAATGCTGGGAGGCTGAGCGTGATGGGACCGGAGCGGGGCATGCTTTCTTTCTTATTCCATCATAGGCGCGGGCGGGCGGGACTGCACTGCTTAGACGATAAAGGGTGGTGAAGGCGTGTGGTTGGTGGAGACCCACACGCTCTTGTTTCTGGCGATGCGGCGTTGGGGCTAATTTGTTGAAGGTGCTGGTGTAGGTGTGGTGCCTGGAACGGGTCTCGTACGGGGTGGTGGGACGGGGTAGACGGCGGCGCTGCGGTGGCCGGCTGGATCGACGGAGCGAACGCCGAAGATTACGTTGTCCTTGGAGATGGGTATCGCGGCGGAGGTGGCGTCGCCGACGGGGACGAAGGTGGTCCAGTCGGGCTGGTCGGTGTCGCGGTAGACGACCTCGAAGGAGGCGTTGGCGGGGAAGCCGGCGGGTTTTTCCCAGCGGAGGTTGGTGCGCGTGTCGTAGGGCGGATCGAGGACTGCGACCTTTTGCGGCTGGCCGGGCGCGGAGGCCAGGGTGGCGAGGGTGGCGGCGTTGAGGCGGACCACGTTGGCGATGTAGCTGAAGTCGTCGAACTTAAGGAGGTCGCCGTACTCGATGCCGTTTTCGGTGCGGAGGTCCTGGTGCTGGTGGTTGAAGTTTTCGAGCCACTCGGTGAAGCGGACGGCGGCGAAGCCCTCCTGGGAGAAGCTGGTGTGGTCGCCACCGCGGCCGAAGCGGTCGCGACGGAAGACCATGACGGGATGGAAGGCAGGGACCATGCGCATGGCCATGTTGTGCGCCTGGCCCGCGGCTGCTCCGGCGGAGAGACGCTGGGAGGTAGGGTGGAAGTAGGTGCGGCCGACGTCGACGATGGCGCGGGCGAGTTCGCGGGCGGGAGAGTCGTTCTCAGCGCCGATGGTCTGGATCTGGCGGAGCTGCTCGAGGGTGGCGGGGCCGGGGACGCCTTCGGAGAAGACGCGGACGACGGACTTGTCTGCGCCGACTGCGCCGGGGGTGGTGTCGCCTCCGACGATGTCGTTGTTGAGGACGGCTTCGAGCTGCCAGTTTTCGGACCTGGCGAGTTTGGCGAAGTGACGGCTGCCGTTGAGGCCTTGCTCTTCGCCGGCGACGGTGAGGAAGATGATGGTGCTGGGGAATTTTGATTTGCTGAGGACGCGGGCGGATTCGAGGGAGACGGCGGTGCCGCTGGCGTCGTCGTTGGCGCCGGGTGCGGGATCGTGGGTGTTGCCGTTGGTGGAGTTGCGGGAGTCGTAGTGGCCGGTGACGAGGACCATGCGCGGGGCCTGGGCGGGATCGGTGCCGTGGAGGATGGCGTAGACGTTGGCGATCTTGGTGGGCCTGGTGATGCGCGCGGCGGGGCCGGTGGCGGGAGGCTCGATGAACTCGTCGCGCTTGACGTCGAGGCAGCCGTTGCAGGCCTCGGAGTAGCGCTTGAACTCGGACTCGATCCAGTCGGCGGCGGCGCTTACGCCTGTGCCGGGAGCGAGGTCGGTGTCCATGCTGGAGAGGGTGCTGCGGTTGTTGAAGCTGACTAGCTTGGTGATGATGGCCTGGATGTTATCGGGAGAAACTTGCTGGAGCGCGGCGACGATGGCGGGATCGGGGGGTGCGGGGGGGATGGGCTGGCCGGCCGGGAGGGGTTGTTGCGCGTGGAGGAGGCCGGCGGCGAGCAGGACGGTGACAGCGGTAAGGCGGTTGAAATGAGTGAGGAAGCGGGGGCCGACAGTCACTGGAATTCTCCTTGTGTGGAAACCGAGATGCTGTTGCAATCGTATGCTTGACGAATGGGCGGGAAGGCCGCTAAATAAATAACGGGGGTTGTCCGCGAGTGCTGTTCCCATAATCCTATAAGCGTAGTGCTGTAGGTGGGTGGACGGACCCAAGTTCCTGGAGGCTCGATCATGGCTGTTGTATGTCCCGAATGCGATAATCCGATTATCGTCGATGTCGATGAGGTGGAGGAAGGCGAGACGGTCCAGTGCGATGAGTGCGGGATGGACCTGGAGATCGTCTCAGTCGATCCGCTCGAGGTGGCGGCGATCGATGTAGCGGGTTATGACGACGAAGACCCCATGCATACTGACGATGAGGAAGATGAGTAACGTCGGGCATTGACCAAGGGGGGCCTTATACTGAAGCCATGAAGTGTATTCCTGTGTCGCTCCGTTCTTTTGCCAGCAAAGTTGTCCTTAGCGCGAGTTGCATGACGGCCTTTTCGGTCGCTGTGCAGGGCGCAGCCGTTTTCGCGCAAGACCGCGGTCCCGCACAGCGCGTTGTTCAGGGGAAGGTCGTAGATGGTGCGAATACGCCGATTAAAGGGGCAGTCGTGTACCTGAAGGACAGCCGCAGCCTTTCGGTGAAGAGCTACTTTTCGGATGATCAGGGCGGGTACCGGTTTGGGCAGCTCTCGCAGAACTCGGATTACGAGATATGGGCCGAGAACAATGGCAAAAAGAGCTCGGTGAAGAACATCAGCTCGTTCGACAACAAGAGCCAGTTTTATATCAACTTGAAGATCGATAAATAGTTCGGACGCATAACGGAAGATGGCGCTGGATCGGGGGATCCGGCGCCATCTTTTTTTGTGATTGATTAGTCGGCGATGCCTACGTTGGGGACCTCGATGCCGAGAGCGGTGGCGAGGGCGATCTGATGGTCCTGCTCCTGGAGGAGGATCTGACGGATCTGCTCGGCGGTGGCGAACTCGCCGAGTTCGTCGCATTGCTTGATGCGGCGGCGGTATTGGCGGATGGTCTCGTTTTCGTTGTCGAGGTCGAAGCGGAGCATATCGACGGCCTTCTCGGAGGTCTTGACGAGCTTTGGGACGGTGGTGGGCATGCCACCGAGGTAGTCGATCTGGTTGGAGAGGGTGATGGCGTGGGCGAGCTCTTCGGTGGCGTGGACGGCGAGCTCGGCGGCGATGTTCATGTAAGCCGCTCCCTTGAGGACCTGGGAGTAGTTGACGTAGGCGATGATGGCCTGGAACTCGCGGGCAAGGTCTTCGTTGAGGAGGTCGATCAAGACCTTGCGGGTGAGGGGTGCGCCTGAGGTGCTTGCTTTTTTTACGGCCATGTCTTTCTCCAGTGTTTTCTTCGATTGGGGAGCTCAGGTTTTTGAGATGCAGGAATTTTACTTCGAGTTTGTGATGGGCGGATGAAGGGGCCGAAAAGCTGCTCTAATGGGCGGGTGCAGGCGGCATCGGCTGGGCGGTAGCGGCTGCGTGATCGCCGTGCTCATGCGGCTTCGGCACGAATGCTTCGGGGTGCGCCATGCCGCGATGGCATGTACCGCAGGTGACGGGGTCGGTGGACTTGCGATCGGTCAACTGCGCCAGGTACTTCGTGTTGAGTTCGTCGGTCATTGCGATCATCAGGCGCGCCTTGTCCTTGACCGGGTTCGCGTCGGAGGGAAAGTCGTTGCGCCTGGTCTCCTGGTTGCGAGCGTGGCAGTATTCGCACTCGACGCCCAGGTCGCCCTCGTACTGGTGCATGATTTTGTTGATCTCGTCGCCAGTGATGTTTTTGGGGAGGGCCTTGATGTTGGTGGGGTTCGGTCGCGGCCCTCTGGGCGGGCGAGGCGTGGTGGCCTGGGCGGCAGGAGCGGCTGCGGGAGTTTCCTGCGTCCACCCAACGTGGGCCGATAGAGAGGCTGCGCACACTACGAGGAAAGAGAATCGTTGGAATTGGAA
>DATHQG010000349.1:0-5804 GCA_035483075.1 Edaphobacter sp. | reverse complement strand
GTCATTGTCTTTGGTTAGTCGGGACCGGCGTGGTTACGCCAATGAGCTCTGCATGCATGAAGAGGTAGTCCATGGGCCAGTCCGGCTTGACGCCGCACTGGCGTACGAGGCTGGCGAGCTGGGCATAGTGGCGGACGCCGTGCAAGAGCGCGTGGAAGAGGATGGTCTTGCGGTTGGAGTGGAGCGTACCCATGGTGCGGGTGGTGAAATCCAGCGGCTCGTCCCAATTGATGTCTGAGACGAGTAGCTGTTTTAAGAGGGTGGTGGCGCGATCGTGAGTGGAGTAGATGGAATCGACGGAGTCGAAGGGAATGGAGGCGTAGTCAGAGATGGGTAGGTCGGAGAGTCGTTCGGCGTAGCGGAGTTGTGCGGCGACGATGTGCTGGAGGAGTTCGGCGATGGTCTTTGTGCCTGCGATATCGCAGGATTGGGTAAGAAGTTCCGGGTGCCTGATGAGGAGTTGCCGCCAGCCTTGAGCGGTTTTTTCATTCCAGGCGAGAATTTCTTCGGCGGTGAGGACAGGTTGTGTCATGCTGGCTCCTGACTTAAGGCGCGGTAGCCGATGTCGCGGCGGAATTGCATACCTTCAAAGGAGATTTTAGAGAGTTCGGCGTAGGCCTTGTCGAGGGCGGATTGCAGGTCGGGGGCCACGGAGGAGATCGCGAGGACGCGGCCGCCGGCGGTGACGATCTGGCCGTCTTTGATGGCGGTGCCGGAGTGGAAGACGACGACATCTTCGATTGGTTTGTCTGGATCGGCAGGTCGGAGGCCGTGGATGGGTTTGCCGGAGACATATTTGCCAGGGTAGCCGGCGCTGGCTGCAATGACGCAGACGCTGGCTCCGGGGCGCATCCGGATGGTGAGGTGATTGGCGGTGCCGTCGATGGAGGCGTTGAAGAGGTCGACGATGTCAGTCTCGAGACGGAGGAGGATGGCTTCGGTCTCGGGATCGCCGAATCGGGTATTGAACTCGAGGACCATGGGGCCGCGGGGGGTCATCATGATGCCGCAGAAGAGGACTCCCTTGAAGGGGTCGCCTTCCGAGCGCATGCCGTCGACGACCTTCTGGGCGACGTTGCGGAGGAGCCAGTTGCGCATGGCGGGGGTGGCTATGCCGTCGGTAGAGTAGGCGCCCATGCCGCCGGTGTTGGGGCCGGTGTCGCCTTCGCCGATGCGCTTGTGGTCCTGGGCGGAGGCGATCTCGATGGCGTGGGTGCCGTCGCAGAGGGCGAAGAAGGAGAGCTCTTCGCCGGTGAGGAACTCTTCGATGACGATCTCGATCTCCGGCGTGCCGAGGAGAACGCCGCTGAACATCTGGGCCGCGGCCTCTTCGGCCTCGAAGTGGGTATTGCAGATGATGACGCCTTTGCCCGCGGCTAGGCCGGAGGCTTTAACGACGACAGGAACTGTGAAGCGGGCGAGCTCTTCGCGGACCTCGTCGAGCGTGATGCAGAGGGCGTAGGCGGCTGTGGGGATGTCGTGGCGCTGCATGAACTCTTTGGCGAAGGCTTTGCTGGTCTCGAGCTGGGCCGCGGCCTGAGTGGGGCCGAAGACACGGAATCCGCGTTTGCTGAGCTCGTCGACGAGGCCGACGGAGAGGGGGAGCTCGGGGCCGACGACGGTCAGGTCGGGCCGCTCGATGGCGACGATGTTGACCATCTCGTGTAGGTTGCCAGGATCGACGGGAATGCAGCGGGCGAGCTGGGCGATGCCGCCGTTACCAGGAGCGCAGAGGACCTCTGTTACTTGAGACGATTTGCGTAGCGCCCAGACCAAGGCGTGTTCGCGACCACCACCACCGATGACAAGGACCTTCATCCGTTGACGCACTCCTGTTGCTGCCCGATTCGCGACCTATCTTTTGAGGCTAGGCATGACAGGAGTTG
The DNA here is from genome assembly GCA_035483075.1 of Edaphobacter sp. Lineage (GTDB taxonomy): Bacteria > Acidobacteriota > Terriglobia > Terriglobales > Acidobacteriaceae > Edaphobacter. The sequence goes on along the minus strand of DATHQG010000349.1, from coordinate 3,918 downwards.
AAGTCAAACTTTGAGGCTATTTGACGGCGACCGAGATCGCTTCGGCGAGGGAGTGGCTTAGGAGCGCCGGTTTTGTCGAGGCCCCGATGCGGACCTGGAAGGCGCCCTTGAAGGGCAGTTGTTCGCTGAGAGTGAGACGCACGCCGGGGCGGATCCCCTGGGAGGCGAGGTAGCGAAGCATCTCAGGGTCTTTGTCGGAGACGCTGGAGACCTTTCCGGACTGGCCGGGGCGGAGTTGCGAGAGCGATTGCGGCTCCTGGCTCGGCAGAGAGCCGTCCATGGCGGGGATCGCGTGGCCGTGCGGGTCGAACTCAGGATTGCCGAGCTTGGCCGCGATGCGCTCTTCGAAGCGCTCGGAGATGAAGTGTTCGAGGCGTTCGGCCTCCTGGTGCACCTCGTCCCAGGGATAGTCGAGGACCTGGTGGAGGAAGGTTTCGATGAGGCGATGATGGCGGACGATTTCGAGTGCTCGCTTTTTTCCGGCCTTCGCGAGCTTCACGCCGTGGTGCTTCTTGTAGACGACAAGGGGCGGTTCCTGCGCGGCGAGCTTTTGCAGCATGTTGGTGACAGAGGCCGGAGTGATGGAGAGGTGGACGGCGATCTCGGTGCTGGAGACCTGGCGCTCCGGCCTGCCGCTCAACTGGAAGATGGCTTTGAGGTAGTCGTCGATGGCTTCGCTGCCCGCGGAGGCGGCTATGCTGTTGGTTTCGGTCGATCGCTGCAGCGTGGTGAGAGGTCTCTTCATTGGTGCCAAGTTTGACTTAGCTTAGCATTAAAGTAATATTTAGGTATGGCTAATATTCTGGTTAGCGATGACAAGCCAACCTTTGGTCCCAAGTTCCGGCGGAACGAGATGTGGACCTACTTCGGGCCGGCGTTTGTGGCCTCGGTGGCTTACATCGATCCGGGCAACTTTGCGACCAATATTCTGGGGGGGAGCCAGTACGGGTACCGGTTGCTGTGGGTGCTGCTGTGGTCGAATGCGATGGCCATTCTGATCCAGTACCTTTCGGCGAAGCTGGGGATCGTGACCGGGCTGACGTTGCCGCAGAACTGCAGGAAGCATTTTTCGCGGCCGATGACGCTGTTTCTGTGGGTCGCGGCGGAGGTTTCGGCGATTGCGACTGACCTGGCGGAGTTTCTGGGGGCGGCGCTGGGGCTTTATCTGCTGTTTGGGCCACCGCTGCTGGCGCATGGATGGTCGCGGACCGAAACGCTGTTTGCGGCGGGACTGGTGTCTGCTGTGGCAGTGTTCCTGATTCTGGCGCTGGACCTGGCGGGGTATCGGTGGCTAGAGGGTGGCATCATGGGGTTCGTCGGCGTCATCGGGCTCTGCTACGGGTTTGAGGTATTTCTAGTACATCCGGACTGGAGGCTCGCGGCGTTCCATACCCTGGTTCCCACACTTGATCCGAGAGATTTCCATGGGAGTCTCTATGCAGCGGTGGGGATGTTGGGTGCGACGGTGATGCCACATGTGGTCTATCTGCACTCAGCACTGGTGCAACCGCGTCGGGCGGAGTTGATAAAGCAACCGATGATCGAGGGAGCTTCGCGGCGGAGGAGTTATCTGCGGTTTGAACTAATCGATGTATTCGTTGCGATGAACGGCGCATGGCTGATCAATTCGGCGATGATTGTGATGGCGGCGGTGGCATTCGTCCATAGCGGTGCGGCACCCAGCATCGAGGATGCTTATCACACATTGGGACCACTGCTGGGACCGACTGCCGCTACTGTGTTTGCAGTGGCGCTGCTATGTTCGGGGCTGTCCTCGTCGACGGTGGGCGTGATGGCCGGTCAGGTGATCATCGAAGGGTTTTTGGACATCAAGTTTTCGATCTTCCTGCGGCGGCTGATTACGATCATTCCAGCGCTCGTCGTGATTGCCGTAGGGCTCGACCCGCTGAAGATCCTGATTCTGTCGCAGGTGGTGTTGAGCTTTACGCTGCCGTTTGCGCTGGTCCCTCTGCTGCTACTCACCAACCGGGCTTCTGTGATGAGGAGCTTCGTGAGTGCGCGGCGGACGCGTGTGGCGGGGTGGTGCGCGGTGGCTATCATCTTGTCGCTGAACCTTGTTCTGCTGGGGCAGATGGCGTTTGGGCGTTAGTCGGTCACCTCTCGGGGGGGTGGCCCCCCTATTGCCCGCGTGTAAGTAATTTATATTCATCGATTTACGGCATGTATTGGCCGGTAAAATATTCATAACAGATGAGTTACGTCCAAAATTTTGCATCTAAATGAGTTAGCCCGAACGATGTTCGGGGGATTGCTTGTTTTTGATCTATATAACCAGTATAGCGTTTGGAATGGAACTAAAATGCCACGAGGATGTTGTTGGTAAGCAATGGGTTAGGTGGCTTTGGGACTTGACATGCGTTTTTTGGGCTAAAAACGCAGAAAAATAAATAAGGCTAAGGCAAAGACAATTAAATCAGTCACTTCGCCCTGCGGGCCAGGCTTCTGCCTCCGGCAGAGCGGGTGGTCGGCTTGCAGCTGGCTGGTTGGATTGACAAGGTTAATGACCCGCTTTGCGGTTGGGGCCCTAGCCTTGTCTTCTATCCGGTGAACCATCAACTCCGCGTCACGACCTTCAAATGCAACTCCCTCAGTTGCTGTTCGCTCACCGGCGTAGGTGCATCGACCATCAGGTCGATCGCCTTCGCCGTCTTCGGAAACGCGATCACCTCACGGAGGCTCGATGCACCAGCCAGTATCATCACAATCCGGTCCAGGCCCAGCGCAATCCCGCCATGCGGAGGCGTGCCGTACTCCAGCGCATCTAGAAAGAACCCAAACCGCTCCTTCGCCTCTGCGTCCGACATACCAAGCGACCGGAAGATCTCGGCCTGCACGTCCTTCCGGTGAATACGAATGGACCCCGAACCAAGCTCCGTCCCGTTCAGCACAATGTCGTACGCGAGCGCCCGCACAGCACCCTTGTCGCTCGTAAGCCGCCCGGCCTTGATGTCCTCCTCATGCGGCGAGGTGAACGGATGGTGCGCGGCGTTCCACACCTTCGTCTCCTCGTCCCACTCATACATAGGAAAGTCGGTTACCCACAAAAATTTGAAGTCTGCCTCAGTGCCCGTCTGCTCAAAGAGCTTGTGCTTGTCGGCATACTTCTTCGCCAGCTCCAACCGCAGCGCGCCGACCCGCTTATAGACCCACTGGGGATCGTGGTTCCACCTCGCCGGCGCTCCAATCTTCGGAGTGACAACGATTACGAGGTCCTCTGGAGTCACACCTTTCTCGAGCGTAGGTTCGGCCGCCAGCTTGGACTCGATCGCATTGGCAAGCGTAGCGAAGGCGGAGTTCGTCTTCAGCCGCGCAAGGTCGAGCACATCCAGTCCACTGTCACCAAACAATCCACGGATCTCCTCGGTCAGGCCCTTGCGAGCGGTCCCGCTGAGGACACCGACGCCAGGGACCACGAATCCGAGCACAGGCAGATGCTGTTCGATCTTCAACGTCTCGCGCAGCTCCGGGGTGAACTCACCGCTCAACTCAACGAGTGCCGGCAGACGCATATCCGGCTTATCGATTCCATATCGCCGAATGGCCTCGTCGTACGTCATCTGGATAAAAGGAGAGGTCAGCGAAATCCCAGCGGTCTTGAACGCTGCTGTCAGAAACCCTTCGACGACGCGAAACACCGTCGACTGCTGGGGAAAGGTCATCTCCAGGTCGATCTGGGTGAACTCCGGCTGACGGTCTGCGCGCAGGTCCTCATCACGGAAGCACCGCGCAATCTGGAAGTAGCGATCGAACCCCGAGATCATCAGGATCTGCTTGAAGATCTGCGGCGACTGCGGCAGCGCATAGAAGCTGCCCGTATGCACCCGGCTCGGTACCAGATAATCACGCGCACCCTCCGGCGTCGACCGCGTCATGAAAGGAGTTTCAATCTCAAGAAAG
>DATHQG010000348.1:0-4889 GCA_035483075.1 Edaphobacter sp. | reverse complement strand
TCTCTTCCGCGGGTTGGAGCTTGTCGAGGTCTTCGTCGGTGACGGAGTCGGTGAGTCCACCGAAGCGACGCTCACGCTGCTGGTAGTCGGCGATGGCTTCGAGGAGATGGATGCCGCGGAAGTCGGGCCAGAGGCGATCGGTGACCAGGAACTCAGAGTAGGCGATCTGCCAGAGGAGGAAGTTGGAGATGCGCTGCTCGCCGGAGGTGCGGATGACGAGATCGGGGTCGGGCATGTGCGCGGTGTAGAGGGCGTGGGAGATGTCGGGCTCGTCGAGGGCGTCGAGTGCGCCGGCGCCGAGGAGGTCTTCGACGGAGCAGCCGCGGGTGTGGGCTTCGGTGGTGAGGTTGGTGAGGATGCTGCGGACGGCGTCGACGATCTCGGAGCGGGCGCCGTAGTTGAGAGCGAGGGTGAGGGTGGTGCCCGTGTTCTTTGAGGTGGATTCGCTGGCCCACTGCATGGTGTCCTGGACCTCCTGCGGGAGGTCGTGGGTGCGACCGATGTAAGCCATGCGAACGTTGTTGTCGTTCATGCGCTTGACGTTGCCGACCAGATAGCTCTTGAGGAGCTTCATGAGGAAGCTGACCTCGGACTTGGGGCGGCGGAGGTTGTTTTCCAGCGAGAAGGCGTAGAGGGTGAGCCAGGGAAGATTGATGCGGGAAGCGGTTTCGACGACGTACTGGACGGACTCGGCACCCTTCTGGTGGCCGAGGAAGCGCTTAAGGGCGCGCTTGCCCGCCCAGCGGCCGTTGCCGTCCATGATGATGGCTACGTGCTGGGGGACCTTGGCTGGGTCGAGCGTTCGATAGATGCTCAGTTCTTCGGGAGCGAGTTCGTGGCTGCGATTGGGAACGCGGCTGAGTACTGAGGGGGAAATCGATGGGGGTGTTGATCCGCGCAAAAGCGACCTCGCAGATATTGACGCTAGCACACCGATGTGGGGTGTGCAATGAACGTCTTTTGATCAGAGGTCACGTGGAGAGGGGATCCGGGCAGAGGCATTGGCTAAGCTGTTTATTTTGCTTCTCCGCCGACCCGCTTTGGGAGCTGGCGGTACGGAGAGGAGAGCGTCACCGCGGACGGTGGTGCTCTCCCTGGAGAGGGTCATCAGGCGCGTCGCGAAGACGCTACTTAGGCCGTACGACGACGGCCGGCAGCGAGCTCGCGAACGTGGTTCAGGAAGATGGATCGCTGCAGATCGTCGAGCTGCGAGGTGTACATGGCGATCTCGGCGAGGAAGGGGTCGGTCATGAGAACCGCTGTCTCGTCGCGATGGCGCGTGTTGGAGTCTCGCAGGAGAGTGGAGATATCGACTTGAAGGGCCCGGGCCAGACGGTCGAGAGACGAGAGGGTCGGCATTGCTTTGCCGTTCTCAATCTTCGAAATGTAGGTGCGCGGGACGCCCATGCGGGTGGCGAGCTGCCGCTGCGATAGATTGCGCACGTGGCGCAGATCGCGAACGGCGGTGGCTACCTGCAAGCCGCCTTCTACTGCTACGGGTGTGGGGACGAGAGCCAAGGGGGCGGGAGCCGGTTCGGGCTCTTCGACCTCGAGGCATTTGTGACAGCGGCGGCACAGGGCGTTCGCTGTACGAAATTGCACCAGGCTGCAGTGGTCACAACGCAAGACCTCACGTTGTTCAACGGGTGCCATCATAGTTGCCATAAGTTGTCTGTAGCGGGCGGACCCAGAGCATGGAAACCGCAGCGCACGTCCGATAACGGAGCGTTCGATGTGCCTAGATTGACACTGGTGTAATGGAGAGTCAAGGGGAAAACGGTTGATTGATGCACAAATGCCTAAAAAAACCGAAGGGGGAACCAGATTAGTAACTTATAAGGGGTGAGGTTTGTGATTAGCGTTTTTTGAAACGGGGAGGATTTGGATGAGCGAGAGGTTAGGGCGGGCGCAGGCTTTGATGACACTGCAGGAGTGGACGAAGGGCGAGAGTCTGCGGAAGCATGGGATGGCGGTTTCGGTTTGCACTGAGGCGTATGGGGTGATGGAGGCAGAACGATTGGGCTTGGCTGGGACGGAGGCCGCAGAGTTTGTGGATCTGTATGCCAGCGCGGGGCTCCTGCACGACATGGACTACGAAAGGCACCCGACGCAGGAGGAGCATCCCTTAGTCGGGGTCAAGCATCTGCGCGAGCAAGGGTGGCCGGAGAGTGTGCTGCAGGCGATTCTGGCGCATGCGGATTATTCGGGTGTGGCGCGGGAATCGCATTTGGAGCGCGCACTGTTTGCTTGCGATGAACTGGCAGGATTTTTGACGGCCTGTGCGCTGGTGAAGCCGTCGAAGTCGATTCTTGAGGTCGAGGTTGCGGGGGTGAAGAAGAAGATGAAGGACAAGGCGTTCGCGCGGGCGGTCAAGCGGGAGGACATTACGGGTGGGGCGGAGTTGCTAGGGCTGAGCTTGGACGAGCATGTGGGGAATTGTTTGAAGGCGATGCAGGCGCGGGCGGCGGAGTTGGGGCTTGCAGGGAGCGTTGCTTTAGAGAGTTAGATGCGTGTGATTCTCGGTCGAGTTGAATTGGGCCAAGGCGGGGTTCTGGTTAGCTCGTTACGGCCGCGACTATTGGGGCGGGATTCCAATATGCGCGGACGGAGATGATTTTGCCGTCTGGATTGCATTCAATGACGTCGATGCCTTCGAAGATGACGTCTTTGCCGTTGCGGCCGCGACCGAGGCCGGTCCACTTTACGGCGGCGCTGTCGCCTGTTACGAAGATGTGGTCTTCGATGAGTCCGATGGTTTCGAAGACAGAGAAGATTTCGGTGAGGAACTGACGAAGGGCGTCGTGTCCGAGGAGCGGAGGTGTGCCGACGGGATCGTGGCTTTCGGCGTCGGGCGCAAAGATGCTGACCCAGCGGTCGACGTCCATGGCGCGCAGGGCTGAGAAGTATTCAGCGACGGCTTGCCTGCAGGTGATGGTTGACATCTGAGGATTGTATGCCGTCTGTGCGTATCTGAGTGGGTGGCTATTCCTGAATGTCAGTTGATTGAATGCGGGAGACGTTCGCGGCAGCCAGAGCGGTGTTGGTTTCGGTGAGTGTGTCGGGAAGGTTGACGGGGCGGGTAGCGTCTTCGATGACGATGGTTTCGAAGCCGAGGGACTTGCCGTCGATGGCGGAGTAGCGGACGCAAAAGTCGTAGGCAAGGCCGCAGAGGAAGAGGCGCTTGAGGTTGCGCTCGCGGAGATAGCCTGCGAGGCCCGTGGGTGTGCAGTGGTCGTTTTCGAGGAAGGCAGAGTAGCTGTCGATGTGGCGGCGGAAGCCTTTGCGGAGGATGAGTTCGGCGTGGGGGATGTGGAGTTCAGGGTGAAAGTCTGAGCCTTCGGTGTGCTGGAGGACGTGTTCGGGCCATAGGGTTTGGGGGCCGTAGTGGACCTGGACGGTTTCGAAGTGCCTTTTACCGTGCGTGGAGGCGAAGGAGATGTGTTGGGGTGGGTGCCAGTCCTGGGTAAGGATGACGTGGTCGAATTTTTTGGCGAGGACGTTGATGAGGGGGACGATGGCGTCGCCATTTTCGACTGCCAAGGCGCCGCCGGGCATAAAGTCGTTCTGGACGTCAATGACTAGGAGGGCGTCGGTGGGTTGGAGGTGCATGGTGGTTTGATGGTATTGGAAAGTGAGGAATGCGGCCGTCTTTCCGACAATGCCAGCACGTGGTTAGGATGACGGCTTCAAAGAGAATTGCATTTATCCATCCTGGATTCGCGTTAGGGTTTTAGATTTTTTGTGTCCTGGATGGTGCCGATTTTGATGTCGGATTGTTTGCAGGATTTGTCGCGGCAGAAGCCGCTGATCCACACCTCGCCGTCGCCGATCATGGCTCCCTGGGAGTTGACGAAGAGGTTTTCGTATTTTTGTTTGAGGATGGCGTCCTGAATGTCCTGGGTGATGATGCGGTCGTAGTCTTTGATGAATTCCTTCTCGCTTTTGATGGTGAAGGGCTTTTTGCCGGGGTTGACCTTGATGGGGTAGTGGACAAAGTCAGCGACGACGACGGCGTTGTGTTTGGCGACGGCTTGCTGAAGTTGGGTGAGGAGTTGATGGACCTTGACGTGATCTCCGACGGACAGATCAATGGATTTGTCGAGAGCGGTGGGGGCGGATTGAGCAGCGTGGAGGGTCGGCTGGAAGAGTGAGCCGGCGATTAGGGCAAGGCTTGCGAGAAGCGTGCGGATAGTCATTCCGTCTCCGTGAAGAGCGTCGAGGTTCGTGTCGAGATAGGCTACACGTGTCTGTGCGAGACGTTAAGCACAATGAATGACTAAGATGCTAAGCGGACGTGTTTTTGTTGGATGGTGCGATGGCGGAGGAGCTGAAGTTGGAGAATTCGTTGGGGTCGAAGCTGGATGTGAAGGCAGCGCGGTTTGTTGCGAATCGTGAGGCGCTGCGAGTGTTGATGATGGCGTTGCGGGCGGAAGAGGACGAGATTCGGCTGGGTGGCGGGGTGAAGGCCGCGGAGGCGCAGCGGGCCAAGGGACGGCTGACAGTGCGGGAGCGGTTGAAACTGTTGCTGGATGAGGGGCCAGAGTTTCTGGAGTTGGGGCTCTGGGCGGCGTATGGGATGTATGAGGAGTATGGCGGTGCGCCGGCGGCCGGGGTGGTGACAGGGCTGGGCAGGGTGAGCGGGCGGCTTTGCATGATTATTGCCAATGATGCAACGGTCAAGGCCGGGGCGTTTTTTCCCATGACAGCGAAGAAGGTGCTGCGGGCGCAAACGATTGCGCTGGAGAACCGAATCCCGACGCTATACCTGGTGGATTCGGCAGGGGTGTTTCTGCCGCTGCAGGAGGACGTGTTTCCGGATACGGACGATTTTGGCAGGGTGTTTCGCAATAACGCGGTGATGAGCTCGCTTGGGGTGCCGCAGATTACGG
>DATHQG010000347.1:0-5626 GCA_035483075.1 Edaphobacter sp. | reverse complement strand
GCCACCGCCCGAATATCCGTAATCGACATCATCGGATTCGTCGGCGTCTCGATATGCACCAGCTTTGTCGCCGGAGTAATCGCCGCCGCCACATTCTCCGCCACGCTGCTATCTACATACGTAAACGTCAGCCCATAGTTGGCCATCACCTTGTCGAACAGCCGGCCGGTCCCCCCATAGACATTGTCCGAGCAAACCATATGGTCGCCCGACTTCATCATCGTGCACATCGCTGTAATCGCGGCCATGCCCGAGCCAAACACATGCGCACTCGTCCCGCCCTCGAGCGAGCAAAGACTCTCCTCCAGCGCATCCCGCGTAGGATTCGTCAACCGTGCATACTCATGCCCCTTGTTCTTCCCGATCGCCTCCTGCTGATAGGTCGAGGTCAGATAAATCGGCACGTTCACCGCTCCGGTCAACTCGTCCGGGGCCTGCCCATCATGGATCGCCCGCGTCGCAAAACCTAATCTCTTCTTCGTTTCCATCGTTCCTCACTCTTCCGTCAATCTGTTACTTTTCTCTCTTCGTCTTCACCGGTGTCGGTCGTCTCGGCCGCTGCTTGGCAGAAATTGATTTGATTACCAACTTGTACTCCGCCTTCATATCGAACGGCACCTTAGCCATCTTCATCGCCGTCGCCATCATCGCCTTCACATCGGCACGATCCAGCGTTTCTTGATCTTGCAGCCGGATGTGCCGCACCACGTTCCCTTCCCCCTCCAACAGGCCCTTTGGATCAGGAAGGACGGCCCCCTGCAGGAAGCAAAGACTAACGTACTTCGGAAACATCACAATCGAAAAGACTGCCTCAGATGCTCTCTCCGTCGGTCCAAATCCACATACCAGGGCGTTGTAATTGTCATAGACCATCTCGACCGCATGTGGCAGGCGCTTGCGCATCTTCGCCAGCGCCACACGCGCGAAAGCTGCGATCTCCGGCGTATACGCATCAAGAAAGCGATCAAGCTGGGCCTCTGCACTCGTCGTCTCCGCCTTCTTCATTGGCATCACGTCCCGCTTTCTACTCCCTACTCCCTATTGCCTTTTCCCTATTCCCTGCTTCAGTCGAGCAAGCCTTTGCTCAGATACCGCTCCGCCGAATCCGGAATTACGGTCACCACCCTCTTCCCTACACCCAACTCCTTCGCCACATCCACCGCCGCGCACAACATCGCCCCCGCGCTCGACCCTGCAAACACACCCTCCTCGGCCGCCAGCCGCCTCACCATGGCTAACGCCGGCCCGTCCATCACCATCATCACCCGGTCGCAAACGCTGCGATCAAAGGTCGCCGGAATAAACGAGACGCCGATCCCTTCCACTTTATGCGACCCCGGCTCCCCACCCTGCAGCACGCTTCCCTGCGGTTCAACAGCAACTGTCAGAACGTCCATCCGCTTTTTCTTGAGAAACCGCGCCACCCCGGTAAACGTCCCGGCGGATCCGACGCCTGAGATCCACGCATCGACACGCCCTTCCATCTGCTCCCATATCTCCACTGCCGTCGTCTCCTCATGGAAGTCCGGATTCGCCGGGTTCTCAAACTGCAGCGCCGCAAACGCCCCCGGCGTCTCCATCTCAAACTGCAACGCCCGCCGGATCGCCCCTACCATGCCTTCTGCCTCCGGAGTGCGCATCACCGTCGCACCCAGCCCCCGCATCAGCTTGCACTTCTCCTCCGCAAACTGCTCCGGCACATACAGCATCACCTTATACCCGCGATTCACGCCGATCAGCGCCAACCCAACGCCTGTATTTCCGGCCGTCGCCTCAACAATCGTGCCTCCCGGCCGCAGCACGCCGCGCCGTTCCGCATCCAGCACAATGCCTAGTGCCGCGCGGTCCTTGACACTCCCGCCCGGGTTCAAAAACTCCAGCTTCGCCCATATCTCCGCGCAGGGCCCGCCACCACTCGCCTGCTCGAGCCGTCGCAGCCGCAACATCGGCGTCTGCCCTACCAGCTCCAATACGTTCTCTACGACCCTCATTGACTCAAACCTCACACACAAAATCCGTCCGCCTCTCGAAGCTCCCTCCGCAGGCTTAGTCCGCACTCAGCTCTTACATCAATCTGATGAGACCCGGTTCCGCAAAACCATTCACCCGCGATCGGGCCGTAATATGCCCCAGCAGCGACCTTACATCAAGGCTTCTGTCCGGAGGAGGACCCCGCATTCCCACCCTTCGACGCGTCCGCGATGACCCTCGGATAGTATCCACTCCGCGTACGAACTGACAATCTTCCGAATCCCTTCGCCTTCGCCTCCACATGGACCTCACGGTAACCGCCCAGCGTAGGCGACTTCGTCGAGTGATACGCGATCGTGTACTGCGTCCGGATGTCCTGCGCCACCTCCGCTGCAATCGGGTCCACGTCCTTCAACGACTTCGGAAAATAAGCGACCCCGCCCGTCTGCTCCGCCAGCGTCTCCAGCACCCGGCGTGCATGCCGCGACTCCCGCTTGTCTGTGTCCTCTCCAAAGAGCAGCCCAACGCAATAAATCACCGGCCCATCCAGGTCCTGGATCCTCCGGATCGTCTGCTCCAGCGTCGCGCTCGAAGCATTGTCTTCGCCGTCCGTGACCACCAGCAGCACCTGCTTTGGATGCTTCGCGTTCTTCGCCAGATAATCCGCCGAAGCCACCAGCGCATCATAGATGGCCGTCCCGCCGCTCGATTTAATAAATCCCAGCCCCTGCTGCAGTTTGTCGATATTGTTCGTAAAGTCCTGGTCGATGAACGCCTCCCACGAGAAGTCCACCAGAAATTCTTCGTCCTCCGGATTCGACAGCTTCACAAAATCCAGTGAAGCCTTGTCGACGGCCTGCCGCTTGTCGTACATCGAACCCGAGCTATCGATCAGCAACCCCAGCGACACCGGCAGGTCCTCATGCCGAAACGACGCGATCGTCTGCGGCACGCCGTCCTCATACACGGTAAACGCGCTCTTATCCAACGTCTGGATCGACCGGCCGCTTGCATCCAGCACAGTCGCATTCAGCCGGACCTCATAAGCGTCCTGCCGCAGCGTGTACTTCCCGCCCTCACGTTCGATCTTCCCCAGTCCAATTCCCTGCGGCGTTCCGGTCTGACTCTGCGGAGGCGGGTCGACATCAGGCGAAGGCACAGGATCGCGGTCCACCGTCAGCGAAGGCTGTTTAGCACCTGGTTGTTGTTTCGGTTGCACCTGCGGGGCCGACGGCTGCTGGGCCCATCCGCCCGCCGTACCAGCCATCGTCAATAACCATCCTGCCGCGGCCATTCGCGGCCACACACTTTTACTGCGAAGGTGCATAGTACCCCTGGCGATTATGCACCGTCAGCGTCGGAAGTCCCGGCGGCGGCACGAGTCGTATCTTCAATTTACGCCAGTTCCCGTCCTGCTTCACCTCGGACGGCCTGTACCCGATCACATATTCGTTCCTCAGCTCCGCGCTGATACGCGACGCAATGTCCCCCAGATCGTTGATATCCAGCACCCGGAACAGCCGTCCGCCCGTCATATCGCAGATGTCCGTCAATAGCACCGGCCCCAGCTGTTCTTCAGTCGTCGGCGCATACTGATCGAAGATCCCGATCGAGTAGATCTGCACATCGCTCTCCCGCACCACACGCCGCAGCTCGCCCTCTGTATACCGACTCCGATTATCTCCGCCGTCCGAGATGATCAGCAGCGCCTTCCGCTCATACTTCGCCTGCTTCAGCTTGTCGACCCCAAGATAAATGGCGTCGATCAGCGCCGTCCTGTTCTCCGGCTTCAACATCACCATCCGCGCCTCGACGTCGTCCACGTCCGACGTGTAATCCACAATCACCGCAGGCCGGTCGTTGAACCCCACCACAAAAAATTCGTCCTGCGGGTTCGACGTCCTCAAAAACTCACTCAACGCCTTCCGTGCCCGCATGAACTTCGACGTCATGCTCCCGCTCAGGTCGAAGATGATGCCAATCGTCACCGGCGCATCTTCAGTAGAAAAGCTCTTGATCACCTGTCCGATGTTGTTGTCGTACACCTGGAAGTTCTCCCGCTCCAGCCCTGTCACCAGCCGGTTCATCGGGTCGGTCACCGTCGCCGGCACCAGCACCAGGTTCACGTCCACCCGGATTCGCGCATCACGTCTTGAGGTCGCCAGCGCAGCAGCATTCTCCGCACCTTCAATCACAGGCTTCGTATTCTCAGGCGTCTTCGGTGGTGGCGGCGGTGGCTGGGTATGCACCTCCCCTAGCGGATTCTCCTGCGCTTGGCAAACCACGCCCCCCACAATACTCCAGGACCCCGCGCCCACGACGATCAGCGCAACCCCCAACACGATCTGTCGCGACCCGCTCCAACGTCTTCGTCTTCCGTCTCTGCTTCGCATATCGATGTCCATACCGGCACCTATGCCATTCCGCGCCCGGTCTGCCTCTTCGACCACCGTCGCACAACCAACGGGACCCATTACCTCATTCCGCCCATCGTTCATGTCCCTAACCCACATCGGCTGTAGCCCATCAGATGCTTCATGCATGGAAATAATAGACCTGAGGATACTGCCTTTTGTCAGAGTTTTGTCTCGCAGCCACTTTCCCAATACTCTCCCCTACGTCCTTCACGGCCCTCCGGTTCCGTCTAGGCCTCCTAACCCTCCTTTACCCTCCAACCCGTACAATCCCTATATATCTAAGACGTCTGGAGAACCAAAACAGCATGGCCCGTCTCTACCCCTTCCGCGCCCTCCGTTACGACCCCGCCCGCGTCAAAATGGAGGCAGTAGTCACCCAGCCCTACGACAAGATAACCCCGGCCATGCAGCAGCGCTACTACGAAGCCAGCCCCTACAACCTCGTCCGTATCATTCTGGGCAAACACGAGCCAGGTGACGACGACAACAACAACGTCTACACCCGAGCCGCCCAGTACCTCCACGACTGGCGCAAGGAGCACGTCCTGGCCGAAGAGTCCGAGCCGGCCGTCTACGGCTACTCCCAGACCTACACCGTCCCCGGCACCACCGAGGTCCGCGAGCGCCGCGGCTTTATCGCCCTCGGCCACCTCTACGACTACGCCGACAAGGTCGTCTACCGCCACGAACAGACCTTCCCCAAGCACAAATCCGACCGTCTCGCCCTCTTCAAAGCCACTCGCGCCTACTGCGAGCAGATCTACATGCTCTACTCCGACCCCGCCTTCACCGCGGAAAAACTCATCTTTCAAGGCTCCTTTCCGAACGGCTTCGACGACAACCCAGCCGACCTCGTCATCACCGACGAGTACGGCGTCGTCCACAAACTCTGGAAGCTCACTGATCCCAACCTCATCAATCTCCTCCTCACCGCCATGGCCGACAAGAAGCTCATCATCGCCGACGGCCACCATCGCTACGAGACCTCCGTCACTTATGCCAAAGAGCGCGGCGCCCAGCTCAAACTTCCCCTCAATCAGCCCCTCGACGAGGACGAACGCCTCAACCCCACCCACCTGCCCGTCCCCGCATTCCCCGAAGCCGCCATGATGATGACCTTCGTCAACATGGACGCTCCCGGCATCACAATCCTGCCCACCCATCGCGTCGTAACCGGAATCGAAAACTTCTCCTCTCCCGACTTCATCACCAAAGCCAGCGCCTTCTACAACATCACC
>DATHQG010000346.1:0-8500 GCA_035483075.1 Edaphobacter sp. | reverse complement strand
TGACTTTGGTGTACCCGAAGTGGATCCCCGGCGAGCATGGGCCGACAGGGCCGATCGAAAACATGGCCGGATTTTTCATTACGGCCAACGGACAGCCGGTGAAATGGGAGCGCGACAAGGTGGACATGTTCGCGTATCACGTGACGGTGCCGCAGGGAGTGACCAAACTGGAGATGAAGATCGATTTTCTGGCCTCGTCATCGCTTTCGGGCTTTTCGGCGGGTGGCTCAACGAGCGAAAATCTCGCGCTGCTTAGCTGGAACACGCTGCTTGTGTACCCCGATGGGACGAATGCCAGCGACGTAATGTTCACGCCGTCGATAACAGTGCCGGCGGGCTGGCAGTTTGGAACGGCACTCGATAAAGATGGCGGCTCGGGACTGAATACGACGTTCAAGACTGTGAGCCTGGAGCAACTGATCGATTCGCCCGTGCTCGCCGGACGGTACTTCCGCGAGATCGCGTTAGCTCCTGAGATTACACCGAAGCACTATCTGGACATGGCAGCGGATGGGCCGGAGGAGTTGGCGCTTTCAAAGGACCATATCGCCGACTTCGACCGCCTGGTTCGCGAGACGGGCGCGCTCTACAAGAGCCGGCACTACGGGTCGTATCACTTCCTCGTAACGCTGAGCGACGAGGTCGCACACTTCGGCCTCGAACATCATCAGTCCAGCGACGACCGCGTGACCGCCAATACCTTTATCGACGACCGGGAGTTTGTGTTGGACGGCCTGCTGCTTCCCCACGAGTTCACCCATAGCTGGAACGGTAAGTATCGGCGGCCGGCAGGACTCGCAACCAGCAACTATCAGAAGCCGATGGAGGGCGATCTGCTCTGGGTCTATGAAGGCTTGACCGAATACCTCGGCGATGTACTGGCGGCCCGTTGCGGGATCTGGACTCCGGAGCAATATAAGCAGCGGCTATCGACCATTGCGGCAGTGTACGACAATCGCCCCGGTCGGACGTGGCGGAACATCCAGGACACTGCGACGGCGGCACAGATCTTGTACGACGCGGGCGGCGGATGGGACAACTGGCGGCTCAACGTCGACTACTATGACGAGGGCGAGTTGATCTGGCTTGATGTCGACACAACGATTCGAAAAATGACGAACGGCAAAAAGACCCTGGACGATTTTGTGGCGAAGTTCCATGGATACGGCGGCGATACGGGGCCAAAGGTGGTGCCATATACCTTCGAAGACGTTGTCGCGGGCTTGAATGGCGTGGTCGCGAATGACTGGGCCACGTTCCTTCGCTCTCGGATCGACTCGAACGCCTACCAGGCACCGCTCGGAGGGCTCGAGAACGGCGGCTACAAGCTCAGCTACTCCGATAAGCCGAATGGATGGAGCGAGATGGCGAATGCGGAGAGCGGGACCTACGACTTCTGGTATTCGCTGGGCCTGCACGTAGGCAAGTCGGGCCGAGTCTCCGATGTGCTGAAGGGCGGCGTCTCCGACAAGGGCGGCATCGGGCCTGGGATGCAGGTCGTTGCGGTGAACGGACGCGCGTTCACGCCCGACATTCTGAAGGCGGCCGTGCGCGACGCGAAGGACTCAGGTCCGGCAGTGGAATTGATCGTCCTGAACACCGGCTACTACAAGGTGGTCAGACTGGACTATCACGGCGGCGAACGCTATCCGCAACTGGAGCGCGTTTCCGGCGTTCCGGACCGGATGGATGACATTCTGAAGCCCGAGGCAAAGTAAGAATCGGCTGTAATTGTTAAGCGAAAAGGAAGCCGCCCTCGGGTGTTGACCGATTGGAGGCCGGTCAAGCGGATTTACGTTCTATTGGTGCGGAAAGGGGTAGCGGAGCATCTACTTTACAGGAGATGACATGCGCAGATTATGGAAAGGAAGGCCGTTCGCGATGAAGAAAGTGGAGCAGCTGTGGCGACTGGTGCGGGAGAGTCACGAGCGACCGATGACGGGAGTCGCGCGTCCGGTGGAGTTGGTCGAGGACGATGAGCTTGGTGTGACGTTCATTGGGCACTCCTCTTTTCTCTTACAGGTGGATGGACGCAAGGTGCTGGTCGACCCGGTCTTTTCCAAGCGGCTCGTCGTGCTTCGAAGGCAGCGGCGGCCAGGACTGCGAGTGGACGAGTTGCCTCCAATCGATCTGGTCCTTCTGACCCATGCGCACATGGACCATCTGGACATGGCTTCGCTGCGACGTGTCATACGGGCCACTCGGAAGCTGACCGGAACCACCCCCGAGGTTGTCGTGCCCAAAGGCGTCGAGGACCTGGTGGAACGGTTGGGCTTTGCCAGGGTCCACGGACTGGAGTGGTGGGACGAGACAGACGTAGCAGGCCTCAAAGTCACAATGACTCCGTGCAAGCACTGGGGCGCGCGGATGTTTCGCGACGTGCACCGCGGGTATGGCGGGTATGTTGTCGAGGGCGGTGGCCAGAGGGTGTATCACTCGGGCGACACAGCGTACTTCGAAGGGTTTAGCGAAATTGGCGCGAGACTAAAACCCGAAGTGGCCCTGCTGCCGATTGGGGCCTATTTTCCTGACAGTTACCGCTCGGTGCATACCAGCCCGGAGGAGGCGGTGCGCGGGTTCGTCGAGCTTGGCGCCGAGCGGATGGTGCCGATGCACTATGGCACCTTCAGGCTTGGGCGCGAGCCCATGGACGAGCCCCTTCAGCGGCTGGAGGCCGAGGCCGCGCGGCTTGGTATTAAAGGACGGGTAAAAGTTCTGGAAGAGGGCGAGACCATGCACCTTTGTCCGGCGGCCGGCATCCCATAGGGCATGGCTACTCTAGCGGTAAATGCGAAGGCGAGCGGGACGTTTGCGATTGGCGGTGATCTCACCATCAACCGGCTGGGCTACGGGGCGATGCGGATCACCGGCGACGGGATCTGGGGTGAACCCAAAGATCGCGAGAACGCGAAAAAGGTCCTGCGACGCGCGGTCGAGTTAGGCGTGAACTTCATCGACACGGCGGACTCCTACGGCCCCGAGACGAGCGAGCAGCTGATCGGCGAGGCGCTGGCCCCCTACGCCAAAGGCCTCGTGATCGCGACCAAGGCCGGACTGACGCGACAGGGACCGAACCAATGGCTGCCGGTCGGGCGCCCGGAGTATTTGGTCCAACAGGTAGAGATGAGCCTGCGTCGTTTGAAGTTGGAGCGGATCGACCTGTGGCAGCTGCACCGCATCGACCCGAAGGTACCGGTCGAGGAGTCGCTGGGCGCGATAAAAAAATTACAGGAGCAGGGCAAGATCAGGCATGTCGGTCTAAGCGAGGTGAAGCCGCATGAGATCGATCAGGCGCGAAAGGTGGTCGAGATCGTCAGCGTGCAGAACCAATACAACATCGGCGACCGCCGGCATGAAGATGTGGTGGAGTATTGCACGAAGCACAAGCTGGCATTCATTCCCTGGTTTCCCGTGGCGGCGGGCAAGCTGGCGCAGCCGGGCGGCAAACTGGATGCCGCTGCAAAGGCGCACAGCGCTACGGTCTCTCAGCTTTCGCTGGCGTGGCTGTTGTATCACTCTCCCGTAGTGCTGCCGATCCCGGGAACATCTTCGGTGAAACATCTCGAAGAGAATGTCGCTGCTGCAGGGGTAGACCTTTCAGCCCGCGAGTGGAAACAGATCGAGGACGCGGCGAAGTAGTCACTTTTCGGAAAAGATGAATGTGAAATGGGCCGCGCCTATGCGGCCCTTTTCTTTTGGAATCGACCGTTCTTCCAGAACGCACGCATGATTTTGGGCATTCGGGCGAACCGTCCGCTGCGGTCCCATTTCGTAGTCCATGTGCATGCTGAGAGTGGCAGGGGATTGCTGCATGCGTTACTGGCGCAGAAATTTATGCAAAGTATTGCGTTTTTTGATTGAAAATGACACGGGACTTGCGTCATGCCGTCTTTCGGTGATTTTTTCCATTAACTGCGATTTTTGCAATGCAATCCAAGGATCGGAAGGAAACAGATGCGAACTCTAATTGCCAGAAGCCTTTCCCCCACAGCTCTGGGGCCTGCGGCCATTCTCCTTTGTTCCATCTCTGCCTTGGTTCTCGTCGGCTGCGGCACTATGCCGTTTACCGACACCAGCGCACACAGCCTGAGCATCACAGGGACCGCATTCGGCGGCCAGCCGCCCGTAACCGGGTCGACCGTCACCTTGTACGCGACCGGAGGCACGGGCTACGGCTCTGCTCCCTCCGGGCTGGCCAGTACGACGACCGACGCACACGGCAACTTCCAGATCAACAATGCGCCCAGTTGCGGCGATCCGGAACAGGTGTACATCGTCGCCTCCGGGGGAAACCCGGGTCTCACGGCTGGGACCAATAACAACGCCTTGACACTTGTGGCCGCTCTTGGCAACTGCTCTTCCGTGAGCGCAAGCACACACGTCATCATCAATGAGGTCACGACGATTGCCGCGGCCTACGCACTGAGCGGCTTCGCCAACGCTACCACCGTCAACATCGGAACTAGTGCGAACAACTCAACCGGCCTTCAGCACGCGTTCCAGAACGCAGCCAATATAGTGGATTCCTCGAGCGGCTCGGCCCGGTCCAAGACGCCTGCAGGCAACGGCACTGTGCCGACGAACCTGATCAACAGCCTGGCTGACATTCTTGAGCCATGCGTCAATTCGACCTCCAAGACGAGCACGGCGTGCACGACTCTGTTCACGAACGCAAAGCCGCCTTCTGTCACCGGCGTTGCGACACCGGTGAACACCTGGCAAGCTGCGCTGGACATGGCACAGTACCCCGGCAATAACACGGCCACGCTCTACGCTCTCATTCTCAGCACGCCCTCGTTCCAGCCCACCCTTGGCAGCACCGCGCCGAACGATCTTTCAATAGGTGTCCTCTACACCGCCGGACTGCAGACAGACGGGGCCACTCCGGCAAACAACCCATGGGGAATAGCCGCCGATGCGAATGACGATGTGTGGATCACCGGCATGACCAACGCAGGGCTTATGGAGCTCTCCAGCAACGGCACCCTACTCTCGACCGGTGCTGGCGGATTCGGTAACAGCACCCTGAAGTCCGCATTTACTCATCAGGTCGCTGTCGACCTGCACGGCAACGTCCTGACTGTCGATAGCGCCGCGAGCGGCAATATCTACGTCTACAATCCGACCTCCGCCGTCACGACGGTCATCACCCCGGGCGTCCTTGCGCTCTCCGGCGTCGCTGTCGACTCAAGCAATAACCTCTGGTTCGCGACCCAGGCAGGCACCTCCGGCAACAGCTTCGGTCAACTCGCTTATAACTCGGGATCGAGTACATTTGCCACAACGCTCACGACGTTCACCGGCAATTCAACGACTACGGGGTCGGGTGTCGCCGCGCTGACTGTGGATGCGACGAACGGCAACGTCTGGGGCCCGTCTCAAACCACCGAAACGACCAATTACTTCCTCTCCCCCTACACCTCGGCAGTCCCTTCATCCGCCACCACAGGTGACGTTACCAATTATGCTGCTGCCATCGACAAGAGCAGCAACATCTGGATCACCGGGACCGCCGCCGGAGTCAACGGCAGCCACCTGTTCATGATTACGCATGGAAACCCGTCCGGAGTTCCCGCGTCCTACAGCCCAAGTGTCACCTCTCCCGGAACTCCCTGCGGTCCGCTGCATGGATGCGGCCTGTATAACGCTCGCTCTGTAATGATCGACGGCAACAATCGCTTGTTTATCTCAAGCTACAGTGCAGGCACGATCGTCGAGTTCGACCCTTCGCTTAATTCGGGAACGTTCCTCCTCACGGCGGCGGGCAATGGGTTCAATCCGTCCTCCAACACAAGCGGGACCGGCGCCATCTCCGCGAACGGGGCGCGTACCATCGCGATCGATGCTGCGGGAGCGTTGTGGACCATCAACGGCGTATCAACTGTGCCCCCCACGGCCCCAGTCGTCCAGGTCCTCGGAATTGCGGCCCCCACGGTCTCAGTTCTCGCGCAAGCTAAGTACGGCGTCAAACCCTGATCGACCCGAATTCCAAGCTGAACATTACGAAGGGCAGCGATTTCGATCGCTGCCCTTCGTATTGCTACAGACAAGTAGTCGCAACACGTTTCCGTTTGGCTGTCAGGTTTTTGGCGAGCCCATATCAAGCGGCTTGGTGGTGAGAACATCGCTGGGGTCGTCCTCTACCTTCCAGCCCGGCAACTCCTGCGAGCCGGTGATCAGGCGTGCGCCGTCGCTGAAGGTGAGGTAGGTCCACGCCCACTGACGGAACACCGAGAGGCGATTCCGGAAACCGATGAGGAAGAAGATGTGGACCAGCAGCCATGTAATCCACGCGGGAAAGCCGCTCCAATGGCCCTTGAACGGCCATTGAATGTTGGCGACCGCGGCCTTGCGTCCGATCGTAGCCATGTCTCCCTTGTCGAAGTAATGAAACGGCTCGTCCCTGCCGCTGCCGTCACTGCCCAGGTCCGCAGCGACGATGCGCCCAATGCGCTTTGCAGCGTAGCGTCCCATCTGCATCGCAGGCTGGGCGACACCGGGGACCTGTCTGCCGTCCTGCTCGACGTGCGCAAGGTCGCCGCAGATAAAGATCTCAGGATGGCCGGGAGGGTTCAGGTGGCTGTCGACGAACACGCAGCCGCGCCGGTCCGTCTCAAAGCCCAGCAGCTTGCCCAGCGGAGAGGCCTGAACACCGGCGGCCCAAAGAGTGACGACAGCGTCGATCCGTTCCTCGCCCACCATCACGTAACCCGGTTGCACGTCGGTTACATGAGCTCCAGTGCGATAGGTCACGCCCAGTTCGTTGAGTTGTTCACCGGCCTTTTGCTGCAGATCGGCGGGATAGGCTGCAAGAATGTTAGGAGAGCCTTCGAGGATGAGGATCTGTGCCATCGATGGGTCGATGTGGCGGAAGTCCTTCGTCATATAAAGTTTTGCGATGTCGCTGATGGCGCCGGCCAGTTCGACCCCGGTTGGCCCTCCACCGATGATGACGAAGTTGAGCGCAGGGTGCGTGCCTTTCTCCATCATCTCCCGCTCCGCCAGTTCAAAGGCCAGCAAAACGCGACGACGGATCTCTGTCGCGTCCTCGATGGTCTTCAGTCCGGGAGCGAGCTTGGCCCAGTCGTCCCTGCCGAAGTACGAGTGTGTAGACCCGGTAGCAATGATGAGGTAGTCATACTCCAGTTCAACGCCGGTCTTGAGGTCGACCCGCTGCTCCGCAAGATCGAAGCCGATCGCTTCGTCCATGAGGACCTCGATATTCGGGTAGTCGCGCACGAGAGAGCGGATGGGCTGCGCGATCTCGGCCGGAGAAAGCACGGCCAGGGCCACCTGGTAGAGCAGAGGCTGGAAGAGATGGTAGTTCTTGCGGTCCACGATCGTGACATCGACCGGCAGCTTCGCCAGACTGATCGCCGCGTTGATACCGGCAAAGCCTCCGCCCAGTATGACGACCCGCTTCCGCTCTCTGCCGTTTTGAGCTACCAATGCTTCCGCCATGGTCGAGGCCCTCGTCGATCTCGCTCCAGGCCCAATCCTTCTCGGGTGTGATGCCGAAGCAACATCTCCAGCTTATTCTCTCTGCGCTTCCCTGCTACCTATTTGATGCTCGTATTTTGATTGGGTTACATCGAGAGAGGCCGCTGCAGGCTCGACTTATGGCTGCTTTTCGAGGGTAAGCGCGAGGAAACCCTGGGTCCCCGTCGCCGCGGCGAGATTGGTGGTCTCGGCAACGCCAGAGAGCTGTTGAGGCGATATCGTCAGAAGACCGTTCGCGTCGGAGGTGACGGAAGACTGCGACGACGCGAGGGTGGGCGGGACAGGACAGCGGCCTCTGTCTGGACACGAGAGCTGCCACGCGTCCACCGTCTGGTAGATCTGCACAACGGCGCCCGCAACAGGATCTGAGGCCGAATCGGTCACACGCAGCACGACCGGCGTGAGTGCCCCGCTCGCAGAGACGATTTGACCTGCTCCGCTCACCGCCACCAGGCGCAGATCTGCCGGATTGACACCTTTCGCGGTGAAGGTAGCGCACGCACTCGTCCACGCACAAGCGGACAGCAGCGCCAGCGTTCCAGGTGCAAGCGGCCCCGCCGTCGCGAGGGTCGATGCAATACCCTGAGTGCTGACCTGAGACTGACTGGGCGAAGCCGCAACGGGGCCGGAGATCGTCTGCCAATCAACGAGCACTCCCGTTGTAGGAGCAATGTTGTCGGCGACGCTGAGCTGCGGGTCCCACACGACGGTCGCGCCGGCCGCAACGTACTCCACCGGCTGCACTGCGGTGGCCGTTCTCACCTGGGCAAGCGCAGTCAACGAGGCGGTCGCCGTGCCATCAACACCGGTGGCCTGCAGCACAATGGCGCCTGCAGACTCCGGCGTGACCAACGTCGACGCAATGCCCTGCGCGTCGGTCTGCAATGTGCAGGTGGCACCGCCACACGCAGCGAACTGCACGGCACCCGTCGTCGCAGTAAAGGTCACGGCCTCGCCGACTATCGGCGTAGCCCCATCGCCATTCAGCACCTGCACAGCG
>DATHQG010000345.1:0-14657 GCA_035483075.1 Edaphobacter sp. | reverse complement strand
TGCTTCTCGCTGCGTTCGACAAATTTGAAGTCGTTGGCATGGCGCAGCGCATGGCAATAAAGACCTCGACGATTTCATTCTCCACCTCATCCGCAATCCCGCCTTTCCGAGCAAGGTCAACGTGGTTGCCGTGGAATGCGGCAATGCGCTCTACCAACCCGCCATTCGACCGATACATCGCGGGCTCCGATGTCCCGCTGTCGGAAGTGCGGAAGGTTTGACGCAACACCACACAGAGGCCGGAGCAGGAGGGTGAAGCCACTCATTCCATTGCCGTTGTACCGGCCGCTATTTTTCTTTTGCCATTTTCTGCCCAAGAATTGCATGTCAAGCCCAAAAACCACATAAACCAAACAAAATAAGATAGATAGAGTTGGCATTTTAGTTAGGTTCAACTCGTTATACTGAATATATAGGGATCAAAAAACAGCAAGCCCGGATACCCTCCGGGGTTAACTCATTTAGAAAGAAGATTTTAGCCGCAAACCTTTTTGTTATGAAGATTTTGCAGACATCAACACTCCGTAAACCACTGAAACATAAGGGAAATTGCGTCAAAATACCCCGAGAGGGGGAGGGGGGCCCTACAGGTTGAACAATTCCCTCAACCGTTTAGTCTGCGCACGGCTCACCGGAATCTCGGTCTTCTGCGCATCGTCCATCCGTAGCTGGTAGCTCGACTTAAACCAGGGAACCACCTCCCGAATGTGCTGAATGTTGACCACATACGACCGGTGCGCCCGCCAGAATGTCTCAGGATCGAGCTGGTCCATCAGCTCCTCCAGCGTCCTGCAGTTCGAGTGGCCCTCCACCGTCCGGGTCACCACGCTGATCGTGCCCTCTTCAATCGAGGCAAAACAAATCTCGCGCTGGTCCACCAGCAGCAATCGGCTCTGCGCCCGCACAATCACCTTGCCGGAGTTGGCCTTCGGAGGCTGCGCCTGCTCTTCCACCAGCCGCAGCAAAGCGTCCAGCTTCGCCCCCGTCTCGTGGGCCAGGCCCGCTGATTCGACCGGAGCGGCCAGCCGCGCCTGCGCCTTCTCGATCGTCTGCATCACCCGCTTTCGATCGAACGGCTTCAACAGATAATCGACCGCATTCACCTCGAACGCGCGGACCGCATACTGGTTGAACGCCGTCGCAAATACCACTTGAGGGATTGGCACCTTGCGATCCAACAGCTTCTTCAGCACGCCAAACCCGTCCAGACCGGGCATCTGGACGTCCAGAAACACCAGGTCCGGCTTATGCGTCCGGATCAGCTCGACCGCTTCGATTCCATTGGTTCCCTGTGCAAGGACATCGACCCCGCCAGCTCGCTCCAGCAGATACTGCAACTCCTGCCGTGCAAGTGGTTCGTCATCGATGATGAGTGCAGTCAGTGACACAACTAGTCACTATATACGCGCAGCCGCGCCGGGGCCTGGTCTTCGGCAAGATCGTGCCCGCACTGCGTGCAGTACACATCGGTAATCTGGACCCCGCGGAAGCACCGACCGCAAACCGGCGCCAGCTGGAACTGGCATTGCGGGCAGAAGTGCACGCTCGACGTAATCTCGGTGCTGCAATGCGGACAAGGCGTCATCATCGGCTGCCGCAACAGGAAGTAAACCACGGCCCCGATTCCGCCCGGCATCACCACCACGATCAGCATCCACAAACCCGCAGGCATCCGTCGTCGCCGGACGTCGCGGCTGACATAACCGACCAGCAGAACATAGCTGGCAAACGCAGTCCCCCACGAATAGCCCATCAGCAACCGCATCGGCAGCAGCTCATGCTTATGGTGAGGAAGGACCCCATGAAACAGGTACTGCACCGCGCCAAACACGATGATCGCCAGCACGACCGACCACGTCGGTATCATGCTCAACTGGTCTTCACCCGTCTCTTGCGACCGCTCCGGTCTCTGGTTCCATGGCATGTTCATCGGGCCGCCTCCCGTTTACGCGCACGCTGAAACAATACCACTGCCAACAACGCCATCGACACTGGGAGAAACCACAGACACAACACCAGAAACTGATTACTAGCGTCCGGAACCCCACTCGGAGTCACATCGTAGGCATCCAACGCGCTCCACACAGCAGTGCAGATAATGACCAGAAGGGACGAACAAACGGCCAATGGAATCCACAGGCTCCGGATCCGGCTGCGTCGCGCTGCCAGCGTCTTCGCCCGCTCCCGCACCACCCGATGCGTTCGATTGACCACCGACGCGCGAGCTGGCGCATTCGCATCGACGAACACCGCTCGCGTCAACGAACTCGTCTCCCGCGAAACGGGCCTCTCGAAGGCTTCGCTCATACGGCGCCCTCCGCAAAGGGACGCGACGCACGCAGCTGCTCCATCCGCGGCTTCAACGCAGCCAACCCGCGGTAGAGTCTGGACTTCACGGTCGATAGCGGTGCCTTTGTCACAGAAGCGATCTCTTCCAGGGAAAGCTCCTCGTAGAAACGAAGCACTAAGACCTCTCTGTAGGTCGATTCCAGCTCCAGCAACACCTCACCGACCTCTGCACAATCTTCACGGGATTGAAACTGCTCCAGCGGAGAAGGCCCGGCCATGGCAATCTCAAAAGGACGCTCGTCCTCTCCCCCCTCGCTCATCTCGTCGAGGCTGGCCATGGTGCGCTTTCTCGAAAGGTCGATCACCAGATTTCGTGCAATGGTGAACAGCCAGGTGTCAAAGCGTGCCTTGCCGTTGTATTGCGCACCCCGCAACAGGACCCGCATCCACGTCTCCTGGAACAAATCTTCGGCGACCTCGCGCTTACCTGTGAGGAAAAGGAGATATCGCAAGAGCCGGTGTTGATACAGCTCAATCAGATGGTCCAGAAGCTCGGGATTCTGCTTCTTCAATCCATGAGCGATTGCCGCGTTTTCGCTTTGGATCTGGTCCGCAAGCGCGGCCGTGAGCGAAATTGAACCAGTTTGCACAGTCGTAGAGACGCTCCTTCGGCCGGAGAAGACTCGCTTTTTGGTTGAATGATCCATAAAAATTGAAATGTCCGCTCGAACAACGTATTAAAGCCGTCGCCTGCCGATCAACCCGCCTTGGAACATTCTACGACCTGACGGCTATTTTTCCATTTAGAAAGTAAACTTAGAGTATGGAAGTACTTTTCGGTCTCCACCCTGTCGAGGAGGCCATCCGTTCGGGTTCACGGCAGCTTGACCATGTCAGCGTGGCCCGGGAGCGTCGGGACGATCGCCTGGAACGGCTAATCGAGCTCTGCCGAACGGCCGGTGTCCGTGTATCGCTTGAACCCAGGGACCAGCTCACCAGGCTCGCCCGAACGGACGCTCATCAGGGCGTATTGGCGGTCGTCCGGGAACGGAGGTTCCTTGGGATCGAAGATTTGCTGGCGCCCGCGAAGGGGGAACAGCATCGGTTCTTCCTTGCTCTCGATGGTGTCGAGGACCCGCATAATCTCGGAGCGCTGTTGCGGACCGCCGATGGCGCTGGCGTCGATGGCGTTATTCTGCCGGAGCGGCGGTCGGCCCCCGTCACCGCGACGGTGGCCAAGACCTCGGCGGGGGCGTCTGAGCATGTGCGGATCGCGCGGGTCACGAACCTGGTCCGTGCGCTTGAGCAGATGAAGCAGAAGCATATCTGGGTGCTTGGACTCGACGAGCGCGGAACACCGGACTACACCGACTATGACTTCAGGACTGATTGTGTCCTCGTGTTGGGAAGGGAAGGCGCGGGCTTGCACGATCTGGTGAAGAAGACGTGCGACCATCTGCTGCGGATCCCGATGGCGGGGCAGGTCTCGTCGCTGAATGTGTCGGTCGCTGGCGCCGTTGTGATGTATGAGGCGATGAGGCAGCGACGTCAGGCCGCCGCGCCGCCTGTCGCACGAAAGCCTGTGAAAGAGCGTAAGGGATTGGGATCTTGAAGAGCATGGAAGTCTCGTTTGTATGGCGCCGGTTGTCTCTGTTGATGACGGTCTTTGCCGTGAGTTCGGTTGCAATGGGTCAGACACCACCACCAGCCGCAGACCAGAGTGCGCCGCATGGAAAGGTCCTGTTCAGCAGGGACCAGGACTCGGCCGCGGCCGAGAAGGCAGCTAAGGTCCCGGAAGCCCAACCTGCCGTAGCCGTGACCGATGCCGAGCGCGCTTCGCTTACCTTCACGGCCTACGATCTTGATGTTCATGTGACGCCAGCGCAGTCGCAGCTTGCGGTCCATGCTGGATTTACAGTGAGGAACTCTGGAACGGCGCCGTTGACGCGGCTCATCTTTCAGATATCGTCTTCTCTCCACTGGCAGAGCTTTGCGATGAGCAACGACGGGCAAGTTTCTCCGCTGCTGTTCACGATCCAGACCATCGATACGGACGCCGACCACACCGGGAAGGCGACGGAGGCGGTCGTTTCTCTGCCGCAGCCGTTGTTGCCCGGCGCAAGTCTCACTTTGACCAGCTTCTACTCTGGTGAAGTGACGCAGTCGGCTGAGCGGCTGGAGCGCATTGGGGCGCCCGCGAACCAGGCGGCCCGTGCGGATTGGGACCAGATCGGTCCGGAGCGGACCGCGCTTCGTGGGTTTGGAAACGTTTTGTGGTACCCGACGGCGGCAGCGCCGGTGTTTCTGGGTGATGGTGCGAAGCTATTTCAGAGCGTCGGACTGACCAAACTACGGCAGGCGGCTGCGACGGTGCGTCTGCGGCTCACCGTGGAATACGCCGGCGATGCGCCCGACGCGGCCTTTTTTTGCGGGAGGCGCGAGCAGTTAAGGGCCGTGAGTGAGAACCAGGATCTGCCGGTGGCCGAGTCTCCGGGTGTGGCGACGGCGGAGTTTTCCGAGCGGGCACTGGGGTTTCGAACGCCTAGCCTGTTCGTGACGGACAGGGCCGGCACCATGACCGACAACAGCCTGATTTCGGCCGTTACGGACCACTACGACGTGTTACCGAGCTATTCCGCCGGGTCGGCGAAGGTGCAGCCGCTGCTGGCGGACTGGCTGGGTGCGGGGCCTTTGAGCGTGTTGACCATTCTCGACCAGAACGGTCAGCCGTTTGAGGACGATGCATTGTTGATGTCGCCGATGCGGACCGCGACTCCCGATGCGCTGGCTCCGTCGCTGGTGCATTCGCTGAGTCATGCGTGGTTCGGCTCATCGCATGTGTGGCTGGATGAAGGCGTGGCGCAGTTCATGTCGCTATTGTGGATGGCGCAGAATCAGGGGCGCGATGTCGCGGTCGAGCATATGCAGCAGGAGGCGAAGACGTTGGCGCTGGCTGAGCCGGCACCGGCCGAGAGCGCCAACTCTACCGAGGAGGGCCAGAGTCTGATCAGGGCGAGCGACGAGGTCTATTACCGGACGAAGGCAGCGGCGGTGCTGTGGATGCTTCGGTCGCTGGTAGGAGACGACGCGTTGAAACGTGCGCTGAAGCTTTATCGCGATGACAAACTGGATGACGATCCGAAGGAGTTTCAGCGTGTGCTCGAACGGATCTCGAAGCGCGACCTAGGATGGTTTTTTGATGACTGGGTGTACCGGGACCGGGGCCTTCCGGACCTGAGCATCGTCAGCGTGACTCCGCGGGCGCTGGACAAGATTGGGGACAAGGGCACGGGGTGGCTGGTCGCCGTTGAGGTCCGGAACGACGGCGATGCCATGGCCGAGGTACCGGTGACGTTGCGATCTGGGACGTTAACGACGACGCAGCAGTTGCGGGTGCCGGGCCGCTCGAGTGCATCGACGCGGATCGTGTTTGAGGGGACTCCGACCGAGGTGCTGGTCAACGATGGCACCGTGCCTGAGGTCTCGACCTCGGTGCATACGAAGCAGATCGTCGCCCATTAGATTATGTTTTTCCCTCCTTGACTCAGGGGGCACCCCCTCCCCCTTTGGAGGGTATTTTGGGCGCAATTGTATTATTTTTCAACGATTTGCGGGACCTTGCGGTCTGCAAAATCCTCATATCAAAAGGGTTACAGCTAAAATATTCTTTCTAAACGAGTTAGCCCAGGATGGACTGTCCGGGGTTTGCTCAATTTTGATCTATATATCCAGTATAACGGTTCGAATGAAACTAAAATGCCACGTAGATGTTGTTACTGGATAAAGGGTTAGATGATTTTTGGGCTTGACATGCGATTTTTGGGCGGAAAATGGGAAAAGAAAAATAAAGGTTGGCATAACGGCAATAGAATGAGCCACTTCACCGTGCGACGCAATGCCCTCCCCATCGTCGGGCGCGCGGAGCACTCGGTGCTTTGCATTTGCATAAATGTTTATTTTACTTCTGATTTTGTGGGGGGCCCGACGTTGGGGGAGGGGTCAACGGTGAATCGGCCTTGGGCGCGAGAGCAGATTTGGATGAAGGTGCCGTTGTCGTGTCTTGTGCTGCTTCAGGTGCTGGTATTGCAGCCCGAGCCGTTGCTGTGGCAGACGATGTCGACTCCTGCAGGGGTGTGGGCAGAGTTACAGTAGCGACCGCACTGGGATCATCGCGCAACTTGAGATACAGCGTTGCTCCGTCAGCCGGCGTCGGCACGGTGAAGTTATTTTCGGCGAAGCCAGTGGGTACATCGGCCGGCCTGGCAAAATCCTTTGTTGCGCCAAACGACTGCACTAGGAACAAATTGCTTCCTTCGACAGTGCAGGTTGGAGCATCAGCCGAGGTGCAGTGGATCGCTGTGATCTGCGGTGCGCGAACGAGGACGCCAAGTGGTGTCCAGTTTCCTGGCGTGCCGTCTGCCGCAACGGGACGCATCTGCAATTTGCCAAAAGCTGATTGACCGAACGCCTTCAAGGGATCCAGCGTGGCAACGGCGGTATGCTCGTCCTGGAGGACGAGGTTATTCGTCGCAAGCGAGAGGGTGGTGTGGACGGAGCCATCGGCGGTAGCAACTTCAATGGTCTGTGTGCGTGGAAAAGCGTCCTTCGTTTGCACGACGAAGGTGAGCTTACCCTCGAGAAGAATATCGTCCCTGGCACCGAGGGTGACGGGCAGCGTGCCGTCCTTTAGCGCGGAGGTGACCTTAAGCGAAAGCAACCTCAGTTCCGGGCGCGCAGCTTCGGCAGAGATCTTGACAGGCATCGTGCGGCCGTCTTTCAGCTTTGCCGTCGCGTTGGAGCCGTCGTCGGGTGAGACGCCGGTGTCGGCCTGAAGATGTATGGTCTTGTCGTCATTACCTTCGCCGCTGGGGGTGAAGGTCTGCTTGTCGATCTCGACAGAGACCACGTCCTTGAGGCCCTGCCCAGTAAGTACGGCCGTCTTGTCTCCGCCGTGGACCTTAAGGTCATCGAGATGGATGCCGGCGGTGTACGCTGTGAGCGGGACCTTGTCTCTATCCGAGTCGCCGTACTGTTGGATAGCAAGTGAATAACCACCAGGTTGAACGGTCTTGAGCGAAACGTCCAAAGCAAGCGTGTCCTTCGCATCTTTGCCCGCGGCAGGCTTGAAGGAGACGTCTACATCTTTTGCGTTGTCGCTTGCAAGGGCAATGTGCTGGACGCAGGCTGTGCCGTCAGCTTTAAGCGAAAGGTGATTTTCCTGCCCGGCCAGTAGTTGGGTGCTGTCGACAATCTTCCAATCCTTGCCTTTGATCTGCTGGACTGTAATGGTGGGGCCTTCGAAGGAATCGAAGCCCCAATATCCACGGACGGTCCCCGTGATGGTCAAATCGGTTGTCGCGCCGATCTTGATGTCAGGTTTCGCGGCTAGCGCGCTATCGCCTTGCGGCTGCAGGTCGTGCGGTGGCCCACTGTTCTCTTTCTTTGCCACGACCAGTCCGCCTTCGAATGCGTCCGGTGTCAGGGGTATATCCGTGGGCGCACCGGTCCGGTTGAGATGCAGAACCAGCCCGTGCGCGAAGCTGCTCGAAAAAACAAGTGGCGCTCCCTCCAGGGGAATCGTCATCTCCGGCTGCAACAAACATGCGACCTGGTTGGGATCGTGGGGATGAAGCGGCGGCAGCTTGGCTTTCTGAATGGCTGGCAGACCGATCACGATGACCGATTCGGGCTTGTGGAAGGAGGGCGGCGCGTTGAGCCTCAAGCTAAGTGACGCACCTTGCGGAAAGCTGAGTCCGGGAATGTACTGGTACTGCGCCGTGCGCAACATGCCGACGAGGTGAACGAGATCGACAACTGCGCCGACATACGCCGAGTAGAGGCCAGCTCCGACAGGCTGTGTATAGGAAGCAGCGTTGATAAAGTCAGAGGATGGGCCGGTAGATATTGCTTCGGCAATGCTCTGCCCATGTCCATCATCGAGTAGAACTGGAGCGCTGGCCTGCGTCAGGCAGATCACCTGTTGATCGACGGGCTGTTTGAAGCAATCAGCGTTCGGCTTGAGAGCGAGTGTGGCTGCAAGCTTGGCGGAATGTTCCTGGATCGCCTTTGGGTCATCCTGCGGGACGGTTTTCATGGCGGCGAGGTAGCGCTCGATGCGCTGTTGCTCGAAGGACGCTTCATTAAGATCGGCATCGGCGCGAATGAAGAGGCCAGGCTTGCCCTTGACGGCGGAGCGTAGTGTCTTGAAGTCGCCTCCGGTCTCAGGCGCGACAAAAAGCAGGGCCTCCTCTGCTTCGTTCGGAACGGTGATCGTTGTGCCTTCCGCAGTTTTCTTTTCCCAGGTATCGATCTCAGTGAACCAATTGTCAGGAGGCTCATTCGTCGTGCCGCGAAGGAAGGCAACGATCAGTATCAAATGGTTCGACTGGCTCGGCGGAAGATCAGCCTTGATCCATATCTTGTCGCCTGGTTGAAGGTTTGGAACCTGGGCGATGGGGAGCGTCGAACCACCTCGCGTCACGCGGATGTCGATCGTAGGACCGGCGAGATCGAAGCGTGCTTTATCGTCAGCTCGAAGAGCCGCCGTGAAAGACATAGCGAGAAGACAGACTGCAACCTTCAGGACTCTCATCTATGGTCTTGAGATGCGAACCGGTCAAGACCGGGTTGCGGATCCATACCCGAAAAGGAGTGCAAAACCTTCGCTGACGGCAACGGATGGCATTTAGATGGCGCATCCGCTTGGTAGGCGATTGCGTAGAAACCATTGCAGTTCTGTCCATTCCAAAGGGACCCGCGCTTGACCGCAAATTAGTAACCGAAGTCGGTATAGCGGAAGTGATCCGCGATTCTACTTTAGCGTTGGCTACACGGAAACAGCACCACTGACGAGGGGCAACATTGGCGTCAAACAGTAAGTTCCGGAGGGACCAGAGTTCGCTCCGATTCCCTTTGGAGCGTAATAAGCCAGAAGATCACTATTGCGAGATAACCGACGGCTGGAATGTAGGACCAGGCGGCATATTGCCCAGCATTGCGATTAAGAAAGGCAACCGTTCGGCCGGCCAGCGCCGAGAATTGCACTAAGGAAAAAGCTGAGAGGCCTGCCGAGATACGCGTGAGGTTGGGAGATCTGGAGCCCTTCAAGACCGCGCCGAAGAGGACAAGCAAAGCGAACCATACGAAAAGCTGCAAGCGGTCGGAGGAGATGCGGTTGGGCACCAACGTGAGCGTGATCCAGGTGAAGAGTGATGCTGCACCCAGCAGCAAGAGGCAGAGCAGAGCGCGGAGCCGAGTCCACCCACCGATGCCGCGGACCAAGTGCAGCGCGATTTCGACCGCAACCATCAGCTGGAGCGCATCATCGATGAACGACAATACTTCATAGAGCGAGCTTGCAAGGCCGCTGCGGACATGCCCGGATAATCCAAACAACAGTGCGGCGCGGAAGGGGTGAAAGACGAGCAGCGATGCAAAGAGTGGAAATCTGCGTGCAATGCCTCTGCGGAAGACCACATACACAAGGACGCATTGCAGGACAACAGCGAATGTCCAGATCGTTATGTTCGTCGCGAGGCGGGTAGGATGCATATCTGCACGAGAATAAATCTATGTGGCTTCCAGGCTGAAATGGTGAATCGCGTTTCCTCTAACGTGCAAGCGGTCTGATGAGAGGTCGCTGCACGCAGCTGGCGATGGAGCCTGAGACTCCTCGCCGAGGGAAGATTGCCGATAATGACCGGGTCTCAATCGTCATCGGGCAGGCCGGACGGTTTTTCGTGTAGAAGCGTATCCACCGTGACTTTGGTCTGGATCGCGACATATGGAGTGGGCCCTTGGGTGTAGTCGAAGCAATCGGAGAGATCGTTTGCGGTGGCGTCGCGGGCCCCGAGATTTGAGAGGCGGAAGTTCTTCTCCATGTAGGTGAGAACCGAGGCCGTTTCGTAGACCTGATGCGAGACATATCCATGCTTCGCGTAGGGTGAAACCACAATCAGAGGGACCCGGAACCCCGGTCCCATGTTATCGATTGACTGAGGGACGACATGGTCGTACCAGCCTCCCCAGTCGTCCCACATAATAAAGATTGCGGTTGAATTCCAGAAAGGACTGGCGCCGATGGCGTTGACGATCGAGGCGACCCAGTCCGGCCCCTCATCGCTGTTGTTTCCGGGATGGTCAGAGTGAAGCCAGTCCGGAACAATCCAGGTCACCTGTGCCATGTCCCCGCGGGCGATATCGACAAGGACCCGGGTCTGGGGTGAAATGTCGTTGCTGTTCCATTCATTCCCATAGAAGATGTGGCGGATCGCTTCATAGGCGGACGATGTGGAATTGGTCGGCGGCCCGTTCGCCGGAGCGTAGTAGCGCCATGTTATTCCCTTGGCATCGAGTAAATCGGCCATCGTCTGGTAATCGAAACACGGGAATACACCGGGAAGGTCCGTGCCGTTCGGCCCGACGATCTGAGCTGTAGTGCCGGGAGGGGCGTCGCATCCCCAAGGCGCGGTGGAGGGAGAGGGATCTTCGTCAACTCCACCGGATTGCGCGGCGATCATGTACTGATGAGCGGTGAAGCTGGTTCCGGTATTCGATTGGAACATGCGATCAGCGAGCGTGTACTGGGTCGCCAACGTCCAGTACGGTTGAATCTGGGTCGACGGCACGTAGGAATACGCAGCCAAGGGAGGATTTGTCTGAGTCTCTGCGAATCCGTCCATGAGGCCGTTGTCCCAGGCATTCCACCAGCCGGGGTGGGTGTGATCCAGATCGTACGTTTCTGCAAGCGGGACAGGCGATAGTGTCACGACTGTGCCCTTGTTCATGCCGGTCTGCGCCGAATCGGCACCGGGAAAACCGTGAAAGAAGTTATCGAAGGTCCGATTCTCCTGCATAATCACGACGACGTGCTTGATGGGGGAGATTGACGCCGAGGCGGGCGATGGATCCACTTGGGAGCTACTGCAGCCGACCGATCCAGCCAGTGAGCTAAGAGCGGCGAGCACGAAGAACAGGGACGCCTTATGATTGCCATCGGCATGCAATGCGGCTGTAAAGCTTCCCACCGTTATCTCCTTCGATGCCCATGGCTTTGGCAGATTCCTCCGCAGTCTTCCAATGAGCTATCGACAACCTCATCGGTTCGACTACGGAAAAGCGGTAAGGTTAGGCGATCCGTTTGATCGAAGTCAACGATCGATTTTCCTGGGTTGAGGTGGAGAAGCGGATTTCTCCGCTGCGCTGCTCACGATGAGACTGTGAGCAGCTTCGGTCGAAATGACGATTCTCAGGTTTGAGGTGAAAGAGAACAGGCAAAGACAAACGCAGTAAAAAATGTCGTGAAACTTGACCATTTAGGGGCGGTGGGTGCGTTTGGGACGGGTGGTCGCGGGGTGGGCGGTGTTGTCGATCCAGGTTTGGGGTAGGCCCCGGGTACGAATGGCGGTGAAGTCGATGCGGAAGGGTCCGGCGGCGCGGTTGGTGGGCAGGACCTCGGCGAGACCGTCGCCGAACTGAGGGAGGGCCGTGGCCAAGGCTTGAAGACGGGCTATGGAGGCCATGCCCGTGAGATGGAGGGTGTAGCCGGTGGTGTCGAAGTGGCCGTCGAGTGTGGCTGGATCTTTGCCTCCAAGGGCGAGGGTGGTTGGGGTGAGTTGGAACCCATTAGGGGGCGCGATGGGTTGTCGTTTTTTGTGGCGGGGGTCGGAGGCGGGCTGAGCGATGGATTGAAGGGTGACGTCGCCGGTGATTAGTGAGGTGGCTCCGGCGTGGGGATTGATAAGGCCGGCGTTGGTGATGCGCATCTCGCCCTGCCAGGGGGTGGGGTCGGCTGAGGCGGGACGATAAGAGAGGGTGCCTGTGAGGGTGCCGGAGGCGAGGATGTCGGCGGGGACGCGGGAGCTGGCGATGCGGAGCCAGTCGAGGAGGGTCGCGGCGGGAAGGCCCGGGGTGCCGATCTCGATCGCGGCGGCCCGGGGATTGCGGATGTCGGTGAGGGCGGCGGAGATGGCCAGGATGGGAGGGCCCGAGGAGCCGGCGGGAGGCCAGCTGCAGCGGACGTCCTGAAAGCTGTGGAAGTTGCTGGTGGCGGTGCCGAGACACTGGAGATCGACGTCGAGGGGCTGGGCGGGGACGAAGTCGGCCCGGCGTGCGCCAGAGAGTTGGAGGTGGGTCTGGAGGGCGCTATTGCTGACGGTTCCCTGGACGTTCGCGGAGAGGGCCATTTCGCCGCGGAGCCCGGCGTCACGGCCGAGGAGGACGATGCTGGCCTGGCCGAGAGGGACGTTGCGCCATTCGCCGCGGAGGCTGAGAGGGACTTGGCCGAGAGAGGCGGCGCGGCCGAGGGTGCCTTCGATCTGGACTGTTCCAGTGTCGGGGACGTTGGTGTCGGTGCGAGCGGGGCGGCCTTGAAGACGGAGGTGCCACTGCTGAGGGTCGGGAAGCCAGAGGGCGAAGTCGGCGTCGGTCAGGGAGATGGGAGTCTTTTCGTTGTCGAGCTTGAGGTTAAGACGTGCGCCTGTGGCTTCGATGTAGGGGAAGCGGGGTGCAGGGCCGGCGCTTCTCTGCGCGGTGGGCGCAGCTTCAATGTGAGCGGCGTGGATGAGGATGCTCTCGAGGTTCCACTTCCCTGCCGCGGTGTGGACGAGGTTGACGCTGGTCTGGTCGGTGAAGCTGATGGTGGAGAACTCGACGCGACGACGCCACAGTGAGCTGATGCGGAGGGTGGCGCGGACAGAGGCGGCGCGGATGACGGGCTCGGAGCCGAATGCGGGGTCCTCGTCGACGACGAAGTTTTCAAGGGTGAAGCCGGGGAGGGGGAGGAGGTTGAGACTGACCTTGTCGAGATGGACGGGGCGGCCGAGGCTGGCGCTGATGCTGCTGGCGATGCGCTTCTGGTAGCGGTTGACGCTGACGAGAGGAGGTAGCAGGACCAAGAGAAGGACCACCAGAGCCGCTAGGGCCACGTAGAGAAGGCGGCGGAGGGTGTGGGTGCTGAGAGACGGGGGGACATCTGCACCCGGGGTCTCCTGCTCGTAGGTTGGATCCATTTCCTGCATGAACGATTGTCCGTCGCGGCGGGTCGCGCTCCGTTGGCGATGACCTCTTATTTGATGAGATGGAAGGTGCGCTTCCAGCGTGTCTCGTCGAAGATATGGATGAGGATGTGGGCCATGAAGCTAATGCGCTCACCGATGCTCTGCTTGTTGATCTGGTCGGCGGGGGTTTCAAAGGACCAGTAGACGAACATGGGACGGCCTACGATGTTTTCGCGCGGAACAAAGCCCCAGAAACGGCCATCGAGGCTTTCGGTGCGGTTGTCGCCCATAGCAAAGACCTTGCCAGGCGGGACGACGAGGTCGCCGTCGACGATGTGGTTGGGGAGCTCGTAGGCCCAGCTTGCGGTGACTTGATCATAGGGGCCGGGGGGGACTGCGGGAAAGTCGTCGCGATAGGCGTTGAAGGCGTGTTGGGGATTGTCGTCGGAGGCGGGCATGCCGGCGTAGGGCTCGTTTTGTGCGACGCCGTTGAGGTAGACGACACCGTTGCGGAGGTGGATGCGGTCGCCGGGAATGCCAATGGTGCGTTTGACGAGGAAGAGGTCAGGCTCGCCGGGTTTGAAGAAGACGATGATGTCGCCACGGCGGACATCACGATAGAAGGTGAAGGGCGCCCATTTTGCAGGCGGGGCGAGGGAGATGCGATCCACCAGGACGTGGTCGCCGATAAGCAGCGTCTTGACCATGGAGGCGGAGGGGATCTCGAAGTTCTGGAAGATGAAGGTCATGACGAAGAGACCGATGGCGAGGACGGTGCAGATGGAGGCGAGGGACTCGAGCGGTGTCTCGGTGCGGTCTTCGGTGGCTTCGATCTCGTTCGCTTCGGTTGCTACGGTGTCGGTCAAGACGGGTCTCCGGTGGTGCAGGTATTAGTGTATCGCTGATGGGGGTTGGTTTTGAAAATGACATAAGAAGGTTCTTCGGGCCGGTATTCGCCTTTTTTGCGGCTAAGCCCTGATATTTGGGTAATCTTTTGCGAGAAGGCATCCCGTATTCTTGTGTGGTGCGTCGGGCCTCTTTATTCGGGATCTTCCTTTTTGTGACGTCGGTTCGCCTTTGCCTGGGCCAGAACCAGGTGGCTTCATCTGGAATCGGGCCGCCGGAAACCGGTATCCGACGATTTGAGTTGGGCGGCCAGGTGGCCGACATTCGTACGGTCTGTATCGGAAGAAGCAACTGCAATATTCCGTCGTTCGGAATCGGAGCAGGCGCGACGCTGAACCTGAATGCACATTTTGCTCTGGATACGACTGTCAATATATCGCCGACTTCAAGTCAAGGAAGTACGAATGTCGATGGCGGCCGCATTGTGGAAGTTCTTGCCGGCGGTCAAGCTGAAGTGCGAGCGAG
>DATHQG010000344.1:0-42629 GCA_035483075.1 Edaphobacter sp. | reverse complement strand
ATGCCGGACATCAACCATACATTTCGCGCGGGGCACCGGATCATGGTGCAGGTTCAGAGCTCGTGGTTTCCGCTGGTGGACCGGAACCCGCAGACGTTTGTGGACGTCCCGTTTGCCAAGCCGGAACAGTTTGTCAAGGCGACAGAGAGTGTTTACCGGAGTGCTGATGCGGCGAGTGGGGTCGAGGTACTGGTGGTGCCGCAGCATTGAGACCCGTAGAGGTCTTCAAAGGTTAGGCACGAAGATGGCAAGAACATTCCCCATCGCAGAGTAGTTCGCGAGGGGGAATGTTCCTGGAGTTCAGTAATTCTTTGCGTTACCAGATGCGGACACGGTCTTTGGGTGCGAGGTAGAGCTTGTCAGTGGGTTGTATGTCGAAGGTGGTGTACCAGCCGTCTTCGTTACGGACGGTGAGGGCGCGGTACTCGCCTGGTGCGTGAGGGTCACTCAGGACTTGTTGGCGCTGTGCGGCGTCGCGGGTGACACTGCCCCAGTTTTGGCCGAAGGCGATGAAGAACTGCTGGTCGCCGGTGAAGTTGCCTACCTTGGGGGCGTTGGTGCCTTTGAGCGATGCGTGGAAGGCGTCGTAGGCGTCGGCGAGGCCGGCTACGTCGGCGATGTTTTCGCCGAGGGTCTGTTTGCCGTTGACGTGGAGGTCGGGGAAGGGTGCGTAGGTGTCGTACTGGGCGGCGAGGGCGGCGGTGACGGCGTTGAAGTGGGCCAGGTCTTCAGGTGTCCACCAGTTGCGGACGCGACCCATGGAGTCGAAGGCGGCGCCCTCGGAGTCGAAGGTGTGGCTGATCTCGTGGCCGATGATGGTGCCAATGGCGCCGTAGTTGTGCGCGGCGGGGGCCTTGGGGTCGAAGAAGGGTGGCTGCAGGATCGCAGCAGGGAAGTTTAGGCCGTTGTCGAGCGGGAGGTTGACGGCGTTGACGGTCTGCGGGGTCATGCACCACTCTTTGCGGTCAACCGGTTTTCCGATGCGGTCGAGGGAGTAGTGATAGTCGAAGAGGCTCGCGTTCCAGAGATTGGCGAAGAGGTTGTCTGGTTTCACTTCGTAGCCGGCGTAGCTGCGCCAGTGGTCGGGATAGCCGACGCTGACCTGGAGGGTGCCGAGTTTTGTGATGGCCTCTTTCTTGGTTGCGGGGGCCATCCACGTGATGTTTTCGAGTCGGACGCGGAATGCGGCGATGAGATTCGCGACGATGGCTTCGGCCTGGGCCTTGGCTTCGGGGGAGAAGAAGCGCTTGACGTAGAGCTGGCCGACGACGTCGCCCAGGGTGGTGGAGACGAGGACATCGCCACGGAAGTCGCGCGGGCGCTGCTGGGTGGCCCCTGAGAGGGTGGTGCCGAAGAAGGCGAAGCGCTCATCAAAGAGGGCCTTCGAGCTGGAGGAGGCGTAGGCCTCGATGAGGTGGTAGGCGAGGAGGTCT
Organism: Edaphobacter sp.; assembly: GCA_035483075.1. GTDB lineage: Bacteria > Acidobacteriota > Terriglobia > Terriglobales > Acidobacteriaceae > Edaphobacter. The sequence continues at coordinate 41,196 of DATHQG010000344.1, read as the reverse complement.
TTCCAGGCATCGATGGGCTCGGAGGCGACGAGGGCCGCTTCGCCGGTGAAGGCGTCGGGCTGCCAGACGATGAATGTGTCGTGCTTTTCGAGGCCTGCGGCGCGGAAGAACTCTGGCCAGTCGAGGCCGGGGGCGTAGGTGGCGAAGTCGGCGGGGTGCCAGGGGTTGTTGGCTTTGTGGATGTCCTCGCTGTCGGCGAGGGAGAGCTGCTGTTTAGCGATGGCAGTCTCGAGGGCGAGGACGCGAGAGGCGCGGGCGTCAGGCTCGGTGAGGCCGGCGAGACGGAACATGGCGGCGACGTGGGTCTGGTACTTGGCACGGACGTCTTTCATGCTGTCGGAGTCGGCGAGGTAGTAGTCACGATTGGGGAGTTCGATGCCACCCTGAAGGAGGTAGGGGGCGTAGTGGTCGGGGTCGTTGAAGCTGGGGGCGACCCAGAGGCCGAAGATGTTTGCGGTGTGGAAGTTGGTGTTGTTGAGGGCGTCGACGTCGGCGCGGAGGGTCAGGCCGAGGGCGTGGGAGAGTTCGCGCGGAGTGTGGATGGCGGCGATCTCAGCGAGGTGGGGCTTGAGATTGGCGAGGCCGTTAGATTCGATGGCCGCTTCGTCCATGTAGGAGTGGTAGAGGTCACCGATCTTGCGTTCGTTGGAGCCTGCGGGTGCGTTGGCTTTTGCGGCGTCCTGGATAATGCTGGCGACCTGCTTGAAGCTGAGGTCGGAGAGGTCGCTGAAGACGTTGATGGAGGCGCGGTCTGCGGGGAGTTTCGTGCGGGCGATGAAGCCGCCGTTGGCGTAGAGGTAGAAGTTGTCGCCGGGGTGGACGGCTGGATCCATGTTGGGGATGGAGATGCCAGTGTCTGGCGTTTGGGCGGAAGCTGAGATTGTGACGGCGCAGAGGAGGAGAGGGAGGATGCGGCGGGTGAGGCTGGTCATTAGGTTGGATACTCCGTTAGGTGCTTCGGGTCGACACCGTTGACTTGCGTGACGGCTGTCGACCCGGATAATTATCGCTCAAGCGGTGGCAAAGGGGTGTTCGAGGGAGGGGCTCTGCGGGGTGAACATCTTGCCGCCGTCTTCGGTGACATGCCAGTCGTCCTCTAAACGGACGCCGAACTCGCCGGTGATGTAGATGCCGGGTTCGTCGGAGAAACACATGCCTGGAGCGAGCGGAGTGGTGTTGCCGCGGACGAGATAGGGCCACTCGTGGCCGTCCATGCCGATGCCGTGGCCGACGCGGTGGGTAAAGTGTTTATAGTCGGGACCATAGCCTGCGGATGTGATGACGTCACGGGCCGCTGCGTCGATGGCCTGGCACTGCACGCCGGGACGGGCAGCGGCGAGTGCGGCGGACTGCGCCTGGCGGACGATGTCGAAGACCTTGCGCTGCTTGTCGAGTTTGAGTGAGGTGGCGTCGCCGAGGACGAAGGTGCGGGAGATGTCGGATTGATAGCCTTCGACGAGGCAGCCGTCGTCAATGAGGACGATTTCTCTTTCGCGGATGACTTGCGGTTGTAAGGAGCCGTGGGGTAGGGCGGAGTATTCGCCTACCTGGCAGCTAGCGTCGCCGGTGACGCCGCAGCGAGCATAGGCGACGTCGACGAGTTGCGAGAACTGCCGGTTGGTCATGCCGGGTTGCGCGGATTCGTAGGCGGCTTTGTAGACGGAGAGGGTGATGTTGTTGGCGAGTTGCATCAGCGCGAGCTCGGCGGGGGTTTTGATGCTGCGGCAGCCGAAGGTGATGGGTGTCGCGCTTATGGCCGTAAGGGTTGGACTTGCGTGGGCGATGCCGTTGGCGAAGACGAACTGGGTACGCTCCTCGATGCCGACCTTGCCGGTGGTGATGCCGGATTCCTTGAGAGCTCTGGCTAAGAGCTTGTATGGGTCTTCGTCTTCGTTCCAGGTGTAGACGCGGGTCGTGGAGGCTGACGGTAGCGTGGCGGGCCTGGCTTCCATGCGTTCGCGGACGCGGCCCTCTTCGAAGACGGGGCAGACGATGAATGGATCTCCTTTTGCGGGAAGGACCCAACAGAAGAAACGCTCGGACTGGCCCCAGCGGAGGCCGGTGAAGTAGGTGAGGGACGTGCCGGTGGCGATGACGATGGCGTCGATGTGACTCTGGTGCATGAGGGCGCGGGCGCGGTCGAGACGCTGCTCACGTTCGGCAAGAGTAATAGGTACGGCCTCGTTGCGGCGGTTGGTGAGGGCGGCGATGGCGGGCGGGAGATTGTCGGTCTGGTGCGATTGTGCGGCGAGAGTGAGGGCGGGCGTGGCCGCGGCTGCTGCGGCAGAGGTCAGGAGGAATCGGCGGCGGTCGATCATGGATTTGTTCATGGGTTGTCGTGATTGTAATGGGTCGGGTGAGCGGTAACCGATTGATTGGCGATTTTCGCGCGAAGGATTTGTGGCGGCTTCTTTCGCGATGCTACAGTTTGCTTCTGACCCGTGGTTGGGCACGAGATCGGTCTAAAGGTGCGCGGATGGCGATGATTACAACGGTGCAGCAGCAAGGCGGTGGGGAAGTGAACGAATTTTCAGGCGTGGTGACGGACATTCGTGAGGAGTCGCGTGTGGCGGGCAGGCAGCGCTGGCAGATGACGTTGGACCGGACGGATTTTGTTGCCGGGGACGTTGGGGTGCTGGAGGCGGTGGCGCGCAGTGGTGCGAGATTAGTGGTGCCGGTGCTTGGAGTAGTGGTGGATGGGGGCGAGGTGTGGCATGTGGTGGAGAAGCCGCTTGCCGCAGGAACGACGGTGACTGGACGGGTGGGTGAGTTTGCAGAGTGATGCTGCGGGCGCTGAACTGTGGACGGCAGTTTGAGCCGGAGGATGCTTACTGGTACACTCTGAGAGGTCGTTCGACGGCGTTGTGCCTGCGAAAGCGGTGCGCGAGGCGCGTCTGGTGGGGGGCTGTAGCTCAGCTGGGAGAGCGCCTCGTTCGCAACGAGGAGGTCAGCGGTTCGATCCCGCTCAGCTCCACCAAAGAATGAACCATCAGGTCCAGCCGGCATCGATAACGAAACTCTGATTGGTGATGCTCGAGCTGTCTTCTGCAGCCAGGAAGAGTATGAGACGGGCGACTTCTTCGGGCATGATTATTCTTTTCAATGCTTGCCTAGCCAGGACTTTGGATTTGTATTCCTCTGTAAACCACAGCTGCTCTTGTCGCTGCGTGAGAATGGCGCCGGGCATGACGCAATTTACCCTGATATTGTGAACGCCTAACTCGTGAGCAAGCGTACGGGTCAAGCCAACGACGGCGGCCTTCGCTGCGATATAGACAGGTAACCCGGTCGACGGGATGGCCCAACTGATCGAGCTCATGTTGATGATCGATCCCCGTGCTGCCTTCTTCATGGATGGGATGACTGCCTGGGCCATGAAGAACTGATGTTTGAGGTTCACGGCCATCGCCTGGTCCCAATAGTCGGAGGTCACTTCTTCTATCGAGTGCCGAGAGTCGTTCCCGGCATTGTTGACGAGCACATCGACTGTCTTGAAACGGTTAAGGATGTCTTCAACCGATTCTTTGACTGCAGAGATCTCGGTAAGGTCGCAGCGGATATAGATAGGCGGAGGAAAGCCGGCCGATTCAATTTTGTGGACAAGCACGGCTGCCGCCGCATCCTGAATGTCGAGAAACGCGACCTGTGCATTTTGCATCGCGAACGCTTCGACGATCGCTTCGCCGATGCCGGTGGCACCGCCGGACACGACAACTACGCGATCACGGAGACTCGGGTAGGACGCCATCTCTTTGATATTCAATTTTTGTTGGCCCTCGGCCTTATTGTCCTCTTCCGCAAGCGGTCGCAGCCGAAATTTGTGCGTTGCGCTGCCGCCGCTCAAATCATAGACATGGGGGGCGGCCTGCACTTAGGACAATTAACGCTTCGAAAAGCCGTTCGTCCGCTATTTTGTGGGGCTGGATGCGGTGAATTCAGAGCAGCATGGTTTGGCTGCTGGTTGAAATTCCATGATTTCGGCTCGAGTCCCGTCGGGAGCGAAGAGGTTGTACTGCCACTTGCCATCGCGGCCAATCTTGGGGCCGGACGTTCTCTCGGGAATGCGGTCTTCAGAGTACAGAAGTTCGGCCGTCTTCTTCATGTCGTGCACGCCCAGCGAGAAGTGGTCCATTGCTCCGAGCGCATCCGCGGTCACAGTTGCAGGAATGCCCGTGGTCTCGGGGCCGCTCACCATCATGTACTCCAGCCAGTCGGTTCCGTCGGGCACCTGCTGCGAGATCCAACTGATGTCCTTGTCTGAGCGGCCTCCATACCAATAAGGGCGAAAACCGAGTACGGTGCGATAGAACGCATCTTCCGCGGACCGGCTGTGCACCATATATCCCACGTGGATGATGCGATTGCTGAGTGGGTTCGGCGGCACGGGGGTGGGCTTGGCTGGAGGTTGCACGAACTGGACTTTGTTGCCCTCCGGGTCGGTGACATCGAACCAATGGCTACCGTCGTCTCCACTTTGGACCGCGTGTGGCACCGTTATGCCGTGTGCGCCTAGATACTGCCGCAGGCCGTCGGCGTTTGGCGTGATGAAAGCCACGTGGTCCAGCCGGTTGATAGAGGTATAGTCTGCCGGTAGAGGGAGGACCTCGACGAACTGTACGGCGCTGAAGTAGTAGCGTACGCCCTTGGGATTTTCAGGGTCAGGTCTCTTGACGCCGCCCAGGTCATGCACGTAGAACGCCTCGGTCTTGGCGCTGTCGGTGCTATAGACGCTCAAGTGCGAGATGCCGGTGATTGGCGGCCGGGAGTTCGCTGCTTGCCCATAGGAGACCACGGCGGTTGAGAGAGCAAGAGTGGAAAATGCAACGAATTGCGAAATCTTCATCTGACCATTCCCCTTAGGAAAAACATGGATTTAGCTGCGAATTGCCGATCGGCGCCCAAGCGCAGGCGTGGGCATCATAGAGACAGTTTCTCGAACAACGGTATACAGGGGGAGACGTCCTTTGGTCAAGCAATTCCACGTAGCGTTATCTAAATATTGAACTATATCGGCCCTAGAGCTTGTCTCTATTATTGCGGTGAGGAGTCAAATCTCAGTGGAATCAGTTTCTTTATAGAGTTAAATGAACCAATTGTGGTTATCAGCGGGTTATTTTGGTTGCATCTATTTGATTATTTAATTTATTTCGCTTGACACTCGTTCGGTTGCCAATGTTCAATTGCGAACTATCTGTAAGGAAGCAGTGCGCGTGGAGGCGATGAATGAATCGTAACTTAAATAAGTGGAAAGATGTTCTAAATCCAAGCCTGACAGGACGACGGACAGCAATCTCTCTTTTTCTCACATTGTTCGTGTTTTCTTGCGTGTTTGTTATTCCGGGTTCAGCGCAGACTACCACCGGCACAATCTCGGGGACAGTGACGGATTCGACCGGCAGCGTGATTGCGAATGCCGCCATCACCGTGACTGAAGTGCAAACCGGCATCTCTCAAGCGACCCAAAGCAACGCCTCCGGAAACTATATCTTTCCGGCCCTGGCAACTGGCGACTACACACTCTCTGCGAAGGCCCCGGGGTTTGGCATGCAGACGTTGAGCGGTCTTCATCTGGATGTGAGCCAGAACCTCAATGCGAGCGTTCAACTTAAACTCGGCACTGAGAACCAGAGCGTGACTGTGACGTCGTCAGCCGCATTGGTAGAGTTGCGAGGGTCGCAATTAAGCACAACGGTCGACCAGCAGCAGATAGCGGAGCTTCCTCTGAATGGAAGGGCAGCTTACAGTTTGGTCCAACTTGTGCCAGGCGTTACGACTTTTACCCCGTCAGCCACCATCGGCGACTCTGCCGGTACCAAATTCAGCCTCAACGGAAATCGCACGAATGAGAATTCGTACTACCTTGACGGCTCGTTCGATACGTCCTTTATGAGTCAGGGCGGAAACATCATTCCGAATCCGGACGCACTGCAAGAGTTTCGAGTGCTGACAAATAACTTTGACGCCGAATATGGGCGTTATCCGGGCGGAGTCGTGAATGTGATTACTCGTTCCGGCTCGAACCAATTTCATGGTCTGGCATATGACTACTTGAGAAACAGCGCCCTGAACCTCAAGAACTACTTCGCCACCTTCGTGACTCCTCTGGTCCAGAACCAATTTGGTGGAAATCTCGGTGGCCCGATCCTTCGCAATAAGGCGTTCTTTTTCGGCGCCTATGAGGGGTTGCGTATTTCGACGCCTACGATTATCACCTCCGGGAGCGTCAATCTCCCGACTCCCGCGGAGGCGATGGGAGATTTCTCGGCGCTTCCGCTGGCCAAGCAGCCAAACGTAAGCTGCAATGGTGTCCACGGGGTCATTTGTCCCAGCTTGCTCGATCCGGTAGCGCAAAATCTTCTGAAGTTTGTGCCGCTCGCAACTCCGGCGGGCGTGTCTCCGCAACAGGAGGCACATGGCAGTACTACTGTTAATCAGTATCTGGCCCGCGTGGACTATCAACTCAATAGCAAACACCAGTTATCAGGTGAGATTTTTCAGTCTATTGGTTCGGTCATCAATCCTGGTCTCGACGGAAACCAGGTCTTGAACTACAGCACGGCGAAGCAGCTGGACACGACGACGAACGTAATAGCGAGCGATGTCTGGACGGTCTCGGCGAACAAGTTGAATACCTTCCGCGGGTTCTACACTCTGGACCATCCTCAAACACAGCAGGTCGTTCCTCCTGCGTCATGGTCTAGTTTGGGAAGCACGATTGGATACGGTATTTTGCCTGCTACCTCTCCAGTCATAGCGATCACTGGCTACTATCAGCAGGGATTGGCCGCGGCGGGCATAACGGACGTTGCCATGCAGACGAGCGGAATCGAGGACACCTTCAATTGGACCAAGGGAAACCATGAGATCAAGCTTGGCGGAGCGTACTTTTATAATCAGTACCGCGAAGACGGCATCTACTATGGGGCCGGATTGGTTACGTTTTCGGGGTCCTTTACTGGAAACGCCTTAGCCGATTTCGATGAGGGGCGGGCCGCTTCTCTGCGCCAGAACACCGGCGTCCATCATAGATTTCATCAGCCGGACCCCTCTCTCTTCGCACAGGACAGCTGGAGAGTTACACACAAACTTACTTTGAATCTTGGCGTACGCTGGGAGGCGTTTATTCCCTTTACAGGGGGGAACACCGTCGGAACGTTTGTGCCGAATGTGCAATCCACCCGCTTTCCGACAGCTCCACTTGGCTTGCTTACAGCAGGAGACCCGGGAGTGCCGGACGGCATTGTCAACACAAATTGGCACAACTTTGTACCTCGTGTGGGATTCGCTTATGACGTGTTTGGCAACGGCACAACCGCGCTTCGCGGGGGCTATGGCATCTTCTATGCGACCAGAGGCGCCAGCCAAATTGACAACACCGAGCAGCAGCCGTTTGTTCTGGACAATACGATTTCGGGGACCCCGAACCTGGTCGCTCCGTACACTCCGAATCTAGATCCTTTTCCCTATCTTTCTACTCCTCAGAGCCCGATCTTTTACTCGGGCGCCACTATTAGTGGTGTAGCACCAAATGCCGGCTTCCCTTATGTGCAGGAGTACAATCTCACGGTCGAACAGCAGTTGGGCGCAAGCTGGGGTGCTCGAATTGCCTATGTTGGCAGCGTCTCACGCAAGTTTTTCATTTCGCGCGACGAGAACGAGCCTGCGTACGTTCCGGGTGCTCCCGTCACAACGGCCGGCTTGAATGCTCGTCGTCCCTATGAACCGACACCGTCGACCTATGTCTTTGGGCAGATCGTACAAAATGATGATGCGAACAACGCTTCTTACAACGCTCTCCAAGCGACACTGACCCGGAGGTTCTCGCGCGGCTTCTCGCTCCTGGCGAGCTATGTCTGGTCAAAGTCGATGGATATCAGCTCGATCGATCCAGCTAATATCACTCTCACTCTGTCAAACCAGAATTTTCTTAAGGCGGATTACGCGAGATCTGACTACGACATTCCCAATAACTTTTTTGCTTCGTATATCTGGGCCATCCCGGGCACCAAACGGTACGGGTTTTTTGGCACCCAGATTCTTAGTGGCTGGCAGCTTAATGGAATCACGACTTTCCGCACAGGAGTTCCGTTTACTGTGACCTCCGGAGTGGACTCCAATCGTGATGGCATTGCTACTGACAGACCGAACGTTACTGGCAATCCAATTCTGCCGGGTGGCGCCAGCAGAACGGCAAAGATCAACGGCTTCTTTAACACTGCAGCCTTTTCGCAACTTCCCGCGGGAGTGCCATACGGCAATGCTTCGAGAAATATAATGATCGGCCCCGGATTCATCAATACGGACTTCTCTGCCTTCAAGGACTTTGCGATGTGGAGGGAATCGAGGCTGCAGTTCCGCGCGGAGTTCTTCAATCTGTTCAACAACGTCAACCTGGCTAATCCAAATGGCGTGATGACAAGTCCGTCGTATGGGAAGATTAGCGCGCTGTATGCGAATTATTCTCCACGAGTCATTCAATTCGCATTGAAATACCAGTTCTAAAATTCCAAACTTGAGGGGCCGCTCGCGGCCTCTCGTTTCGCAAGATTGTCAGGAATCTTGCTAGTGTGGTTTCTTGACGACGCTGAGTCAAAGAGAGCCACGTCAATTATGGACAAAAATCAACATCGAGATTGGAGGAGTAATAAGTGAATTGGCGGATAGCTCTGAGGGGCACAGCGGTTCTTTTTTTGCTAGGCGGTTGCTTGTACGCGCAGGACGTCCCTCTTCTTGGCTTGAACCACGTGGGTATAGCCGTGAGCGACATCGACAAGGCCAGGCTTTTCTACCATGACGCGCTTGGTCTGGACATGGGTTTCGATCTTATAAAGCCAGATCTAACTCTCTTTCTGCAGTATTACAAGGTAAATGATCACGAATACATTGAGATCTATCCAACGCTCAAGCCGGACAATATCGTGCGCGAGACCCATATAGCGTTTTACACCGAGGACATTGAAAAGCTGCACCAAGCGCTGGATGCACGCGGTCTTCATCCGACACCGGTGAAGACAAGTCATTGGGACGGTAATCAGAGCTTCGATCTAAGACCCGCTCCGGCCCAGGACATCGTTTTTATGGAGTTCGTTCAATATATGCCCGGATCGCTGCATACGAACAACTTCGGAAAAGCGCTTTCAGCGAAGAGAATTTCGACTCACATGAGAGGTGTGGGCGTTCTGGTCACTGACCCGGTTGCCGCCGAAGCCCTATACAAGGCGATGGACTTCAAGGAAGTGTGGCGAGGTACGACGGATGACGGACAGACAAAGCTGATTGATATGCAGTTGCCGGGCGCGAGTGGTGACTATGTCGAGCTTGTGGAACGATCAACGAAGGCCAATGCCGAGCAAGCTGGCCAGGCCGGGCGCGTCATTCTGGAGGTAAGCGATATAAAGGCGGCGTACAGCGAGGCCAAGCAGCGAAACGCAACGGGCCTAACGTCTCCTGCACGGATTGCAGGCAAAGGCTGGAGCTTCGACGTATTTGACCCTGATGGCACGATGGTGTCTTTCGTACAGCCTCTGGCGGGAGCGCAGAAGGCGGCTGGACCGTAACAAGCAAACGTAGCCTGTCCATGTTATTTGATGACTTCCGAAATTGCCGATCCACACGATCTGATTTGAGTAGAGGAAAATGTCCAAAGTCGTTTCGGTCGAAGCGCGCACCGTGCATATCACGCTGAAGCAGGCTACGGCTTTTGCTCGCCGGCAGGTGACCGCCCGTGACTACACCTTGGTGAAGGTCCGCACTGATGACGGGCTGGAAGGGATCGGCCACTGTTATGCCGGGCATTCGGGTGGAAATGTGGTGACCACGGCGGTCCGCCAGATGTTGGCACCAATGCTGATTGGTGCAGACCCAACGTCGACGGAATTGCTCTGGAAAGAAATGTATCAAGAGGTGTTGTTGCATGGTCGAGTTGGTTCGGTGATGCGGGCTCTCAGCATTATTGACATCGCTTTGTGGGACCGGAACGCGAGAGCAGCCAATCTGCCGCTCTATAAGTATCTCGGGGCGGCCTATGAGGGTACGGTCCCGGCATACGGCAGCGGTGGCTATTATCTGGAGGGCAAGACGCCCGAGATGCTGGGGGAGGAGATGGTGAGCTATGTCGCGCTCGGTCTTAGTGCCGTCAAGATGAAGGTAGGACGCGGCGACTTGAGATCCGAGGAGGCGAGGATTGCCGCAGCACGCAAGGCGATCGGGCCGGAGGTGTTGCTCATGCTGGACGCCAACAATGCCTGGTCCGATGTGCCGACTGCGTTGCGTTTTATAGAGCGTTTCGCGCCTTACAATCCATATTGGATTGAAGAGCCGTTTAGTCCCGATCAAATCGACAATCACGCCAAGCTGGCAGCGGCGATCAGCATTCCCGTTGCAACCGGCGAAATCGAAGCTGGACGGTGGAGATTTAAGGAGTTGTTGGACAAACAAGCCGCGTCGATCCTGCAACCTGACGCCGCAGTTTGCGGTGGAATAAGCGAATTTCGCCGGATTGCAGCCCTGGCCGACTGTTATGGCGTGACCGTGTGTCCGCACTGGTTCCATGGCCTTCACGTTCACCTGGTGGCTGCTTCACCAAATGGTCAGTTCGTTGAATATTTTCCCGACACCAAGGTATTCAATTTTGGCGAGATCATCGACCGTCAGTTGGAAGTGCGTGATGGAGGGTTGGTGTTGCCCACTGAACCTGGCCTCGGCTATCAGTTCGACGAGAAGGCGATTGCGCGCTTGGAGTCGGAAGAGTGGAAGTAAGGGTATTGGAGACATTTTGGTCGAATAGGGAGATGTGATGGAAGCGTGGTTAAGATCCGGGCGTCGGGAGTTTCTGAGGAGCGCATCTACGGCGGGACTTTCACTGTCTCTATCGGGTCTGCGCGGGTTCGCCGCGATAGGTTCGCAGACCGCTACAAAGATCGCTCCAGCACGACGCGAAGATGGTTTCAGGCCGCTCTTTGATGGCCACTCGCTCACGGGCTGGAAGCCGCAGCCGCGTGAGTTGGCAAACCCCAGCCTGGGGATTTGGACTGTGCAGGACGGAATGATTATTGGAGGCCAAGCCAAACCGAAGGTTGGGTCTTATCTTACGACCGAGGAGACATTCGCCGACTTTGAACTGGAGATAGAGTCGCGGACTGACTATCCGACCGACACCGGAGTCCTTGTGCGGACCAATCAACAAGGAAACGTAGGCTTCCAGATTTTGATCGACTACCGTCCACATGGCGCACTGAACGGCTATTACGGGAACAATATTGGGGCCTTTCACGCGTGTGATTACTGCTTTTCGGCACAGCGCGATCCAGAGGGACGTCTGATTCGGCTCATCCCCGAAAAACCTTCTGAGCCCATGGACAGCACTCATAATGTCCGGTTGGACTACGCTCCGCCTGCCGAACGCTTCCTTGAGGCCTGGAGCCTGAATGGGTGGAACCGATATCGCATACGTTCCGTTGGCGCAGTGCCCCATCTCACAACCTGGCTGAATGGTGTGAAGATCGCGGAGCTGGACACGGCCAAGATGAATGCGCCGGGCTGGGACCCGAGTAAGGTCGATGCGCTGGTTGGGCGAGCAGGTCATATCGCTCTCGAAGTACATAGCAACGGGCCAACAGATTGGCTGGGGAATGATCGTTGGAGGCCGGGAGCCGTGTGCCGATGGCGAAACATCCAGATCAAGACACTCTGAGGGGCCCACTGGATGAAGTTCCAGGAGAAATAGAGACGAGCCAGTATGATGGCGCGAAGGGAAATGACCTATGGATTTTGGTCTCAAAGGTAAGACGGCACTTGTACTGGGAGGCGGAGGTGGCCTGGGGCGGGCCATTAGCAAAGCGCTGATAGGCGAAGGCGCAAATGTGGCCGTTGCAGACATCGACCCGGATGCGATAGCTGGGACCGAGTCAGCATTGGCCGCGATTGGAGGCAAGAGCGTTGGGCTCGTTTGGGACATTTCGGATTTATCGCAGATCGAAGCACATATCTCGAAGATTGAAAATGAATTGGGAGTGGTAGATATTCTCGTGAATAACACAGGGGGCCCACCTCCCACGCCAGCCATTGGTCAAGACCCGGCATTGTGGTCCAAGCATTTTCAGGCGATGGTACTTTCGGTCATTACTATCACGGACCGCGTACTGCCTAACATGCGGGCACGCCGCTGGGGTCGAGTGATTACCAGCACGTCCTCCGGCGTTGTGGCTCCGATACCCAATCTGGGTATTTCGAACGCACTGCGCCTTTCGCTAGTTGGATGGTCAAAGACCCTGGCGCGTGAGGTAGGGAAGGACGGGATCACGGCCAACATCATTTTGCCAGGACGCATCGCGACCGACCGGATAAAGTTTCTCGATGAAGCGAAGGCTAAACGTGAAGGGAGAAGTGTAGATGAGGTATCGGCCGAAAGTACGAGCAATATTCCGTTGGGCCGCTACGGCAAGCCGGAAGAGTACGGCGATGTGGTGACATTTCTTGCCAGTGAGCGGGCTGCGTATATTAATGGCTCCGTAATTCGCGTAGACGGCGGGCTGATCGCGAGCATTTAGAAATTGTGGACCAATATCTGCAAGAAGCCTTGGGACGGGAAACTTCAAGATGGAACTAGACGAAAAACTAATTGAAACTCTGTCCGGCATAACGACGGCGACGCTCACTACGGTTTTGTTGAAGAAAGGCCTTCGCAATGTCTGGTTGCGTGGCACGAAACCGCTTCGCCCTGGTCAGAAGCGCGTTGTTGGTTCTGCATTCACGCTACGGTTCGTGCCGGCGCGAGAAGATCTGGCCACGCCGGAGTCATGGAGTTCACCAATTTCAACGCGCGGAGCGATCGAAGCGATGCCGCCCGGCTGTGTCGCCGTCGTCGACGCCATGGGAATTACCGATGCCGGCATTTTCGGCGATATTCTCTGTCAGCGCATGAAAGTGCGTGGGGTTGCGGGCCTGGTTACAGATGGTGTTGTGCGCGATGTTGAAGGCGTCCTTAATACCGATTTGCCAGTATGGTGCAGGGGAGTTGCGGCACCGCCATCCGTTGCCGGGCTCACGTTCGTCAGCTGGCAGGAGCCAATTGGATGCGGTGGAGTCGCAGTATTTCCATATGATGTGATCGTTGTTGATGAAGATGGCGCCGTCGTAATTCCGAGTGCGCTATTAAGCGATGTCGTGAAAGCGGCGGCCGAACAGGAGAAGCTGGAGGCATGGATCCTTGGCGAGGTGCGAGCGGGAGCCAGCCTCCCGGGTCTATATCCCACCAACGCGGAAAACAAAGCTCGGTATGAAGCTTTTCGCAGGGACAAGACAAAAGTCGGGGACTAAGAGGGAAGGTCTCTCTGTTGGCGGAGTTGAGAGGGCGGGAGGAAGAATGTCACAAGCTGGTTATGCCGCGCCGAATGTCTCCTCCATCAATGCCAGCGATGCGCTCTATAGCAAAATCGCGTGGCGGATTATGCCGATCGTTCTCCTTAGCTACATCGTCGCTTACCTGGATCGTGTGAATGTCGGTTTTGCCAAATTGCAGATGATGGGCGACCTAAAATTCAGCGATGGTGTATACGGATTCGGGGCCGGTATCTTTTTTCTCGGGTATTTCTTTTTCGAGATTCCGAGTAATCTCATTCTGCACAAGGTAGGCGCGCGGGTATGGATCTGCCGCGTGCTTGTTACGTGGGGGATCGTCTCTGGGTGTACCGCCTTTGTGCGAACTCCGTGGGAGTTTTACACGGTCCGCTTCTTGCTTGGGCTGGCGGAGGCCGGATTTTTTCCGGGTATGATCCTTTATCTGACCTACTGGTTTCCGTCACACCGCAGGGCGAAGATGATGTCGTTGTTAATGGCTGGAAACCCGGTTTCAGGGATCATCGGTGGGCCGCTCTCTGGATATATCCTGCATAATTTTTCTGGTAGTCAGGGTGTTGCGGGATGGCAATGGCTTTTCATTATCGAGGCCATGCCTGCGGTCGTTCTCGGCGTGGTTATTCTTTTCTATCTCGATGACCGTGTGGTCAATGCGAAATGGCTGTCTGAGAGCGAAAAAGTGGTTGTTGCTGCCGAGATCGCTGAGGAGACAAGTTCGAAGACGCATCATACTGTGCTTTCCGTTTTTGCGAGTCCGCGTGTATGGCTGATGGGTGCAATCTATTTCTGTATCACTAGCGGCTCCTATGCGATCGGCTTCTGGCAGCCGACCATCATTCGCCAGACCGGCGTCAAAGACGCTTTCGACATCGGGCTTCTGACCATAGTGCCTTATACTCTCGCGCTTATTTCCATGGTCCTTGTTGGCCGTCACTCCGATAAGATGCGCGAGCGCCGCTGGCACGTGGTTTTACCGAGTATCGTCGCAGCCCTTGGCTTCGTCTTTTGCACCCAGGCCGGCCACAGCACAATGGTTGCGATGATCGGCCTGACCATGGCGGTGGTCGGCGTCGTGACGGCGTTGCCGATGTTCTGGGCGTTGCCGACGTCTTTCCTTGGAGGTACTGCCGCCGCAGCTGGAATAGCGCTGGTGAACTGCACAGGCAATCTTGGTGGTTTTTTCAGCCCCACGATTATCGGGGTCTTGAAGACCTATACCGGCACGCTGAACTCCGGGCTGTTTCTAGTCTCCGGATGCATGGTGGCTGCGTCGATTTTGATCGTTGCAATGGTTCCGGCAAAGTTGGTAAATCGTTGATGACGGTATTAATGGTTCGAGGGAACGCGAGATGACAAAGGGTTTACGCAAGGGGCTGACCAGCTACGGTGACGCCGGTTTCTCGTTGTTCCTCCGCAAAGCTTTTATCAAGGCCATGGGCTACTCGGATGATGCGCTCGAGCGGCCCATCGTCGGGATAACGAATACGTTCAGTGACTACAACCCGTGTCATGGCAATGTGCCGGACCTGATCGAGAGTGTGAAGCGCGGAGTCATGCTCGCAGGGGGTCTGCCGATGGTGTTCCCCACGATTTCGATCGGCGAGAGCTTCACTTATCCCACATCGATGTTCCTGCGCAACCTGATGGCGATGGACACGGAAGAGATGGTCCGCGCGCAGCCGATGGATTCTGTGGTGGTGATTGGAGGTTGCGACAAGACGCTTCCGGCACAGGTCATGGCGGCCGCGAGCGTAGACCTGCCGACTGTCGTGATCCAGACGGGGCCGATGGTTGTTGGCCATCACAGAGGCGAGGTGCTGGGCGCCTGCACGGATTGCCGCCGGTTCTGGGGTCAGCATCGCGCCGGAACGATCGATGTGTCTGAGATCGAGCTGATCAACGGACGCCTTTGTCCTTCCGTCGGAACCTGCATGGTGATGGGAACGGCGAGCACAATGGCCTGCATCGTTGAGGCGCTGGGCCTGGCGCTCCCGATGAGCGCCGCTGCACCCGCCACCCATGCAGATCGCCGACGCATTGCAGAGGCAAGCGGCAAGCGCGCGGCCGAGATTGCGGTTTCCGGTGCGCCGAAGCCTAGTGACCTGATTACCGACGCCTCTGTACGCAATGCGATGATCGTGTTGCAGGCGATTGGCGGATCCACGAACGGACTGATCCATTTGATAGCGATGGCTGGCCGCGCGGGTGTGAAGGTCGACCTCGAAGCCTTCGACGAACTGGGGCGGAAGGTCCCGGTGTTGCTCAACCTCAAGCCGTCCGGCACACACTACATGGAGCACTTTCATCATGCAGGCGGCCTGCCTGCTCTGATGCGTGAACTCTCTTCTCTTCTTGATCTCGATGCGCTCAGCATCTCCGGCGGCACGATCGGCGATGCGATTGCAAACGCGGAGGAGGTGCCAGGACAGGACGTGATCAGCAGCCTTGCCTCGCCACTTAAGAAAGAAGGGGCGATGGCAGTCCTGCACGGCAATTTGGCCCCGCATAGCGCTGTTATCAAACAATCGGCGGCCTCCACGAAGCTGATGCGCCATACCGGTCGCGCGGTGGTCTTCGACTCCGTCGAAGATATGACCACGCGCATCGACCTCCCGGACCTTGATGTTAAGGCCGATGACGTTTTGGTGTTGCGCAATGCCGGGCCAAAGGGAGCGCCTGGCATGCCGGAGGCGGGATATCTTCCGATTCCGATGAAGTTGGCCCGCGAGGGTGTGAAGGATATGGTGCGCATATCCGACGCTCGGATGAGTGGTACCGCGTTTGGCACGATCGTATTGCATATCTCGCCGGAATCGGCAGTTGGCGGGCCGCTGGCGGTGGTGCAGAACGGTGATCAGATTGCGCTCGACGTTGAGGCGCGCCGAATTGAACTACTGATTGATGACGCCGAGATGCAAAGCCGGCTTACGGCGTGGAAAGATGCGCCGCCGCATCGCGAAAAGCCGACTCGAGGCTATGCCAAGCTGTTTGAAGATACCGTCTTGCAGGCCGATCAGGGTTGCGATTTCGATTTTCTTTTGCGCGAGGGAAGTACGAAGGAAGATTCCTAAGCGTTAGTCGAATGTTGTCTAACATGTTGTCCGGAGGAAGAAGCTGTGCGAGTTCGTACCCGAAGGGACTTTATTAAACTCTGCCGCGATGCAGGAGCAGCGGCCACGGTCTGCGGTCTATTTCCACGTCTCGCAATGGCTGACGCGATGGGTCTTCCGCCCGGCATCCAGCTCTATTCGGTGCGCGAGGACCTCGCGAAAGATGTTCCAGGAACGTTCCGGCAACTTCATGAGATCGGATTTCGCGAGGTGGAGACCGCGGGATTTGGAGCTTACTCGGCCAAGGATTTTCGAAGGATGCTGGACGATGCTGGTCTTAAGGCGCCAAGCGCACATCTTCGATTTGCCGGAACGGATTTCGGACCGCTCTTTGAGACAGCAAATACTCTCGGTGCGCGCTATGCGACAAGCTCAAGTCAGGCAACAGCGAATACGCCACCGCCGCCCCCATCCGGACCACGGCCAGCCATGGCACCCTTGGGGCTCGATGGCTTCACTAAACTAGCTGCGAAGATGAACGATATTGGAACTCAAGCCAAGGCCGCCGGGCTTCAATACGCCTATCACAATCACAATTATGAGTTTGAGAAGATGCCCGATGGGTCTTTTGGTTACGACGTCCTTATCAACAATACTGACCATGATTTGGTGAAGTTTGAGATCGACTGCGGCTGGATGTGCGCTGGAGGCGCGGATCCCGTCGCGTACTTCGCCAAGTATCCCGGACGTTTCAAGATGGTCCACATCAAGGAGTTTCAGGCGATGGATAACCCCTCAATCAGTTTGAGTGGCCCGACTCGGCCGAAAGGCACGAACCTAGGACAAGGATTTATCGACTATAAGAAGATATTTGCAGCTGGCAGGAAAGCGGGGATCGAGCACGCTTTCTCTGAGCAGGAAGAACCCTTTCCGGTTTCGCAGATGGCCTCAGCGAAGGTCGCTTATGAGTTTCTGCATGCGTCCTCTTAGCTATCCGAGGTTTCGTTAGAGATTGGACTGCGGCTGTGATTTTGCTGCTCTCTATTGAGGGGGAGGCGCCGTCGAGGGTGGCGTGGGCTTGCCATCGATTGTGTTTGGCTCCATCAGTTCCGTCCGGGTCCCATCGGGATCGAAGAGGTTCGCCTGACGCTTACGATTGACTCCTACATGCTCCACGATCGGCTGGTTGTAGGTCTTGAAGTAGGGTTTCGTCTTCAAGGTTTCTACGCTGGTCGCGACATCGGGAACTTGCAGGCAGATATGGTGTGCGGAGCCTCTATGGGTCGGATCCGGCTCGTCCGCAGAAAGCATGAATTCGAGATAGTCATCTCCGTCCGGGACCTTGAGATTCACCCAGGAGAGAACTTTTCCAGTTGAGCTGCCCCGCCATGTCTCCTTGAAACCAAGGACCTCGGTGTAGAACTTGTACTCAGGATCCAGCTTGGTGACGATGATTCCCACATGCGTCATGCGTTTGGAGATTTGCGAATCACTCGTGTACTTGCCATAGGCGGCCACTGTCTTTCCATCGGGCATGTACTGCACCATCTCTACCTTATGACCCGCCGGATCGATAATGTCAAAGCTGAGATTTCCAATCCTTGCTTTATGCGCTTTATCCGGAACCGGAACGCCCTTCGATGCGAGGTAAACCCTGAGCGCTTCGATGTCGTCGGTTTCGAGAGAGATGTGGCTCAGTCTGTCGGAGTTCGCTTGTTGTTCAGGGTACAGCTCAATGTACTGGTGATCATTGACTTTGAAGAATGTCATGATGGCCGAACCGTCTGGGTTCTTCAGTGAATAGGGCTCCTGAAAGCCGAGGAAGTCCCCATAAAATGCACGGGACTTTTCATAGTCATGAGCAAACAGAGCATAGTGCGATATTCCAACGATGCGCGGCCTCTGCGGCGTCTGTGCACAAAGGACACCTGCTGAAACCAGCAGGGCCGCGAGGCACCTGCTCGCGTTGTGCGCAGGATGATTGAATAGTAGTTGAGTAAATTTGCGAAATTTAGTCACTTATTTCTCCGTTTTTGCAGCTGTAGAGCATCGATCTTCCTTCACATCAGACCAATCGTGAACATTTTTTCTGCCCACGCGGAGACCCTGCGAGCGCCTTCTCTGAAGGGGTGGTCGATGGTGGTGCCGATGCTGTTCGGTGAATCAGAATGTGCTATTCCAGTAGGCTTGCTGGCCGAGGTATCGATCGTCCGGCAAGTTCTTTAGCAAAGCGCGGCGAACCTCCAGGGGGTTCATTCCTCCTTGGGTCGAGTAGAGTAACTTACCGTCCACACCAATCAGCGCGGTGTAGGGAACGCCGCCTTTCCAATCTGTACCGCCGAAGGCGGTGACTGCCTCCGCTGAGTCGTTGCTGTCGAAGAGCAGGTTCCGATTGATTGCGTGCTGCTTTTGCAGGAACCCCAGAACAAGTTTCTTCTCGTCAGGGCTGTTGATGCTGACGGTCACGATCTGTACGCGGCGATCGGCATACATACGGACCATTTTCTGCAACTCTGGAAACTCCTCCAGGCAAGGGCCGCACCAGGTGGCCCAGAAATTCACCAGAAGCAGTTTGTCCGTGCCACGATTCTTGACTAAAGTCGTTAGCTCGGCAGGAGTGACCATACTGACGGTCACTGGCTTTTCGTCGTCCGCAGCGGATTGCGCCTTCGCAGTTTCCTCTTTAAAGGCCCACTTTGTAGAGCAACCCATTGCCGGCGTGTCTTTCACCGCAACTGGTTTTCCGGCAAGCAGATCTTCGATTGCATCCCTGGTTTCGTGTTTGGTCGCGAGTTGCTCGCGGGGATTGCTGTCGATGCGGCCTTCGTAGCGCAGGATCCGCTGCTGATCAAAGACGAAGACGTGCGGTGTCGCTGTAGGTCCATACTTATGTGCAACGGCCTGTGTTTCGCCGTCGTACAGGTACGGGTAATTCAGCCCCCTGTACGCTGCTCGTTGCTTCATGTCCGCGAACGAATCTCCGAGGTCAGTGAAACCCAGCTCGCTGTATTTTTCAGCGTTTGGATCATTGCCCATAATGACGACCACAGCGACTTCGCGATTTTTATAATCGTTGTAGAGCTGCTTAATTCGCTTCTCGTACATCTGTGCGACCGGGCAATGATTACACGTGAAGATGACAACTAAGACCTTACTGGACGCGTAGTCCTTGAGGCTGTGCGTTTTCCCATCGATTCCCGGTAGAGAGAAGTCCGGCGCGGGCGAGCCTATTGGGAGGATCGGTATGCCAGCTACCGCGGGTGGGGCCTTGTCCCCATCCCCTTGCTGTGCGAGCGTGGTCGAACCGGCGATAAAGGCCACGCCGAGAATCGCCACGGATACGACCGGTAAAAGTTTGGAAAGATTCAATTTGAGATACGCGGGTCTCGGGCGATCGGTTGGCATTCGCTGCTCCTTCGAAGATTTTCTGTGCTGGGTGACTGACTCAGGAAACACGTTCAGCCGCCATCTGGTGAGCCACAAAAGAGGGACCTAGAATTACCCCGCTGCATGACTCGTAGAGTCGCCGGCTTGCACCGGGTGCCCTTGTAAATCAAAACGAGGGCAGACCCTTCTTGTTTAGCGCCTATCAATTTAGTTCGAAATATGCACAATTAGCAAGAGAAATATTCCATATAGCCGAGAAAGAATTCATTATTGAACAATTTGGGCCGTTTTTTTGCCGATATTAAGGTTAATATTTTCCTAGGGCAAGGTTTAGTTTGAGGTGCTCTCGTCGCACCTGGCAAATCAGGCGATCCTTTCTTCGATCTCCCGCATGCGCTCACACCCACCACGCGGCTGTGGGTTGTTCCTTGATTACGATCTCATTGAGAAACTGTGCTGCCTTTCTCAGGCCCTCTTCGGGCGAGAGCAGGCTGTCCTCGTGTTCGATCGAGAGGACATTGTCATAGCCGATCATGCGCAACGTGGAGACAAACTCCTTCCACCACTCTGCGCCGTGGCCGTAGCCACAGGTGCGAAAGATCCAGCTCCGGTTCCGCTCGTCGGTGTAGGGCTTTGTGTCGAGCACGCCGGTCCTCGGCAGATTCGCTGAGTACATCTGCGTGTCCTTCGCGTGGACGTGGAAGATCGCATCTCCCAGCAGACGGACCGCTGCGATTGGGTCGATGCCCTGCCAGAACATGTGGCTCGGGTCATAATTGCAGCCTACTGTCGGGCCAGTAATCGATCGTAGTCGCAGCATCGTTTCGGGACTATACACCACGAATCCAGGGTGCATCTCTACTGCGATCTTTACCCCGTGGTTTCGCGCAAACGTTGCGTGCTCGAACCAGTACGGCGCGACCACCTCGTTCCACTGCCACTCCAGGACCTCAAGGTAGTCCGGGGGCCACGGGCAAGTTACCCAGTTGGGAGCGATTGCATTCGGCGAATCTCCCGGACAGCCGGAGAAATCGACGACCACCGGCACGCCCAGCTTCTCGGCGAGCAGGACGGTGTTTCGGCTGACCTGTCGGGCGACCTGTGCGTGATCTCTGTTCGGATGCAAGGGGTTTCCATGGCAGCTCAATGCACTGATCGTTGCGCCATGATCGGCCACCACACTCCTGAATTCCGCCAGCGACGCGCTGTTCTCGAGCATTGACAGCTTGCAGTGTGCGTCGCCCGGATAGTTGCCTGTACCTAGCTCTACGGTGTTGATATCGAAAGCTTTCAATTTTTCCAGCACTTGTTGTAGCGGTAACTGCGACAGCAGGGCCGTAAACACGCCGACTTTCATAAGAGTCTCCCTTTGATGCCAAATCTATTCGTCATTTCGGAGCAGGTTGTGTCGAGCCCGCCGCTGGAGGACGCGATACGGCGTTGGTTTGTCCCTTGCGGAATTCCGGATCCATCTCTGCTATGTCGACGCGGTAGCTGACGGTGTTTGCGGTTGGGAAGCCGGGAGGGACCTTCTGGGTCACCTTGCCTGTTGCGGCCCACTCGGTCCCTCGTTGAAACGTTGTGATGAAGCCGACTCCGCTGAGTGCGACTGCGTCGTGGCCAAGGGTGGTGTGGAAGACCCTTCCTTTTCCGAATTTAAGGACCATAAGCATGGGCTCGTCGTTGCCGGTGCCTTTATTCTGCGGGTCGGAGTGGGCGGTCGCCAGAATAGTCATGTTTTCGCCCGGTCCTCGAAGCGTGCCATAGAGCTCGTCCGGGGCGTGCATCCATACGGGCGGGAGGCCCTTCATGATCGGGTGTTCCGGCTCGCGAACGCTAATCTGGAAGGGAAGCCGAGCTCCGTGGGCGCCGGCCTTTCCTGGAGTTGTGTCGGAGACCAGTTTGCCGTCCTTCATGTACCAGCGCGGGCCGGCAGTTTCTGTGCGGCCTCTCCAGCCACCTATGCCGGTCATTTGGTTATAGGCGGGCCAGTTGGGAAAGGCATTGTCGGCTGCATGGACAACGACGAATCCTCCTCCGTTCTGGACATATTGCTCGAACTCGGAGCGCAACTCACTCGGCCAATCTGCCGAGTCCAGATTCGAGACAACGACCTGGTAGCTGCTAAACTGCGGCTTGAAGTTGCTGAAGTCGCCGTCGGCATGAGGAGCTGTGGCGACGGTGACGTCGAAGAGGCCGGTCTCCTCGAGCTCCTTTTTCAGAATCGGAGTGGTCAGCACCCAATTGTGATAAGGGCCACCGCTCTCGCCATCAAGTAACAAAACGCGGATACGGTCCGGGGCTGCGTGTGCGACGCTAGTTGAAAGCAGGATACCGACGAGGATCGCCCAGATTGTGGCGGAAAGCTGCTTCATAATTGCTTCTCCCTGTCTCTACTACAACGCTCTGGTTGCCTGCAGGCGCCGATCAATTCCTGGGCTGCCGGAGACTTCTATGCAAGCGGAACTTCAAGCGGAACGCTTTCTTCAGTATTCCGGCGTAGCAGTGATTCAGTTTTCTTGTCTGAAAAGGTAAAGAGGAAGAGGAGCAGAACTACTCCTGAGAAGATCGATGCGAAGAGCCAGATTGCGTGCCAGTCATGCCCGGTCGCTCCCAACGCCGTGGTGTATGCGTATCGGCTGACTACCAGGCCGGATAGCCAGGAGCCTACAAACATTCCAAGCCCATATGTGATGAGTGTAATAAGACCTTGCGCGGCCGCTCGGAGGCCTTCGGGAGCTTTCCGATCAATATAGATCTGTCCTGTCACGAAGAAGAAATCGTAGCAGATGCCATGTAGCAGAATGCCGCCCCACAACATCCACACATACTGGCCAGTCCCGCCATAGGCAAAGAGGACGTAGCGGACCGACCATGCCAGCATGCCAGCGACGAGCATGTACTTTACGCCAAGTCTCCGGAAAAACCATGGAATGAGCAGCATAAACAAAAGCTCCGACATTTGGCCGCCGGTCATTTTCCCTGCAGCGTTCTGCACTCCGGACTCATTGAGAAAGAGATTGGTGAATGCGTAATAGAACTGCAACGGGATACAAATGAGAAGCGACGCAATGGCAAAGATGGCCATCGGGCGTTTCGCGAGAAGTTGTAACGCTTTGCGCGGAAAGATACTCGCCACGCTGAAATTTGCACCCTTGCCGAGTGCGGGTGTGTCAGGCAGTGTCAGACAATACAGTCCCATGAGTAGAGAGGAGATGGACGCCAATTGAATGGGGACAGCCGAGGATTCGAGCTTGAGGAAGCCGACGAGTAGACCCGCAGCGATCCATCCCGCCGTTCCCAGGACCCGGATGGAACCGAACTCTTCCTTTGGATCGCTCATCTGCCTGAATGCCAGTGAATTTGTGAGCGCCATTGTCGGCATGAAGCAGAGGCAGTAGAGCAGCAGAAGAACGTAGACAGGTACGAAGGTCGTCTGCCGAGAGGCGAGAAAGAGCAGAACAGCACCGATCAGATGCAGCACGGCGAGGACCCGCTGCGTCGCGAATAGCTTGTCCGCGATAAGGCCAACGAAGAACGGAGCGATGATCGCGCCGACCGCAGTCGTGCCTGCTGCCCATCCGATCTGTTGTCCTGAGAAGCGCAGCGAACTGGCCAGCCAGGTCCCCAATGTAACGTACCAGGCGGCCCAGATGAAGTACTCCAGGAACATCATGACGCTGAGCCTTGCCTTGATCTGTCGCTTCATTCGGTTCTCAACTACCAGCTTTCGTTGCTACGTATTCAGACAGCAGGCCGTTCTCGGGCACCGTTGAACGTATCTTTAGACTCGGCGACGCTTCGTCGACCACCATCTGCCACACCCCTCCTGCTTGATGACTGAGTAACATTGCTTCAACCACGGCGCAGATCTGGCAGGCGTCCGCAAACGTGCAGATCGTGGCTGGTCTGGCATCAGTGTCTCCTTCCGCCCGAATCCATGAGTAAGCGTCATCGATCACGTTCCGAAACGCATCGGACCAGCCCTCATTGTGTCCAGCCGGCAATTGAGCGTACCGTCGGGCGCCGTCGGGTAGCTGCGAAGGATCTCTCGCCATGACCGAGTTAGGCCTGTCGTAACGGCCAATCCACAGCTCGTTCTGGTTCTCCTGGTTCCAACGCAGGGACCCCGTGCGCCCGTTGAGTTCAATCTCGAGGTCGTTTTTATGTCCGGGGGTGATTTGTCCTACTGACAGACAGCCCGTCGCCCCACTATTGAAGCGTAGCAATACGCTTGCAAGATCTTCTGATCCAATCTCGACGGGATCCATCACTTTTCCGTCTTTGCCACTGAACGCTTCTCGCGGAACGGCCGGGGCGTAGCGCGTTTTTACTACGGTCGTCATCTCTGCCAGAACAGCGACGATCTTCAATCCGGATATATGTTGCGCGAGATCACACCAGTGAGAACCAATATCAGCCAGAGCAGAGCTTGAGCCACCCTTTTTTTTATCCAGTCTCCAGGAGTAAACGTGATCGTCTGCCATCCAATCCTGCAGATATCGTCCGTGAAGAAAGAAGAGTTGACCGATATCGTTCTCCGCCGCCATCCGACGGGCATGCTGCACCAGGGGATTGCCACGGTAGTTGAATGTCACCACGTTAACTACGCCTGCAGCTTGAGCGGCGTCGCGCAACATGGAGCACTCGGCGTAGGTCATAGCCAGAGGCTTGTCAGAGATGACATGCTTCCCTGCCTTTATTGCCGCCATACTGACGTCAAGGTGCAGATAGTTGGGGGTGGTGTTGTGCACCACTTCGATGTCGGGGTTGTCGATTAAGTCCTGGTAAGAGCCGTAGGCCTTATCAACATGCAGATCCGCGGCCTTTCGGTCTGTAGCGGCCTGACTTGACCCCGCAATGGCGATCACGTCGACATCACCCAGGCGGCGGACCGCGTCCAGATGGTGTGCGGCGACGAAGCCGGGGCCAACCAAACCCATACCGATTCTCCGCTTGCGTTCACCCATCGATACCGTCTCCTGTAGTCCTGTCCCTGCTGACGCTTCGGACCCAGTATTTAGGCCTAAGCTGACCCGGGGCCACAATCTTATAGATAGTGGCCGAGCCATTCTTTCATACATAAGTGAAATAAAGATATGGAAAAATTCGATAAATTTGACTTATTTTGAGAATAAATAAACTAACGAGGGGTTAGCTCAATCTGCCTGCTCCATGCGGAATTGTCAGGCAAAACTCGACTTCAGACCCTTCGCCGGTAACGACGCACAAGCGCTAAATCAAGCTCAGCGCGTCCTGAAAGGCTTCAATTACTTGTTCTTCGTCTCGTTTGGTTAAGCACGAAGGGACTGTAAGCAGTAGACTCCGTTCGAACAGGTCGTCAGCCACAGGACACGCTCCGCGCTCGTAGTCGTACATAGAGTTTTGATTCTTTTCGAGAGTCCACGGGGTGCCGGATGAGTCTGTCCCCACTTTTTTGCGCAATGCTGCGATATTGAAATAGATGTGCAGACCGTAGTCCGCAAGAACCACGTTGCTGGTCTCCGGCGAAGAGCACACAATCGAGTGAAAGCGCAATCGCTCGTTGACTGCTCTAGCCGCGGCGGCCGTTTCGTAGATGGTGATGAGAAAGCAGCCGGTGTCGCCGTCCGGGTCGACGAGCCGGCGCAGAGCGACCTTCTCCTGGTCTTCAAGGAACCTTCTCATCCTCGATTTGCTGTGGCGCATTCGATTGATGGTTGCGTCCATTTTCCTAAGCTGCACGCGGAGAACAGCGGCGCGAAGTTCGTCGAGGCGACATCCCCTGCCCCAAGCCAACGACGCTTCCTCCTCTAGAAGAAGCGAGCCGGAAAAATCCCGGGCACATCCGCAATCATGGCAAGCGATCGCGCGTCTGTAGAGCTGTTCGTCATTGGTGGCAACAGCTCCGGCCTCACCCGAGCTCATGTTTTTATTCACCTGGAAACTGAAGATTCCCATGTCTCCGAAGGTCCCTACTTTTTTGCCGCCAACCGAACCGCCTGCGCACTGGGCACAGTCCTCGAGAAGAAAGATTCCATGCTCCCGAGCGATGCCAAGTAGTGTGATCGCATCGGCCTGCGCTCCGCTCATGTGTACCGCAATGACTCCTGCCGTCCGCGGTGTAATCTTGCGGCGAACATCGGCTGGGTCAAGACAGAAGGTCTGATCTATCTCAGCCAATACAGGTATCGCCCCGAGATTGACGACTGCGGCCACGACCGAGACCCACATATATGCTGGAACGATCACTTCCTGACCGGGCCCGACCTTTAGTGCGGAAAGTGCCGTGTGAAGAGCGGCCGTTCCACTGCTTACCGCGAGAACATGGTTGATTTGAAGGTAATTTGCAAATTCGGCTTCAAAGAAATCGACCTCATTCTGCGGATCGATGCCGTAGTACCGGAAGAGCGACCTGCTGCGCAGCACTCTCACCGCCGCCTCGATCTCCTCCTCGTCCATGGCGTGGGCGCCCGGAAACTCCTCCGGTAAAGGGCGATCTCGAATTGGACGCGGCTGTCCGACGTCGTGTCGAACGGTTTCGAGAAGATTCGTCGACGCTCTTTGGTACACTCCGCGCAAGGAGCCGCCTTCCTGCCGGTCAGCTCGGCAGCACTGCCTTTGTAGAACCTTTCCTACGTGATCGTCAACTCCATACGGGGGGCTGACAAGAGGGCCGACTGTAAACCAGTGAGCAAATTTCGCTTGTTTGCGTCTATCATGGGACTCGATTGCTATGTATCGATCAGCCAAATCTCCGACGCAGACAGGACCGGGCCGAAAGTCATCGCAGACGGAGCTGGGCATTTTGAAGCTAATTCAGGCTGCACCGTCTATATCGCGCGTGGAACTCTCCGAAAGATCGGGACTGAGCACGGCCGCGATCACAGGGATTGTCAACTCACTTTTGGCCCGCAATCTCCTTGTCGAGGGTGTGGCCTCGGCGACATCGATTGGCCGTAAGCGGATCGGCCTCAGTCTGCGTCCAGACCTCGGTTACGTTGTCGGCATCGACCTTGGCAGTTACAACCTTCGTATCGTGGTCGCAGATCTGAACGGCAACGTTCTTGCCAGCAGCGAAGTGGATACGCTGATGTCAAAAGGAAGAGAATTTGTTCTCGACCGCTGCTTCTCCGTTGTCAGGAAGACGGTCGCAGCCGCGAATATCTCCCAGGAGGAGGTTCTGGGTATTGGAATTGCGTTCTCTGGAGTGATCGACGTCGATCGCGGGCTCATTCTTTCCTATCCGAGACCTGGATGGATGCACCAGTGGAAGAACGTTCCGCTCAAGACGATATTTGAAGATGAATTTGGCGTGACCTGCCTGCTCGATGACAGCGTACGAGCAATAGCCACGAACGAAAAATATGCGGGGGCCGGGCGCGGTCTCAAAGATTTTGTCTATGTCGATATTGGGATGGGTATTGGCGCAGCCATTTTTATCGACGGTCAAATCTATCGCGGATTTAATGGGAGCGCCGGAGAATTTGGCCATATGACTGTCGACGAAGACGGTCCGCTATGTTGCTGCGGAAGCAACGGCTGTCTGGAAGCGCTAGCGTCCTGTGCCACTGTCATTCAGTCAGTGCGAATGGCCATAGAGAAGGGTGTTGCCTCGAAGGTGATCGACATGGTCGATCGAGACATCACCAAAATTACTGTTGAGATGATCGCGGCGGCGGCAGAACAGAACGACAGTCTTGCCTACCGGGCGCTTCATGAAGCGGCTTCCCACATCGGAGCTGCGTGCTCCGATTTGGTCAACCTTCTAAATCCACAGGCGATCGTCTTCGGCGGTGCACTGTTTCGCGCGTCGCCGAAGCTCATGCTCGACGAGATTCGCCACTTGATCCGGCGTAGGGCATTGGAGAAATCTGCGAACGATGTTTCCTTGTTGCTTTCCCCGACGGCCAGCGATTCAGGCGCAAAAGGGATGGCGCGTCTGATAGCGGGCAACTTGATCTCACCTCTTTTTCTGGGTGAGCTCGAACGAAAAGGCGACAAAGAATCGGTTCGGCTGGCGAAGGCTATCTAGCGCTTCCATGAGTGTTCTTTGACCGTCTGATGTTGGATGATGACGGCCCTAGTCCGGGCTCTCCGACAACCTTGGGCATTCGAACGAATTGCCATCGGCTATCAATTGCGAGATACTTTCTTGGGGTTCGGTTTCGGCGCGATGTTTACTGCAACATGGATACTGGTGTGGAGAGCAACGTAATTCTTCCAGATAAGTTATTGTTCTTATAGAGCGGGAGTAGTTCAGTGGCAGAACGTCAGCTTCCCAAGCTGAATGTCGCCGGTTCGATCCCGGTCTCCCGCTCCAACGTTTTCAGCCGTTTACATTAGGGCTTCTAAGCCAGGTGCTCCATTTGTGCTCTTCGGTGATCTCCACGAACGGGCCGAAGCGGAATACCCGGTATTGTTGACGTCAAGTCTTCCGAACGCAGAATCCACTTCTTAGAATAAGCGCGTGACATCTGCGGGCTTGGACACATCCGCCCCGACTGCAATCGATGATCGCCTGAGCGACGCGTTTGGCCCTTTCCCGGTCGGAGGAATAGTTCACGGCCACACACACACGCCCGCAGCTCCCAAGGCAGTTGCAATCCCAGCGCCTATGTCTTTGGAGGCGCCCGTTACCGCTGCCACTTTATTCGACACTCTGCTCACAATCGCCATTGTTCTTGCTCCGATCCTCGTACCCCGAACAACCATCCATCGCTGTGAAGTGCGCCTCGCACCTATGAAAAATCTGGATGTAGGCTCCTTACGCGAAAGGGCGTTTTGACAGCGCTCTACCTTAGTATTTGCTATATGGAGCGAATCAATCGGCAACTCGGACGCTGCTCGCAGAGAGCGGTCATCAAGCGAGGGCTGCGCAGCCTCGAGCTCAGAAAATGGGAGCTGCGCGAGGGCCGGACTGACATCTTACTGAGTGCGTCGATCTATTCCAGTCTGTGCTGCAGGAGAGGCCGAGCGCAACAAGCAGCGTGTGCTGATCGACGCCACTGAGAAAAAGCAATTTGAACCCGATGTCGCTTATTTCAGCGTCCTGACAGGCGATTCTGAATCTCATCTCTAGACGTTGAGAAATGAGATCTACAAGCAACCGCATGACAACCTAACGACCCCCGGAGACGTCCGATATGATTTCTAAATACCGCATCTTAGCAATATCTGCCATCACCTGCGGAGCATCTTTGACGGCCATGTTCGCTCAAAATGGGCCTCAGAGCGTAGCGAGCGGCCACCGCGATATCCTGTTGCAGACCACGCAATCCTGGAATGGTAAACCTTACACACGCTATCCCTCGGGTCAGCCGCAGCTCACAACAATTAAGCTGACCATCGCGCCACGTACCGTTCTGCCATGGCACACCCATCCGTTTCCAAATGTCGTCTATGTGCTATCCGGCACTCTCACTCTGCACGACAGAGACAGTGGCAAAACTCTGGTCGTTCATGAGGGGCAGGCCGTCGGGGAGTCCGTTGACGACGTGCATCGGGGAGAGTCAGGTGACGAACCCACAGTGCTGCTCATCACCTATGCCGGCACTCCAGGCGTTCCGACCTCAATTCCCGCGAAGGGGGAGAAGGCGGAGTATTGAATTGGGAGTGCGGTGCAGCAGTTGATCTCGCTTGCAACCGAAAACCTCGCTATCTTCCGCTGTAAGTGACGCGCCAGACGCTGCGAGAGCCGTCATCGGTTACGTAGAGGGCGCCATCATGACCGACGGCTACTCCTACGGGTCGGCCCCAGACCTGTCCATCTGTGGTAACGAATCCCGTAAGAAAATCCTCGTACTCGCCCGTGGCTTTGCCGTCCTTCATGGGAATCCGGATAACCTCGTAGCCTCCCCGATTCGCACGGTTCCAGGACCCGTGTTCGGCTGCGAATCCATCCCCGTCGTACTCGGATGGAAACGTGGACTTACTGGTAGGGTAAAAGGTCATTCCGAGCGAGGCCATGTGGGGTTGGACCAAGACGTCCGGGGTAATGACCTTGGACTTGAGTTCAGGATGGGTGCCCATAAGTCGCGGATCCTGATGACCCCCCATATAGAACCAGGGCCAACCATAGAAGCCACCTTCCTTGACCGAAGTCACATAGTCCGGAACGAGATTGTTCCCCAGGGCGTCGCGCTCGTTGGTTGAGCACCAGAGCTGACCGGTAACCGTGTTGATCGCCTCGCCGACGCAGTTACGAATTCCATAAGCGTACACTTCGACGAACTTACCCTCAGGGGTGTACTCCAGCACATCCGCCCGATGGAACTCACTGGGATGGGTGTCAGGATCGTCCGCATTCGATCCACTTCCAACGGACACGAGCATATGCTTGCCGTCGGCAGAGAAGACGACGTCCCGCGTCCAGTGGCCGCCGCCGCGGAGCTGAGCATATCCCGGAAGATCGGGGACGATAGTTTCAGGTGCTGCGGCAGCTTTCAGATCTCCGGACTTGTAGGCGAATCTGACGACGGTCGTTGCGTTGCCGACGTAGATCCACTGAGGATCTGCGCCAGCAGGGTAAAACGCGATGCCAAAGGGATGATCAAGGCCAGTAGCGTAGGTGCTGATGGTCGCTGCTTTACCGGCATCGGTGACGCCGCGCAGCACCAGTATGGAGCCAGCCTGCGAGTCCGCCACGAAGAGGTCGCCATTGGGGGCGGTGTGGATGATGCGCGGCATTACGAAGGTCCCAGAGGTCGGCGCGTGCGTCTCTTTCTTGTTTTCGGAGCGCTGCAAAGGAGTGGCTGCGTCCCCACCCGCATAGAGTTGAACCGTAAAACCGGCG
Organism: Edaphobacter sp.; assembly: GCA_035483075.1. Lineage (GTDB taxonomy): Bacteria > Acidobacteriota > Terriglobia > Terriglobales > Acidobacteriaceae > Edaphobacter. The sequence goes on along the minus strand of DATHQG010000344.1, from coordinate 10,629 downwards.
GGTGCGATTGGCCACGCCCCTTTAGGCCTTTGAACGAGAGTCGGACCGTTGTCTACAGATTCAGATGGATTCGGCTCCGGCAGGTCCGCCACGGTGATTTTTCGTCGGACGCCCGGCTTCTGCTGCGTATAGTCCGCGAAGGCGGCCTGACCGGTGATCGTCTGTTGAGCGTAGAGCACTGAAGGAAGAAACGTGGCTACAACCAGAGTGGCTGATATCTCGAACTTTGCGAAGGGTGAAAATCTCATAGTTCTAATCTCCCGATCCATAATTTGGCAGAGCAGTTGATCATGCCTGGGTTACGTAGGAAATAATGACGCGAAGTTTGGCCACCTTAACCACGCAGACTTGCAGGAGGATGACTTACTGCGGACAATTGGTTGTACGCGACTTTAGGGAGCTCAAGGCCTGCAGCAGCGATATTCTCCTCCAGATGCTTGACCGAGGAAGTTCCCGGGATGGGCAGGATCACTTTGGAACGCTTAAGTAGCCACGCCAAGGCGACCTGCAAGGGAGTTGCATCAAGATCGCTTGCGACTTTCTTAATGGCGTCATGTGCCTCCTTTGCTTGACCGAGCGGAGCCCACGGAAGAAAAGCAATGTTGTTCTGCTCGCAATAATCGACGATGAAGTCTGATTCCCGGTCAGCGAAGCTGTAGCGGTTCTGCACAGACACAATTGGGACGATCCTACGTGCCCTCTCGACGTGTTCGCGAGTCACGTTCGAAAGCGCGACATGACGGATCTTACCTTGCTTGCGGAGTCCGGCTAGTGCCTCTACCGAAGCCTCGAAGGAGACAGCATTATCGGGGGCGTGAAGTTGATAGATGTCGATACGGTCGAGACGCAGCCGTTTCAGACTCCCCTCGAGCGCTTCGGTGAGATGTTTCGGGCTGGCATTATGCGTCCATTGGCCTGGGCCGGGCCGCTCCCATCCACCCTTCGTCGCGATTACTAATCCTGTTGGGTATGGGTGGAGTGCTTCCGCGATCAGTTCTTCAGACGTGTTAGGGCCGTAGGAGTCTGCTGTATCGATCAGATTGACACCGAGTTCAATCGCACGCCGCAGGGTCGCAAGCGCAGCGGCCTTGTCCGCGGGAGGCCCCCACACTCCTGGTCCCGTGATGCGCATCGCGCCGTAGCCCATCCGGTTGACCGTAAGATCACCACCGATTGTGAACGTACCGGCGGCTGCGGCTGAAAGAATCTGTTCCTTATTCATAAGACTGCTCCTTTTTCGTGTTGAAAATTTGGAATACGTGTTGAGAATGGCCGGTCCTTTGAAATTAACCCTCGACAATCTCCTATCGTGTCCATCGGGGTTTCTTTTTTGTCGGTTTTGGGACAATTGGTGTCCAGAAATCGTCGGGCAGATTGACGACGATCGGGTCTGGCGTACTTCGCACAACCACCCATCGAAATGAATGCTCCTTCGACGGGTTGATCTCCTGATGCGGCAACCAGCTCGGCACATGTAGAAAATCACCCGCCCAAACAGTGGCCGAATGTTCTCCGAGATCGCCCCACCGCACACAAGCCTCTCCCTCTAGGACGTAAACGACGGTGTCCTGTTCGCCGTGGTGATGAATGCCCGTCTTCGCTGAAGGCTCGACCACAAATATGCCTGCCCATAGCGAGGAGTTGATGCCGTGCATCGCTGCGATGGCGGACATTCTCAGGGATCCCGGCGTTTGCTGGGTCTCGCTACTCAGTTCGGCGGGGTGCACGACGCTCACCGTAGAATTCGATCCGGGCTGAGGCATCGTCCGAATAGCGACTCCCCGCTGGATTGCAACCTGGTCAGCTATCGGGTGAATGTGCGACCCATTAGGTTTGCTTCCCATATGACCTCCAGGCGGTCCACGATTGTCTTGCAATCAAATGTACTGTACAGTACATTACACATAAGATGCACTCGGCGGCAAATTCGACGCGACAGTCATCGAGAGGTCCGGAAGGAAAAGAAGCACATAAAGTGCTGTTATTGCAGGAGAAGTGGAGCAGTGGAGCGCAGTGAATATTTTTTACGCATTCAGGAAGGAGCGGTGAATGCCTAACAAGCGGTCGCGAGGCGAGGTTCGAAACGGCAAGCTTCAAAAAGTCGCAGCAGACTTGTTTCTGAAGCGCGGCTACGAGGGTGTCACCATCGATAAGATCGTTGAGCTGGCTGGTGGTTCGAAGAGCACCGTCTACAGCAAATTCGGTGGGAAATGTGGGCTGTTCATCAGCAGTATCGAGAACCTGTGCCGCGAGTCGAATGAGCCGCTCGCGAAGATCGATTACACAGGATTGAACCTTGAAGAGAGCCTTAAGACGCTCTCGTTTCACATCCTGAAGCTCATCACCGCAAAACGGTCCGTGGAGCTTCATCGTCTCGCAATCGGTGAGGCAGCCAATTGTCCCGAAGTAGGCGAGGCCTGGTACACGCACGGTCCCGCCAGAATGGCTTCCTTCATACGATCCGTGTTGGAAAGTCATCGGGACGAGTTGCGAAAAACAACTGCTCCGATTGAACGGATTGCGGTGATGCTTCACGACTCATTGACGGGAGACATCCTATACCGTCTGTTAGCCGGAGTCGGTAAGCATGAAAGGAACGCCGAACTCGAGCGATTGGCTTGCGCCGCCGTCGACGTCATTCTAGGGAATATTTGTACCCATGTTCCCTAAGACGCGCATCTCGCACATACTGGCATTTATTGCCACTACCTGATAACGACTTAGTCAGCTTCCAAATGCTTCGACGTCTCTTGAGGATCGGCCTCAGCATCTAACAGACGCGGTGAATCAGGCGGCGACATTCCGTGGCGAGGAGTGCCACATACAGGACACGGCTGAGGTTTCAGGGTAATCTCTGCTCCACAGCATGCACAAAAAGCGGCCATGTCGTAGTCTCCACAGTTGCAATGTTGATTCGATGAACAGAGGTAGCGCAAGGATTCGAGATGGCCGAGGAATCAGCACGTAGTACGTTGGCGTCTCAGGGCGATGTCCAACTTGAACGCACCTAGCCGCGAGCAAAACGGCGCTCAAGTGAATAGCTTGAGCGCCGTTTCCTTGTAGCTGTGACTGGCTTAGCGGCTTGCCGTGTTGGTTTTCTGGGCCAGCCGGGAGTGGTCTTCGAGCGTCTGGGCCTCGGGCAGGTAGGTGATGGCCTTGGCGATCTGTGGGTCCCACTGGGCGCGAACCTTAAGGCCTTCGAGCTGACCGAACTGCGAGGTAAAGAGTTCGCTCTTGATGCTCTCCTTGACCCAGTCGTTGACACCGGCGATGTCCGAGTCGGTGTAGTCGATCTGGTTGTCTTTCAGGAACGCCTTGAACTGCTGCATGACCGCATCGTCGACCTCAAAATCCTTAGTCACGGTGTGATTAGCGAGATAGTGCTTGCTGAAGTTGAAAAAGGCGTAGTGAATGAGAAGGCTGTCCTGGAAGTGGTTAGACTTCATGTTGTCGATCTTCTCGTCGGGGGTGATGCCGCCGCCGCCGTAGACAGTGCGGCCAGAGTCAGTGAGCTTGACCTCGAGGTTGCTCTTGTCCTTGGGCTTTGCGTCGTCGTTGTCGCGGACGTAGTAGTAGTCGTAGAGGGAGACGTGGTCGTAGTTACGCTGGATGAGACGGCCGGACGGCGTGTAGTAGTGGTAGGTGGTCAGGGCGAGACCGGTATTCTCCGTGATCTGGAAGACGGTCTGGACGAGGCCCTTGCCGAAGGTGGTTTCGCCAACGATGAGGGCGCGGTCATGGTCCTGGAGGGCGCCGGAGACGATCTCAGCTGCCGAGGCAGTGTTGCGATTGACGAGGACAACGATGGGGAACTTCGGACCCTCTTCGCCGCGGGTGGCGCGGTAGACCTGGTCGGGGAAGGCGCGTCCGCGTTGGGAGACGACGATCTGTCCCTTCTGGAGGAACTTGTCGGACATATTGACGGCTTCATTGAGGAGACCGCCGGGGTTGCCGCGCAGGTCGAGGACGAGGCCGTGGATGTCGCCGAAGCTGTCGAGCGCGTCGCCTACTTCGTGGCTGGTGGTCTCAATAAAGCTGGAGACATGGATGTAGCCAACGCCGGGGCGGATGAGGAAGGCAAGATCGACCGAGGGACGGGGAATCTCATCGCGGACGAGGTCGAACACCAGGGGGCGGGATGCGCCTTCACGACTCATCGTGACAGAGACGTGGGTGCCGCGTGCGCCTTTGAGGAGACCGGCGACGGCTGCGGAGTCCATGCCTTCGGTGGATTTGCCGTCGACGGTGAGGATCTCGTCGCCGGGCCGGATGCCGGCCTTGTAAGAGGGGGTGCCTTCGAACGGATAGAGGACGACGATCTTGGTCTTGCCGTTGGCGGTGGGCTGGGGCTGGATAGTCATGCCGACGCCGTAGTACTTGCCGTGCTGGTCCTCACGCATCTGGGCGTAAGCTTTTGGGTCGTAGAAATTGGAGTGGGGATCCAGGACGTGGAGCATACCGGGGATGGCGCCGTCGTAGATGGCCTTGTCGGTCTTGTCCGTATTCATGGGCTCGGCATAGTTCTGCTCGACGAGCGAATAGACATTGGTGAAGGAGTGGAGCGAGTCGCGCAGGGTGGACTCGTCGCTGGCGGACTGGGCGGCGACCTTCTGGTTGATCAGCGTGCCGAGGATCGCGCAGGTGGCAAGGAAAAGTGAGGCGGAGAAGAATGCGCGGCGAGTGCGGGGAGCCATAGGCTGGTTACCTCAAAAATGGTGAGAGCGGCGCATACTTCAGCGCAAAGATAGTCGTCCTATCTTTGGACGAAGTATAACATCCGGGGGTGAGCGGGGGGCTTGTTCTAAAAGGGGATTCGCATGTTCGGTCGAGGGCAGTTAGAATTGGGTACGGATACCGTCCAATGCCAGGGTGAGTCCAACTAGCCAGGGCGGTAATCGCCGGGCGATCGATGTTAAATCGCGGATGTTGACCAGATACGAGTGACGATGACCTTGAGAATTTCGCAGTTTGCGGCGGTGTGCGGGCTTGGCCTGCTGGCACTGCCGGGAGTGGTGCAAGCACAGGCGCCGCGGTATCAGAGCCCGTTGAGCGTTCCGAACGCGCCGCAGCCGCAAGTGACGCTTCCGGTGACACCCGCCATTACGCCGAATGGCACGGTCGTCGAGGACATGATTGTCCATGTCAACGACCTGATCATCACTCGGAGCGACGTGGAACGGGCGGAACTGGCGCTTGCCGAGGAGGACCGGCAGTCGGGTGCAAGTCCTGCTGAGTCCGCGCAGAGGCAGAAGGACTTGCTGCGGGACATGATCGACAAGGAGTTGCTGCTGTCGCGGGGCAAGGAGCTGGGCATCGACGTCTCCGCCGAGGTGGTTCGGCAGTTGGACGAGATCCGAAAACAGAACAAGATGGCAACGATGGAGGACCTGGAAGCGGCGGCCCGGCAGCAGGGTGTGTCGTTTGAGGACTTTAAGGCGGGTATCCGCGACAGGTTGATTCAACAACAGGTGGTGCGGGACGAGGTGGGCCGGCGGCTGCAGATAACACAGGGCCAGGAGCAGGCCTACTACGACGCGCATAAACAGGATTTTGCCCAACCGGAACAGATCAAGCTCAGCGAGATACTGGTTCCGACGGCTGCCGATGCGGACGACGCTGCGATTGCACAGGCCCAGGCGAAGGCAGACGGGATCGAATCGAAGCTGAAGGCGGGAGGGAGCTTCGAGGAGATTGCAAAGACGAACTCTGGTGGACCGACGGCGGCGCAGGGTGGCGACCTGGGGATGTACAAGCGGGGCGCGCTAGCCAAGGTCCTGGAGGACCAGACATTCAACCTGAAGGCAGGAGAGTGGACCGCGCCAATCCGAACCAGGCAGGGATTCGTGATCCTGAAGGTGACCGACCACGTGGCCGCGGGAGTGGCCCCGCTCAAGGACGTGGAGCCCCAGATCCAGGAGGCGATGTATACGGAGGCGATGCAACCCGCGTTACGTACCTACCTGACGAAGCTGCGTGAAGACGCGTACATCGATATCCGTTCGGGGTATGTGGACTCGGGTGCGAGCCCGAGGGAGACCAAGCCGGTGTTCACGGCGTATGCGCCTCCGGTCGTGAAGAAGAAGACGACCCAGCAGAAGAAGCGGTTTGATCGGGGCACGAAGTATTCGACTGCGAAGACTACGGCCCCAGTGGCTACGCCCGTCGCGGCGGTGACGACTACTGGAACGACTGCGACTACTGCAACGACCCCAACGGCAACCAAGGCGACAGCTGCTGCAAAGCCTGCCAAGCCCACGAAGGTGAAGCGGGAGAAGATACGGTATGGGCAAGCTCCGCGGAATTCGCTACCGGCAGGTCCGCAGGAGACGGCTACGGGCAGTGATGTGGGTGAGGGAGCGGCGTCTGCAGCGGTAACACCGGGAGGAACGATGGCTTCGGCCGCTGCTCCTTCTTCTGCGGCCCCAGGGACGGCGATTGCACCTTTGGAGAGTTCCAGCTCGGACACAGGGCCGAACCCTCTGGATGCGAAGGGGCCGCCGGCAGGGAAGACTCGCTATAGCGATCGCGCGAAGGAAGTGAGTGAGAACAAGAAGGCCACGAAGGTAAAGAAGGCGAAGGAGAAGGCGGTCGCTGGACCAGTCGCCGCGACTCCTGAGGAGAAGGCAGCCGAGGCGACCCAGGCCGCGCCGCTGGGGTTGAATGGCGATACTTCGAAGAAGAAGAAAAAGAAACAGGCGAAGGACAAGAACGCCCCGAAGGAGCGGCTGCAGAACCAGGCACCGAAGCCGCCAGCGCCAAAGCCCGAGGAAACTCCGTCAAAGGCCCCTGATCGGGGGACGCCTCAGGAAGGGATCCTTCCACCGGCTACGAAGACGCCCGATACGCCCCCTCCTGCGGCGCCGCAGGGGACGCCACCAACTACGACTCCGCAACCTTAGGTGGGGGTAGGATTTTAGATGAGCGCGAGGGCCACGGTCCTCGCGCTTTTGTTTGCGGCGCGTGTCTTCTTACTTGCCGCGGGGTATTCTGGTGGGGATGAAAGATTTTTTCGTTGAAGATGCGGCACGGTTTGAAAACGGTACGGTTACGACCTATTTTGTTTTGTCGTCGTTGCAGGTGCGGGACAAGAAGCAGGGGGGACAGTATCTTGCTTTGACGTTAAGCGACAAGACGGGGTCGTTCGAAGGGCGGATGTGGGACGACGTTGGGGAGGCGCTTGCCAGCTGCTCGGAGGGTTGCTACGTCAAGGTGCAGGGCGATGTCTCGAAGTACCAGGGCAAGTTTCAGATCACGCTGAAAAAGCTGCGGCTTGCGGCGGATTCGGAGATTGATCCAAAAGACTTTCAGGCTTCGACGAAGTTCGATGTGGAAGAGATGTGGGTAGAGCTGCGCGGGTACGTTGCGGCGTTCAAAAATAAGGACTTGCAGCGGCTGGTGTTTGCGTTTCTGGATGATGACCAGATTGGGCCAGCGTTTAAGGCCGCTCCTGCGGCTAAACGGTTGCATCACGCGTGGTTAGGCGGGTTGCTGGAGCATGTGTTGACGCTGGTGCGGGTGTGTTTGGCTGCGGTACCGTTTTATCCCGAGGTCGATCCTGATTTGCTGGTGACGGGGGCGATTCTGCATGATGTTGGGAAGGTGCGGGAGTTGGAGTGGAAGTCCAGCTTTAGCTATAGCTTAGAGGGACAGATGATCGGGCATATCAGCATTGCCCAGGGGATGCTGCGGGAGAAGGTGCAGGCGCTGGCGCCGTTTCCTGAGAAGCTGCGGGTGCTGGTGGAGCATATGATCCTGAGTCATCACGGGAAGTATGAGTTTGGTTCGCCGAAGCTGCCGATGACGCCGGAGGCCATTCTTTTGAGTGCTTTAGACGATCTCGAGGCGAAGATGCAGGCGGTCCGGAATGAGTTTGTGGCGGCAGAGGTAGCGGGGAGGGACCCTGACGAGGTGACGGAATGGGTCCGGAGTATGGATCGGTCGCTTTTTAATTCCAAAAAATATTTGAAGGGCGAGTAGGCCCGTCTTTGTTGAGTGAGTTGGCGTTTTCCACATGGTTTTTGCGTGGTTTTTTGTGGTCATAAACGTGGTGGTTGAGTGCAAAAACATGGTGCTTAGAGGACATGTTTTTCGGGTTTAAAATTTTCCTCACTTTCGATATTTATTTTTGGGCGGGAGCGGAGACGCATGGCCGAGGGCACTCGTAAGAGCCAATCGATAGGTGTGTTGCGAAGCGGTTTGCTGGTTCTGCTGGGTGCATCGACGTTTTCGCTTGGACAGAGTCCGCCATCGATCGATCCGGCGAAGGCCCAGGCGGCATTTGTCGAGGCGCAGGAGATGTCCGCGAAGGACAATGGGCGGCTTTGGGGCAAGCCGCTGTATGGGCCGATGGTTTTTGTGGACCCGGCGACGAGGGCCGCAGTCGCGAATGGGCCGGATGCGGGCGGGGTGCTGCACCCGGATGGAGGCGTCTATGTGGGAGTGTTGCCCAAGGACGTCGTCGTCGCGAATACGGCTGTCGAGTGGGAGGGGAAGCGGTGGACGATGGTGATGTGGCCCCTGCCGCAGAACTCGCAGCCGCGTGATCGATTGCTGGCGCATGAGCTGTTCCATCGGCTTCAACCTGATCTGTCGATTCCGTTAGCGAATCCTGAGAACGCGCAGCTCGATACGCTTGAGGGGAGAGTGTGGCTGCAGCTCGAGTGGCGGGCGCTTGCTGTTGCGCTAGTTGAGAGCGGTGCAGCACAGACGCAGGCGATTCGCGATGCGTTGTCATTTGCGACGCATCGTCATGAACAGTTTTCGGGATCGGCGGAGACGGAGCGCTCATTGACCCTGAATGAGGGGTTGGCCGAGTACACGGGAGTTGCTGCCTCTGCGCCGGACGCTGCCTCGGCGCGGTGGAGGACCATTACCCGGCTGACGAGTCCGGATGCGGACACGTTTGTGCGTTCGTTCGCTTATGCTTCAGGGCCCGCGTATGGATTATTGCTGGACGAACGGTTGCCGGGCTGGCGTTCGCAGATCAAGTCGACGTCAGATCTAACGGTCCTGCTCGGAGGGACGGTCCCTTCTGCGTCGGTGGCCCCGGTGGAGCAGCGTGCGCTTGTTTATGGCGCGGCTGCGTTGCGCATTACAGAGACCGAACGTGATGTGCGCACCCAGGCGGAGCGGGCGCGGTATCGCAAGCTGCTGGTGGATGGTCCGACGCTTACACTGCCGGACTCCGGCAAGTTCCTCTACACCTTCAATCCGAACGAGGTGGTTACTTTGCCCGGCTTCGGTACGGTCTTTCCGATGACGACGGTTTCGGATGAGTGGGGAACGGTGGATGTTCCGGACGGCGGTGCTTTGCTTGCGACTGATCGACACAGTGTTCGGCTTGCTGCGCCTGCGAGTGGGGGTGGGCCGCAGGTGAAGGGGCCGAATTGGACGCTCGATCTGGCCCCCGGATGGAAGATGGTCCCGACGGAGAAGGCGGGCAGCTTTACTTTGCAGAAGCAGTAGCTGGCTGAGAGAGGGAGTAGAGGGACTCGGCGTTGCCGCGAAGGACCATGCGGGCCAGTTCGGCGGCGCGGGGGGTGGTGATTTCTTTGTCTTCGATCATGCCGGTGAGGGCCATGCCTAAAGAGGTGCGGATGTTTTGGTTGGCGATCCAGGCGGCCTCTTCCCAGCCCATCGAGGAGGAGTAGGGGTAGGCGTCGGTGGCGTAGAGGACCTTTTCGGGGTAGAGCTCGAGCCACTCTCGGAGCCAGGCGGACATCGTGCGCGGGCCGATCATGAGGGACTGCTGCGAGAGGTCGAGATAGACGTTTGGTTTTTGCAGGAGGGAGCCGATCTCGTGGACGAAGGGCCAGCCGCCGTGGAGGAGGACGAAGTTGGTCCTGCGGAGGCGGGGGTCGTTGAAAAGGGGTTCGAGGAGGAGTGGGTTGTCACCGGCGATCGAGAAGTAGCCTCCGCCGCCTGCGGTGGTGTGGATGTGGACGGGAAGGTGGAGGCGGCCGCACTCCTGCGCGATGTAGCGGAAGAGGAAATCCTGGAGGCGTTTGTACTCGGCTGGATTTGGGTGTGGTGTGTGCAGGAGGGTGGCGTAGATTTGGGCGGCTTCGGTTTGGGGGACGTCGTCGAAGCCGAAGGAGCGGAGGTAGGCGATCTCGAATTTTTCGGCTACGGCGCCTTGTGATTTTTGTTGTTCGAGAATCGGGGTGACTAGTCGTTTGAGATAGAGGTCGAGTGTTGGTGGGAGGGTCCTCAGGTTGGCTTGTTCGAGATATTTTGCGCGGAGCTTGTCTTCGAGAGGGAAGAACTGTTTGCGGTCGGGTGTGTTGGCGAGGGCGGAGTTGTCGAGCGGGAAGAGGAGCGCGTCGACGTAGGGGACCCAGCGGAAGCGTGGCGGCTCGACACCCGTGCCCATGGCTACGCGGTTGGCTAGCTCGGTGCCGATGTTGGCGCGGTCGAGGACGTAGCTGGCGTAGGCTTCGCCTTGCTCGCGGCGGGTAGCTTCGCGGGCGGCTTCGAGTTGCTTGAGGCCGGCGGCGTCGAGCGGGGGTTGGCCGCTGAAGTGGAAGATGGCTTGCCATGCTTCGTGGAGCGCAGGAAGGTCAGGGCGCATGCCGGCGGGGTCGGTGTCGGGCTCCATGTTGTCGACGGGAAGGGCGTCGAAGTTGCGGT
>DATHQG010000343.1:0-5745 GCA_035483075.1 Edaphobacter sp. | reverse complement strand
GAAGCGCGGCAAAAACGTGCGCCCGATCTCAAACAAGGAACCTTCAGCGACGGCCATCCGCTCGATGAGGTTCATTATCTCGAATGCAAGATCATCCTCAAGGGGGAGCGTTTCACCTCGGTAGAGAATTTCGGCGATTTTAGCAAAATCGTACGTCGTACCGCTGAGGCGGCCGATGTTGATTACTCCACGAAGGAATTCAAGGGCTTGAGGCCGCAAATTCGGGAAGTCCTCTTCCTGGATACGCAAGACTTCCGACTCTACAACAACGCCTTTATCCTGCGCAGGCGGGTCGACTACGTGGACGGCTTTGCTGTGGGCGACCCGGAAATCGTCTTCAAATTTCGCCACTCGGATCTGCAAAAGGCGGCCGAGATGGACGTGCGGCCGAAGCTCGTTGACAACTACCAGATCAAGTTCAAGGCGGAGGCGCTGCCACTGAAAGATCAGATCGGAGGCTTGCGCCTCCTATATTCGCACAACGCGCAGTTTCCATTGAGCCGGGTGCATGAAGCAGATCGCACATCGATGAAGACCCTCGCCAATGTGTTTCCGGTACTGGCGACCATCAAGACCTCCGACACTGACAAGATCGAACTGGTCAATACGACAGCCGTCGAGGAGGTGCTCCTAGACATTGGTATGCTGGACTTCGGCAAAGGAGTCAAAGCCAAGGCTAACGTGGCGGTCTGGCGAACGCGAGGCGACCAGAAGCAGCTCGTCGGCGAATTCGCATTCCAATGCAAGTTCCAGCGCCGAAACGAACTCCACGATGCCGTTATGAAGCGCGGCGAGCAGTTCTTTTGCTCGCTTCAGCAGAACGCACAGGACTGGATCTCCCTCGGAACGACCAAAACCCGGAGCGGTTTATCGACTCAAAGGCAATCCACCTCAGAGTCACGAGTAAATGGTGCGGTATCTGACTCTTGTGAAGAGACCGCCCCCAGCACGGGCCGGCTACTTCGGCTTGATAAAATACATGCAGGACTGTCAGGACCAGCAAATGCAGCTCCTCAAGGAGCAGCGAAAGAAGCAGAAGCCAGCTGCATCGCCGCCTCATTGGTCGGGCAACTCGGGTTAGACAGACGAGCCAAGCCAAAATTCATGAAGGATTGGAAGAGCTTCCTGAAAGGCGACCTGCTCGGTGTTCATCTCGCGGTGAACATTTTCGTCGGCACAACTCTTCTTTGGCTCCTGCTCCGGTTGGGTGCCAACACGAGCCCCATCTGGGCCATTAGCGCGATGGTCGCTTCAATTGATCCCCAGGTGAAGCTGGCCGTGGTCAATTTCCGGGGGCGTATTCTCAATGCGCTTCTGGGCTGCGCCACAGGATTTCTTTTCCTGCTCGTCGGCGGATCGACTGCGTGGAAGCTTCCGCTCGCAATGTCGGCGACCGTCCTGCTCTCCTCGTATGTGATACGCGTTAAGGAAATGTGGCGGCAAGCGCCCATCACCGCCGCTCTCGTCATCGCTGCGGGATTGACGCAGCATTCAAAGCTAAGCGGCGTTGAGATCGGCCTCAGACGAGTGAGTGAGGTCATGTTGGGATGCGTGATGGGTTTGCTTGTCACCTGGCTAATTTCAAAAATCTGGCCACTGCAGGAACCAAGAAAGGAACAAGGGGCGACCAAGCCAAGCTCTCCGTGATCAGGAGCTCAGGTTGATTTGGTTTGTTATTGCCTGGGTGTGGAGGCTGTCAACTTGCCTGGAGCCGAGAGTAGATGAAAACTCCTCTCTTCTGCCTAGAGCTACCGCGTTTTTACGCTGTCTGAAACCCCCAGCACGCATGTCTGACATGCCACCATGAAAACGAAAACAAGTTGACAGAGCAGGCGACCTTGGGGGTCGGAGCAGGAACAACTAATCCACGCGTTGTTTCGGAAAAGAGAGTGGGCGCATATCAACCGGTCGTCACCATGGGCTTCTGGATGATGGGAAACTCAAGACGCGGATTGTGATAGGCTACATCTTCGCCTAGTTGCTCGGCGCATGCGTGGCGCTCTGCCCGCTGCAACACCGGTAAGTTCATGCGCTCGCTACGCGTTTGAATCCGAAGTTCTCTTCCGGGAATTTGGTAGGTAGTTCGGAAGCCAGGATCTGGTCCAGCTGAGAAGTAAGGAGTCCGCTGATTGGACTCCTTTGCTGAAGAGGAGTCCATGGAAAATGTCTCAAGACTTTTGGGATTGGGTTGGTTAAGCTCGAGTTGCGCCGGCGACATCCTGCCGCGGGTGCGTAGTAATCCGTTCATGCCCAAGTCGCGTCTCCTCGCATTCGTAATCAAAGAGCTCCAAGAAGTCTGGCCGCCGATCTTGTTCTTCGCAGTCAGCTTCAATCTCATCATCCTGACCACCGACCTCGTTCTCGCTGACTACCGCCGTAGCGTTGGGAACTTCATGGTCGCAACCGTGGCGGCGCTGGTTGTGGGAAAGGCGGTGCTGGTGGCGAATGTAACGCCATTTTTGCGTCGTTTTGACACGGCTCCCATGATCCGACCGGTCCTGTTCAAGACTATCGTCTATTGGACGGTCGTTTTCCTGGTGCGGTTCCTGGAAAAGCTAGTCGAATACCTTTTCGCCGGAGGAACCCTCAGCGAGATTCCGGAGTACGTGGCGACTCATTTTACCTGGCACCGCTTTGCCGCAATTCAGATCTGGATCTTTGTTCTGTTTCTGATCTACACCTCGGTCGCCGAACTGAATGCGCGGCTTGGTGATGGCGAGCTCAGGAAGATCTTCTTCACCAGGATTCATCGGAAATGAAGCCGATGAAGCCGACAGCGGGGTCCCGCGCTCCTTAGCAACTGTTTTCGCAGAGAGATGTGACTTCTGGCCTCGCTGGCTTTAACGACGGCCTAAGCTTGATGTCCCGAAGGTAAGCTCGTACCGGACCGTTCAGTAAAGGGTATCGTCGCAAGCAGGAGTATCTCGGAAAGAAATGCTTTTCGAGCTGCTTTGGACATCAGAGCTCCAGGGTCAAACTGCCCTCTCCGCGCGAGACGCAGACCAGCATCTTCTTGCCTTCCGCCCGTTCGGCAGCAGAGAGAATCGTATCGCGATGGATGATCTTCCCAGCCAGGACCCCAACTTCGCAGGTCCCGCAGCTTCCAGCGCGACACCCGAACGGAACCTCGATGCCGGCATGCTCGAGACAATCCAGCAGGTGTTCGGTTGCCCCGACGTTGACTGTCTTCCCGGAGAGTTGGCAAACGGCTACGAACGGCGCATCGCCCTTCCTGGGACCCGCACCGAAGCGCTCGACGTGAATCGACTCAGCAGGCCATCCGAGCGCTTCCGCCGCGTTGACCACCGCGTCCATCAGTCCCGCAGGACCGCAGCTATAGACATGCGTCCCCTCCGGCTGGCGCCGGATGAGCGCGGGGACGTCGAGCCTGTGTCCCTGGCTATCGTCATAGAGGTGGACATTCGGGTCGGCCTGGAACCCAAGGAAGGGGACGAACGCCGCTGTCTCGGCGCTGCGGAAGGTGTAGTGCAGCTCGACCCGCTCTTCGAGCAGTCTGAGATGGGAGCGGTGGGCGAGCAACGGCGTAATGCCGATACCGCCCGCGACCAGTAGGTGCTTGACCGCGTGCTCGGCCGTCGGAAAGTAGTTCGCTGGCACGGAGATCGTGAGTTCGGTGCCGCGCTCGACTTTCTCGTGCATGTACTTCGAGCCACCTTTAGAGTTCGGCGCGAGCTGCACCGCGATGAAGTAAGCCAGGCCTTCGCCGTAACCGCCATTGATGAGCGAGTAGCTGTTGCGGTGGACCTTGCTGCCGTCGCGCATGTGGATGACGATGTGGCTTCCCGGTGTGAACCGCGGCAGGAGGCCCCCGGTTGGGTGGACCAGCACGAAGAGTTTGCTCGTGGTACTCACGTCCCAGACGCCCGCGACTTTCACCGTCATAATCTGGCGTTTGTCCAGCCCCAGCTGCTGGTCGGACATGCCGGCGAGTTTCTCCGCCGTCGCCGCCTGCTTGGCGACGCTGTCATCCGTCGCCGCGACTTTCACCGGCCGCCGTTCCAGGACCACCGGTAGCTGGTCAAATCCCCGCAGGCCCATCTGCTTGGTTAGTTCAGGCCGGCCCTTGCGCGCGAAGGACCCGACGCGTGCGAACCACTCCTCGAAAGCGATGCGGGCTTCAAGACGGGCGAGCGGCTGGCCGATGCACTGGTGATTCCCGCTGCTCATGCTCAAGATCCGCGGGATAGTGCGGTGGATGTCGAATACTTCCGGATTCTCAAAGACCGCTTCGTCGTGGTTGGCCGAGCTGACAACCAGGGCGACCAGGCAGCCCGCAGGCACCTTCACCCCGGCGATCTCCACGTCCCGAAGCGCCTTGCGTTGCAGGGTAACGACCGGGCCATTGTACCTCAGGCTCTCTTGGAACGCATTGGGGACCAGCGACAGGTCGTTGGCGAGAAGGCGCATCTGCTCCGGGTTTTCGAGCAGGCAATCCAGCGTCAACGCGAGCGCCTGCGTCGTCAAATCATTGCCGGCGATGATGCAGAGCTTCATGAGGGTCAGCGCCTCACGATCGGTCAACCGGTCGCCGCCCTCCGCAGCCTGGATGAGGTAGGTGATCAGGTCTTGCTGGGGCGACTTGCGACGCTCTTCCATTCGCTCTTTGAGAAACGCCTCCATGTCCTTCGCGTCGCGCGCGAGCTCTTCGTAGCGCTTCTGTCGCGCCGTCTCGTCCTTGATGGCGTGGGCCGTGTGAGCGCCCATCATCGAATTGGCCCAGCGTGCGAACGTCTCCATCATCGAGGCGTCGACGCCCAGGAGGATCGACATTACCGTGGAGGGCAGTGGCAAAGTGAATTGATGGACGAACTCGCACTCGTTGCCGCGGGCCAGGATGTCGTCAATGAGCTTGCGGGTCACTTCCCGCGTGTGCGGCTCCATCGCGGCTACGCGTTCGGGCGTGAAGGCCTGTTGCATGAGGGCCCGCACCCGCGTGTGCTTCGGCGGGTCTTCCCGCAGCAAAGTGTCGATCCTTGTCTCTTCCTCCGCACAGGGCACCGGCTTGGAGTGTTCGAAGGCCGCGGAGAACGTCCTGAAGTCTCGGAGAATCGCATCGCAATCGGCCCACCGCAGGAATCCGAGCGAGCCGAGCGGCTCCACGCGGCAGAGCGATCCCTTGGCGCGCAGTTCGGCTAACAGCCGGTTGCCCTCAACGGTGAAATTGGGGTTGCGAAGGTCGAGGATCGGCAGTGCATCGAAACCGGCCGGGACTGGGTGGCTCATACCGGTAGTCACCCTCTGCTCTCGCCTTCTGTCAACCTGTAATGAAAAACATTACACACGTAACCTGATCCCTGTCCCCCGAGCCAGAGTCCATAAGCATCCTCGACGAACCTCTCCACCAAAACCTCCTATGCCTACTGTTCTGGAAACCAAGGATGTAGCGAAAAACCAAGGTTTTTGGGACGCGTGTGGCGTGGGGCTGGAGCGCTGGCTTGCTGGTACACTCCACCCGCCATGTTCAACCTGCGCCGAACTGAAGCCATTTAGACGCCATGAGCTGGGTCACCATCATTTAGGCGATGATCGCATCCGCCTGCCTCACCCGGCGTCGCTCTTGCAATAAGCTTAAAATTACGGCGAAACGCTGATTCTATACTTCCACTTTGATGTCATCGCCTTCGACCACGACTTTGTAACTTGGAACGCCCTTCTGCGCTGGCGGCCCCAAAACGGCGCCGGTTTTGAGGTCGAAATCCGCACCGTGCCACGGACAAGTGATCC
>DATHQG010000342.1:0-3704 GCA_035483075.1 Edaphobacter sp. | reverse complement strand
ACAGCGAAGAAGTTTCCCGAGACCAGCTCGCCCCACACGCGCTCGGCATGATCCTGCGGACCGACGCTGAAGGCGGCGGGGCGGCTCATAGCAACCTCAACAAGCTTCAGGTTGTCTCGGAAGTCGATGTAGTCGGGATAGGAATTGGTGACGAAATCGCCGCCCGGAGTGGTCGTTTCGAGGGAGACTAGGCGGTCAGGGTCCTGCACGCCGGAAAGAGGGTGCAGCAGGATGGCGTCGACCCAGCGGAAGACCGTCGCGTTGGTCCCGATGCCGATCGCGAGCGTCAAAACGGCTACCAGGGTGAAGCCTGGATTGCGCCTCAACATGCGCAGGCTTTGCAGGATTTCCTGCCCAAAGGCGTTCATAATGCTCTCCCGAAACGTCCAGCTTAGTGCATGCGGAACTCCAAACGCCGGCCTGCAGAGCATTGAAAGCAAAGCGGCCACGCATGCGAGTGCGTGGGGGCGCGTTCGTTCCTGAACAATTCTGTCCGTAAATGGGCGGAGCTGAGGGGGTTGCGCCAAAAAAGAAAACGCCCGCATGCGGCGGGCGCTTCATTGGACAGCCAGCACTAGATCGAGCTCATGTTGAGCAGAAACTCGGCGTTGTTGCGGGTCTTGCCAAGCTTCTCGACGAGAACCTCCATCGCTTCGACCGGCGACAGCGGGTTGAGCACCTTGCGCAGGACCCAGATACGGCTGAGGTCTTCCTTGACGATGAGCAGCTCTTCCTTACGGGTTCCGGAGCGCTGGATATCGATGGCCGGGAAGACGCGCTTGTCGACGAGTTTCCGGTCGAGGATGATTTCCATGTTGCCCGTGCCCTTGAACTCCTCGAAGATGACTTCGTCCATGCGCGAGCCGGTATCGACGAGCGCAGTGGCGATGATGGTCAACGACCCACCCTCTTCGATGTTGCGGGCCGCGCCGAAGAAGCGCTTGGGGCGCTGCAGGGCGTTCGAATCGACACCGCCCGAGAGGACTTTTCCTGACGGCGGAACGATGGTGTTGTAGGCGCGAGCGAGACGGGTGATGGAATCGAGCAGGATGACCACGTCGCGCTTGTGCTCGACCAGGCGCTTGGCCTTCTCGATGACCATTTCGGCCACCTGGACGTGGCGGGCCGCGGGCTCGTCGAAGGTAGAGCTGATGACCTCGCCCTTGACCGAGCGCTGCATGTCGGTGACTTCTTCCGGGCGCTCGTCGATGAGCAGCACGATGAGCACGACATCGGGATGGTTGGCGGTGACGGAGTTGGCGATGGACTGCAGCAGCATCGTCTTGCCGGTGCGGGGCGGGGCGACGATCAGCCCGCGTTGTCCGCGGCCGACGGGGGTGAGCAGATCCATGACTCGGCCGCTGATGTTCTCGCGGACGGTCTCCATCTTGATGCGCTCCTGCGGATAGAGCGGCGTGAGATTGTCGAAGAGGATCTTGTTGCGGGTCTCCTCGGGCGACTCGAAGTTGATGGCCTCGATCTTGACCAGCGCGAAATACTTTTCTCCCTCGTGCGGCGGGCGGACGTTGCCGCTAATGGTATCGCCGGTCTTGAGGTCGAATTTGCGGATCTGCGACGGGGACACGTAGATGTCATCGGGGCCGGGCAGATAGTTGTAGTCGGGTGAGCGGAGGAAGCCGTAGCCGTCGGGCAGAATTTCAAGCACGCCCTCAGCGAAAATGTGGCCCTCTTTTTCACTTTGAGCCTGGAGAATCTTGAAGATCAGGTCTTGCTTGCGGAGACCGCTCGCGCCGGGGATTTCCAGGGTGCGTGCGATACGGCTCAGCTCCGTGATGTTTTTTTCTTTTAATTCGGAGATGGTCATTCTTCACCTGCGGTGGGATGTATGGAGGATGTTAAAGAGGAAGGGGGTTGGTGATGGAGAAGAGCTTCTAGGAGAGGAATTTCACTCGAACTTGTTTCTCAGGACTGTGCGATCTGGGGGAAGTTGAGGTGAAGCAGGGCCGCGCTTAAGCTGCGCGGCGCTGCTGGATTGGGTGCTGTTCGGATGCGCGGGCGTGATTTGCAACCGGACTCGCCTCATGGAAGCGAACCAGAACGTCGTTCGTCGTATCCTGGAGGCGCGTATTCGGCTTGTGCAGCTTGCGTGTTGCCTTGGAGGCCAGCTGGCACAACTGGTAGCGGTTCTTGACGTGGGCAAGCGCCCCAAATATTAGGTCGGATCTCATTTCTATCTCCTTATCTTCGGCCGTTACCAACCAACCGCTCCTCTGCAAGCAACCAGCGTGGATAGGTCAGGTTACTCCCGGTTGGGTTCCTCTAATGGATTGTTGGGTGGGCCTGTTTGTTATCTGTCTGATTAGACGCGCGAGACAGTGTTACTGGTCAACATTTTTCTTCCTGGCGTATGGCGACCGAGTCGACCCTGCGGTACGCGACGCCTGATGCATTATGCCCTTTGTTTTGAGAACCTTCGCCTACAAACTCTCCATGGAAGCTGCTTCAGAGACTCGCCTGGAGTCCTGAAGAGAAGCTCACATGGTCGGAAACATCTGTGTCGTCGATTGGATCTACAGACGGCTCAGTCTGGCGGAAAAGCTACATTTCGCAGGGCCGCAGTTGCATCGGCACTGTTGAAGTTAAACCCGTTACCGGTTCGGGGTCAACCTTTTTTTTCATAGATGTTGGCGGAGAAGATTCCGGAAATGGGAAATTCCGCGCAACCCTTCCTTATATATAAGTCGCTTGCTCTGGGAGACTTCTGTCAGCGGATAGCTTGCCTTATGGATCTCATACTATTTTTCATATATTCGACCCTCAGATTAAGCTGTTGACAAATCATCGATTGTACTATTGTATTAGTACAAATGATTTTCCGAGTCTCTCCAGCGTCCGGTGTTCCCCTTTATCTGCAGATTGAGTCGCAGGTGAAGCACGCGATCGCCGCGGGCGCTGTCCGGCGCGATGACGCGCTTCCTCCGGTTCGAAAGATGGCGGCGGACCTGCGGATCAATCCGAACACGGTGGCGCGGGCGTATCAGAATCTCGAACGGGATGGCGTGATCCGCACCGTACCTGGCGGCGGTTGTTATGTGAACGGCGATTCTCCGGGGCTGCTCCATTCGGAAAAGATGCGCCGCCTGAAGCCGCTGGCACTGCAACTTGCGGTCGAGGCCAGGCAACTGGTGGTGGACCGGAAGGACGCGATCACGTTGGTCGAAGAATCCTTTGCGGAACTGGGAGAACAGCCGTGAGCGTTGGAGAAATGTCATGAGCGAACTGGTTGTAGAGACACGGTCGCTGGCGAAGCACTTCGCCGGGTTGGGACAGAAGCCAGTGACAGCCGTCGATGGACTGAACATGCACATCGAACGCGGCTCGATTTACGGCTTCGTCGGGCGAAATGGCGCGGGGAAGACAACAACCATTCGTATGCTTGCCGGACTGAACGCTCCGACGAGCGGGTCGGCCCGTGTGCTTGGGCTGGATCCGCAGCACGAGCGGATAGGGATTCTGGAACGAACTGGGTTTGTGATCGACCGGACGATGATGCCTTACATGACGGGCAATGACCTGGTGCGCTTCAATCGCGGCTTCTTTCCGCGCTGGTCGGACGCGATGGCGAAGCGTTATGCCGACGCGCTCGAGATTCCGATGGATCGCAAGTTCAAGAAGCTGTCGCATGGCAACAAGACGAAACTGTCCCTGCTGCTTGCCCTGGCGCAGAATCCGGAGCTGCTGGT
>DATHQG010000341.1:0-2500 GCA_035483075.1 Edaphobacter sp. | reverse complement strand
CATCGGCCTCCGCGACATGTCCGTCATCGAAACTCCACCCAAGGACCGCATGGCCATCCAGACCATCGTCGCCAAGTTCGACGAAAAACTCATCCGCACCGCAGTCGAGATGGAACTCGAGCGCGGCGGCCAGGTCTACTTCGTCCACAACCGTGTAGAAACCATCTACGACCTCGCATCCAAGATCCGCGAACTTGTCCCGCAGGCGCGCATCGTCATAGGCCACGGCCAGCTCCCCGAAGCCGAGCTCGAACGCGTCATGCTCGCCTTCATGAACCACGAGTACGACGTCCTCGTAGCCACCAGCATCATCGAAAACGGCCTCGACATCCCCCTCGCCAACACCATCATCATCAACCGCGCCGACCGCCACGGCCTCTCCGAGCTCTACCAGCTCCGCGGCCGCGTAGGTCGCAGCAACCGCCGCGCCTATTCGTACCTATTAATCCCACCCGAAACCGAACTGACCGAAATAGCCCGCCGACGCCTCGCGGCCCTGAAAGAATTCTCCGACCTCGGTGCCGGCTTCAAGATCGCCGCCCTCGACCTTGAGCTCCGCGGCGCAGGCAACATGCTCGGCGGCGAGCAATCCGGTCACATCGAGGCCATCGGCTTCGAGATGTACACCACCATGCTCGAAGAGGCCGTCCGCAAGATGAAGGGCGAAGAAGAAGCGCCGGCCCACGCCACCACCACCATCAACCTCGGCATCTCCGTCCGCATCGACAGCGACTACATCCCTGAAGAAAACCAGCGCCTCCGCATGTACAAACGCATCGCCGGCGCACAAGCCCAGGCCGATCTGGCCGACGTCCGCGCCGAACTCCAGGACCGCTACGGCACCCCTCCCGAAGCAGTCTTGAACCTCCTCGCCGCAGGCGAAATCCGCCTCCACTGCGAACAGCTAGGCATCTCCCAGCTGGACCGCAAGCGCACCCAGATCGAACTCCCCAACCCCAACGGCAACAAACGCCAGCCAATCAAGTCCTTCATGGAGATGCTCCACGTCAAATTCGCCTCAGTAAACGCCGATCCCGAAGAACTCGCCCGCGCCGCCGTCGACCCCGCCACCCTGATGAAGCTCGTCAGCCGCAACGCCAAACGCGGCGCGCAATTCACCCCACAAGGCACTCTCCGCTGGCCGCTCCCCTCCGCAAAGGCAGAGGACGTACTCGCCGAAACCCGAGCCCTCCTCGATTCCCTCGACATGGCAAAATAGCCTTCCTGCCCCCACGCCGTATCCAGTATCATTCTCCTGACCGGAGGAAACCGAATGCACCAAACGATCCGCGTCGGCGAGATGAGCGTTACCTTCCTTAAGACCCGCCACGAAACCGAAGGCGCCTTCGACCTCTTCGAACTCACTGTCCCTCCCTTCACTCGGATCCCCCTCCCCCACATTCACCGCAAATATGACGAGACCATCTTTGGCGTCGACGGAACCATGACCTGGACCCTCCTCGACAAACCCACCGAGGTCCGCCGCGGCACCACCCTCTTCATTCCCCGCGGCACGCCCCATTTCTATGCCAACCGCGCTCATACCACGGCCCGCATCTTGTGCCTCCAGACCCCCGGCGTCCTGGGTCCCGAATATTACCTCGAAGTCGCCGCCCTCTATCGCACCAGCCCCCATCCCAATCTGGCCGGCATCGGCACCATTATGAGTCGCTATGGCATCGTCCCGATCCACCAGAACGAAAATCTCACCCACGCCCCGTCCGAAAAATGAAGATGAGGCCACGTTCTTCAACCTCGGCCCCCACTCTTCTGCGCATCATTATTACGGCAGCTTGCCTTGCGTCATCTCCTGCCATCCCCGCGGGTGCCCAAACCGGCCCAAACCCTCCTACGGCCACAAAAAAGGAAGCAGTCGCGTCCCTCCACGCCACCGGCCCTTTTGACGTAAAGATCGTCCCCCAACCCGCCGACGAAAACGCCGGCTCCCCCGCCATCGGGCGCATGCTCTTCGACAAGCAATTCCACGGCGACCTCGAAGCCTCCAGCAAAGGCACCATGCTCGCCTCGGGGACCGGTGCCAAAGGCTCCTCCGGCGGTTACGTCGCCCTCGAACTCGTCACCGGCACTCTTAAAGGCCGCACCGGCACCTTCGTCCTGCAACACAGCGCCACTATGACCAAAGGCGTCCCGCAACTCAGCATCACCGTAGTCCCCGACTCCGCCACCGGCCAACTCACCGGCCTCACCGGCAAAATGAACATCATCATCACCGACGGCAAGCACTCCTACGACTTCGAATACACCCTCCCCGAAACCCCATAACAACGCCACGCAGTTTCCAGCAGCCCTCTCCGCGTCTTACACTGCCTACAGACCACATGCGCCTCCATAATCTCGCCGCAACCGCCCTCCTCGGAGCATTCACGCTCACCCCAACCGCCCAGGCCCAGCACCTCTCCGCCGACGGCGCCGTCCAGACCTTCAACTTCCTCGCCGACCAATTCTTCTCCGAAGTCTACTTCCACTTCTCTCCCACCGT
>DATHQG010000340.1:0-13010 GCA_035483075.1 Edaphobacter sp. | reverse complement strand
CGTATCGAAAGCCGATCGAGTCAAAGTTTATCCAGTCGGGAGGTGCGGCGTGACTGGGAAGGAACGGATTGCGCGACGGATTGCGCGGGAGTTCAAGGACGGGTTTTATGTGAACCTTGGGATTGGACTGCCGACGATGATTGCGGGCTATATTCCCGCGGGGATCGACGTGATGTTTCAGTCGGAGAACGGGATGCTGGGTGTGGGTGGCCCTCCGACGGACGAGCAGGCAGATCCCGACCTGATCAACGCTGGGAAGCAGCCGGTGACGGAGTTGCCGGGATGCTCGTTCTTTGGGAGCGAGGAGTCGTTTGCGATGATCCGCGGTGGGCATATGGATATGAGCATCCTGGGGGCGATGCAGGTGGATGAGCATGGCAACCTTGCGAACTGGACGATTCCGGGCAAGATGGTGAAGGGCATGGGCGGCGCAATGGACCTGGTGGCAGGGGCGCGACGAGTGATTGTTGCGATGGAACACCAGACTAAGGAGGGTGCTTCGCGGATATTGAAGGAATGTACGCTGCCGCTGACTGGACAGAGCGTTGTGCATGACATCGTGACGGAGCTTTGCTGGATCGATGTGACGCCGAAGGGGCTCGTGCTGACCGAGATCGCTGAAGGGCTCGACGCTGCGGCAGTGCAGGCGCGGACGGAGGCGCGGTTGATCGTCTCTCCTGAGCTGCGTGTGATGACCGTTACGGCAAGTTAAGGATCGAGGCGTTATGAATCTTGCCCGGGAAGACGCGCTCGATATTTTTCGGTATGCGTTGGAAGCTTCGCGGGTCGAAGCGGCGATGGAGCAGCGAGTCCGCATCGACGGGGCATTGCTTCAGATCGATGGATACAGCTATTCGCTGGATGGGCATGACCGGTTAGTGCTGATTGCGGAGGGCAAAGCCGGGAGCACGATGGCGGACGCTTTTCTGCAGCAGGTTGGATACGCGGTGGAACGGTTTGAGGGAGTGGTTGTTGCACCTGAGGGGACGGAGTCGTCGCTGCCGTCGCGGTTTCGCTTGTATGGTGGGGGGCATCCCAGTCCGAACGAGGCTTCTGTCGCGGCTGCGGCGGATATTTTGCAGACACTGCGGTCTTTGACGGACCGCGATTTGGTTATCTTTCTGGTGAGTGGCGGCGGCTCGGCGATGGTGGAGGAGTTTCTGCTGCCTGGGGTTTCGCTGGACGTAGTGGCGGAGACTCATAAGGCGTTGGTGGAGAGTGGAGCACCGATTGCGGCAATTAATGCAGTGAGGAAGCATCTGTCCGCCGTGAAGGGAGGGCGGCTTGCCGAAGCTGCTGCGCCTGCAGAACAGATGACTATTTTTGTTTCTGACGTGCCGGAGGGTGAGTTGGATGCACTTTCTTCCGGGCCTACGATGCCCGATCGCAGCACGGCGCAGGACGTCTACCGGATTGCGGAGAAGTTTGGTTTGGCGGCGAGAGTTCCGGGCGCGGTTTCCAGTATGCTGACTGGCCGGACGCTTGCTGAGACGCCGAAGCCGGCAGATGGAATTTTTGCACGGTCACGATGGGTCGTGCTGCTGGATAGCGGCACGCTCGAAGCGGCGGCGGCGGTGCGGGCGAGAGAGCTGGGATGGAACGTGGAGATTGACAATCGCTGCGATGATTGGAGTGCGGAGCGGGCGGCGACTTATCTGTTGGATCGTGTGCGTGAGTTGCGACAGGAGCATGGGCGGGTGTGTCTGCTCTCTGCCGGCGAAGTGACAGTGCAGGTGCCGTCTGGTTCGACAGGCAAAGGCGGAAGGAACCAGCACTTTGCGTTGCTGTGCAGTGAGTGCATTGCAGGGGAGGAGATCACGGTCCTGAGCGCTGGAAGTGATGGGATCGATGGCAACAGTCCGGCTGCGGGTGGGTTGGTGGATGGCTCAACGACGGCTAGGGCCTCGGATGCGGGCCACCCCGTTGGGGCGGCGCTTGCGGCGTTCGACTCTTACTCGCTGCTTGCCTTGTTGGGCGACACGATTACGATAGGGCCGACGGGGAACAATTTGCGCGATCTGCGGATACTGCTCGGACCTTAGGGCTAGTACAGTATCAGCCTGGTCAGCGTAGGAGAGTACGCAACTATCGAGACGAGTACACCGACCAGACAGGCGAGCGCAAGGCTGTGTAGGAAGACGAAGCGAAGGATTGTGCCTTCGCTGCCGTAGCTCTCAGTGGCTGTTGTGGCGACGACGATGCTTTGGGGGGCGACCATCTTGCCCATTACGCCTCCGGAGGAGTTGGCCGAGGCCATCAGATAAGGTGAGAGGTTGAGCTGCTGGGCGGTGAGCTTTTGCAAGCTACCAAAGAGGACGTTGGACGAGGTGTCGGAGCCGGTAGAGGCAGTGCCGATCCAGCCAATGAGCGTGCCGAAGAAGGGGTAGAAGGCGCCGGTCCGGGCGAAGGCGAGGCCGAGGGTCGCGTCCATACCGCAGTAGCGTGTGATGAAGCCGATGGCCATCAGTGCGGCGATGGTGACGAGCGTGAAGCGGACGGTCACCAGGGTTTCAAGGAAGACATGGGCGATGGCGCGAGGACGCATTCCCATGAGCAGGCCGGCGAGGACGGCGGCGATGAAGATGCCGGTACCGGTGGCGGAGAGCCAGTTGAAGTTGAAGACTGCGGCCTCGGCTGTTGGCGCGGGGACGGCGGGCGGCATTCGCAGCACAATCTGATGCAGACCATTGATTGGGACTTTTACGCTGGTGGCTGCGTCAATCGACTGCGAAAAGCGCGGCATGCCCCATAGGACGACGCATAGCGTGAGAACGATCCAGGGCAGTGCGGCCCTGAGTACATCTTTGCTGTTGGTTGTGCAGTTTGCAGGCGGTTCGTGGGTGACGTCTTTGCAAGCGGCGTCGAGCACCCGTTTTGGCTTCCAAACGCGGAAGAAGGCGATGAGTACGACCATGCTGATGACCGAAGCGGCGATGTCGACCAGCCAGGGGCCGTGGTAAGTGGCGATGAGGAGTTGGGTCGCGCCGAAGGTCGCGCCGGCAACGAGGACGGCGGGCCAGACCTCCAGCATTGCGCCGAATCCCGCGAAGGCCCAGATGAGCCAGAAGGGAACGATGACACAGAAAGGTGTGAGGATGCGACCGATGACTCGCGCGAGAAGGAGCGTATCGAGATTGGTGACACCGTGAAGTGCAACGATTGGAGTGCCCAAGGCCCCAAAGGCGACGGGAGCGGTGTTGGCCAGGAGGGCGAGGCCTGCCGCTTGAAGCGGCGGGAAGCCGAGTCCGATGAGAATGGTTCCGCAGACGGCCACGGGGGTCCCGAAGCCTGCGGCGCCTTCGAAGAATGCGCCAAATGCAAATGCGATTAGGAGAAGTTGTAAGCGGCCATCTGGTGTAACTCCTACGAGGCATTCCTGCAGCTGTGCGAACCTGCCTGATCGCACGGTGAGTTGATACAGGAATAGAACTGGCACGACGATCCAGCAGATAGGGAAGAGCCCGTAGCCGATACCGAGGCCGGTCGCGAGCAGAGCCAGTCGCGCGGGCATATGAAAGATAACGAGAGCGACTGCGAGCGCGGTCGCTAAGCCGGCCAGAGCGGCGATGTGTCCTTTGATACGGAGGCCGGCCATCGCTACCAGAAGCACCACGAGGGGCAGAGCGGCCAACGCGGCGGAAAGAAGCCAGAAATGCGCGGGGTCATAGCTTTGCTGCCAGGGAGCGGTGAGTTGCGGAGTTTGGCTGAAGACGACAACCACAATGGCGAGAAGACAGGCGGCAACGATTGCCTGAAGGAAGGTACTTCTGCGGTTTGCGTGTCGCGGAGCGTGATGCTGGTCTGGTGGCGTGAAGGCAGACTCTTCCGTCAGAACGGGAGCGGCGGTCGCTGACTCAATGGAGTGGTCGGTCGCGGGGTCTTCGGCCTGGTCAGGGTTGTGTGGAGGGGAGACAAAGTCTTCGATGCTAACCTCGCCAATTACTTTGACTGCCTAATAAGTATGAGCGGCGGTCGTTCTTCTGTAAATAAATGAGTGACTTCGTGTGGGCTGGATTCTGCTTGAGGTGTCGATGGTTATTTCGTTGTAGGGGAGACTCTCTGTGGTGGCGTAGGCATTTTGGCGGGAGGCGTTCTACCATAGAGAGATGATTGAGGTCGAGGAGCAGGAAGCCAAGGGTACGGCCGGGCATGGATCGAAGTACACGAGAAATGATCCCTTTTCATCCACAGTTCGAGTGAATGAGCTGCAGACGGCCCAGGGGTCGGAGAAAGAGACCCGACATATCGAACTGACGCTGGATGAGGGGATGGCCTATACGCCGGGTGATGCGGTGGGGATCAATCCGGAGAACCGGGCCTTGGCGGTGGCAGAGGTGATGGCGGCGCTGAAGTTCAAGGGCGACGAACGGGTGCTGGACCACTACAAGGTCGAGATCAGCCTGGAGGAGGCGCTGCGGACGCGGTTGAGCATTGGGAAGCTGGTGCGAGGCAGCGTGAAGCAGTATGCGAAGCTGGCACCGGGGCTCGATGGCCTGCAGGCGATGGTCGGTCCGGAGCATAAGGCGCGGGCGGAGGAGTACTGCTGGGGGCGCGAGTTTATTGATCTGGTGACGGACTTTCCGGGCGTGGTGACGGAGCCGCAGCAGTTGTTCCATGTGCTGCAGCGGCTGGTGCCGAGGATGTACTCGATTGCGTCGAGCCAGAAGATGCATCAGGACAATGTGCAGATCACTGTGCGGGTAATCCGGTATGAGTCGCATGAGCGCAGCCGGCAGGGTGTTGCGAGTGGGCAACTTGGGGAACGTGCTCTGGTAGGGACGACGTTACCGATCTTTCTGCATGCGAATGGGAACTTCCGCCTGCCGGAGGACACGTCAGCGCCGGTGATCATGATCGGGCCGGGGACGGGCGTCGCACCGTTTCGTGCGTTTCTGGAGGAGAGGCAGGCCACGGGGCAGACGGGGGACAACTGGCTATTCTTCGGAGATCAGCGAGAGAAATTGGATTTTCTGTACCGAGACCAGTTCCTGGCGATGCAAAAGGGCGGTGTGCTGACGCGACTGGATACGGCGTTTTCGCGGGACCAGGCGCAGAAGGTGTATGTGCAGGACCGGATGCAGGAGCATGCGTCGGACCTGTTCAAGTGGCTGGAGCGGGGAGCTTACTTTTATGTTTGCGGCGATGTGACGCGCATGGCCAAAGACGTGGAGGCGGCGCTACTTGACGTGATTGCGAAGGGTTCGAATGGAACGCTGGAGCACGCGGCAGAGTATCTGACTGCGATGAAGAAGCAGAAGCGTTATCAGAGAGATGTTTACTAGCGAATTGTGAGCTTTTGAGATTTGAGTTTGGCGGTGTGGCCGGTTCGCGGTTGCGCCGCTTTTGTCTGGCTAGACGCGGTGATAGTCGGCGCGCCAGTTAACGATGCTTTGCTTGATGGCCTTGGGCTCCAGGTTTTGAGTGAGGGTCCTGCGGACGAGGGCTGGGATTTCGGCATCGGAGGCGAAGCGGAGGGCGACGAGCTGGTTGACGGAGAGCTCGTCGATGTGCGCGCGGTCTTCGGCGGGGAGGAGCGCGGCGAGGCGGAGGCGTTCTTCGAGGCGAATGATGCGGTCCTGCACTTTGATGGCGCCGCCGCGAGCGATGCCTGCCATGACGAAGAAGACGAGGGCCATGACAATCCACCACAGATGCGTGTGCTCGTAGCGTGGCCAATCGTGAATGGTGATGTAGATGGAGAAGATGAAGTTGAGCAGGAGCATGGGTAGAACGAAGAAGTGGAAGAGCGGGTACCAGCGCGTGTGGTTCTTGAGATTTTGTGGAGTAGGCATTGAGGTCCTCTCAGGATGGGGCGTGGCGATGCGCCTCAGCATACCATCTGGGGTAGGCTTGAGAGATGGCAATTGCGGTGAAGAGGCGGATTGGCGTACATGTGGGGACGGCAGGGGGAACGTGGACCGCCGTGGAGCGGGCAGTGGCGGCAGGGGCGAATACGTTTCAGATATTCTCTTCGAGCCCGCGAACGTGGAGGGCGGCCGCGGTGAAGCCCGCAGACGCCGCAAAGATGCGGGAGCTGCGGACGAAGCATGATGTGGGGCCGGTCGCTGTGCATGCGAGTTACCTGATTAATCTTTGCAGCCAGACGGAGAGTGTGCGGACCAATGGGGTGGCGGCGTTTCGTGGCGAGGTGGAGCGGGCGCTTGCGCTGGGGGCGGAGTATCTGGTGCTGCATCCGGGAAGCTGGAAGGGGTTGACTCGCGAGGAAGGACTAAGGCTGGCGGCGGAGTCGATTGAGAAGGCAATCGATGGGGTGGCGTGGCAAGGAAAGGACTTCAAAATTTTGATTGAGAATACTGCCGGGGCTGAGTTTTCGCTGGGAGGAAAGCTGGAGCAGGTGGCGGAGCTGGTGGAGCGGTTGAAGCCGTGTGCGCCGGTGGGAGTGTGTCTGGATACTTGCCATGTGCATGTGGCGGGGTATGACCTGGTGTCGCCGGATGGGTACATCGAGACGATGATGGTGGTGGGGGACACGGTGGGTTTCGATGCGGTAAAGGTGTGGCACTGCAATGACGCGAAGGCGGCGATGGGGTCGAAGCTGGATCGGCATGAGCATATCGGGGAGGGGACGATTGGGGCCGAGGTGTTTCGGCGATTGCTGCATGATGAGCGGTTTGAGCATGCGGCGTTTATTGCGGAGACGCCGGTGGACGCTCCCGGAGACGAGGCTCGAAATGTTGGGGTGCTGCGGGCGTTGTCGGCGAGTTAATGGATCTGGTCGCGCGCTGGGCCCTTCAAGCTTAGGGGCTGACCGGTTACAGAAAAGGTTCCTGGTGCCGATAGAAGGTGCAGCGGACGGTCGCTGGTCCGTGGATTGACCTGCGCATCGTCACGAGTGCCGGTTGAGCCAGCCGATGGGCGAAAGGACGAGGTCCATGTCTCTGATCCAGACCTGCAAGTGCGAAGAATGCGACATGCAGAAATCGTTTGCGAACCATTGGGTGATGTTGTACGAGCGGAACGGAAACCTGGTGATTCTGCCGAAGTGGGACGACAAGATGGTCCGGCGCACGCGACATTTCTGCGGGCGGGCCCATGCGAGCCGGTATGTCGAGCGGTGGATAGCGAACCCGATGGCTGCGGCGTTGCCGGATGGCAGCGGTGAGCACGAGCTGAAGAGGGTCGCGCCCCAGGCGCTGCTGGGGTGCGTTCTGGATCCGGAGGACGAGGCGATGGCGGCCGAGCTCGCTGCACGGTATGGCTGAGGCGGGTGGCCACCTACCCTTCTGGCGCGTAATTTTTTACATGGACCTGTGGAGGAATTTGTTAGGTCTAAAGCCGGGTGCGCCTTCTGCCGATAAGTGGTGCTGTAGATAGCCACTGGCCAATCGGGAACGCGGGGCCTAGTGGAGGAGGGCTGATTTGACTCGCTATAGGATCTTTCGCAATTCGGCTGAGGAGACGACGTATATCTGCGCTCATGAGGGGAGCCAGTTCCGGGACCCGCGTGAGTTTGCCAATCTGGACACTGCATTGGCTGCTCTCCGGCAGGGCGGCATCCCTGAATATGAGATCCGTCGAGTGACGAAAGAGCTGGCCGACATCAATGGAGCAATCGTTCAGGTGCCGGAGGTAATCCTCTTCGGTTGATTGGGCTTGTATGCTGCAAACGTTGGCGGCGAGTCGATGGGCATAATGATTGGCGAAGGAATTGCATCTCTGGGGTTTGCTTGTTAGTCTGGCAGCAATTCAGCAGGGCGGACTTTTTTGAAAAGTTCGATTGGTCGACCCATCACTTTCCTGTTGGAGTTTCACCTGGCGTGCTATCGAGCTTGTGGGGCCTTGAAGAACAAGGACGGGCGGCGAGATGAAGACAAAGTCAGGTGCCAGACGAGTGATGACGAACTCGGAGATCGTTGACCGAGTGAACGAGCTTGCCCCAGATTTTCTGGGAGGGTTGGCTAAGAGTGACCTTGCGGTAGTTCTAGGGGCCGCAATGCCGCGGCGGTTTCATGCACGTTCGTTAATCGCAAGCGAAGGGCATAGAGCGGACAAGCTGTATTTGATGATCGAAGGACTAGCTCGCACCTTTACTACGACTCGCGAGGGAGAGAAGACGGTCATCATCTGGGTCCCACCGGCGGCGGTCGCTGGCGGAAGAGCGTTGTTGTCCCAGCCTATGGAGTATCTGGTGAGCACGGAGTCGGTGACGGACAGTGTTGCCTTGGTGTGGGAGCGTAACGCGATTCTGCCCCTCGCAAGGCGATATCCAAGATTGCTTGAAAATGCGTTGCTGATTGCGTCGGATTATGTGGAGACTTACCGCGATTTGCACGTTGCAACTAGTTTCGATAGCGCCAGCCTGAGGGTCGCGCGGGTGCTGGGTAATCTGGCCAAAGGAATCGGGCAGAGAAGTTTTGAGGGGACCGTACTCAATATCAGCAATGAAGAGCTGGCCAACGAGGCTAACGTCACAATATTCACAGTCAGCCGCCTGTTGAGCGAGTGGCACCGGAAGGGCCTTCTTGTGAAGAGTCGAGGGAGCGTCGTGATCCGCTCGCCAGAAGAGTTGGTCCGGAGAGCGAGCTGACCCGCGTTCGAGGTCCTGGAATTGCCGTGCGTGAGATTGCGCTAGAGCAATGATGGAATGAGTTGCAAGGCGCATCCTAATACTTGATCGGTTCAGTATCGCCCGCGTGGCGTTCGACTTGAACGGCGATTTAGCGGGAGGGTATTGGGTAAGTGGCACCTGTAACTATTTTGATTGTTGACGATTTTGCGCCGTGGCGAAGTGCTGTTCGTTCGATGCTGGCGGAAGATGCAGATCTGCAGGTGGTTGGCGAGAGCGCCGACGGGCTGGACGCTGTTCTTAAGAGCGCAGCGATTCGACCACATCTGGTTTTACTGGATATTCATTTGCCTAAGTTGAGTGGTCTGGACGCTGCCCGGCAGATTCGCGAGGTTTCTCCAGGCACGGCGATATTGTTCCTGAGCTCATACCATAGTGTCGACGTGATGCGGGAGGCGTTGAAGATTGGAGCCGGATTTGTGGTGAAGGTGGACGCTGCGCGTGACCTGCTGCCCATCGTCAGGGCGGTCGTTCGGAACGAGCCGTTCGTCCGATTCAGGTTTTTGGGCGACGGCCCGGCAAATCCCGACGAGAAGTAGTCATCCTGGTGCTGGGTGGAGCTTCGGCTGCGGTCATTGTTTGCTCCGTCAGAGGGCTACAAATTGGGAGAGGTGGCACCAAATATTGTTGCCGCAGGGTACGGTGACCATGCTGTATCGTTCAGATTCGATAAGGATTCAAGCGCTTTTGACTTGACCGGGTCATAGGGCTAGGCAATACTTGGCACTGATTCGGACAGGAGTGACAAAAGATGAGTGCCCGTATTGTGGTTGGGGTGGTGGGTTTGGTGCTAGCGACTGCCTTTACCGGGGCACAGAGTGCGGCGACCGGAGGCGAGAAGAAAGAGGTCATCGCAACTGGGGGAGTTATAAGTTCGCTGGTTGCAGCGCCGGTGATTGGGCAGCCTTATTCGGCGCTGCAGGTACATCAAACAATCCGGAAGCTGGCGGACGGGACGACGATTTCACAAAAGGGGCACCACTTTGTGGCGCGGGACGCTCAAGGGCGCGTCCGGGTGGAGATGCGGATGGCGAAGGGGCAGAATGGCGAGCCGGATACGGTGATGGTGTTTGTGTCGGATCCGCTCGCGCATACGATTACGACCTGGGTGTCGGGGCCGAAGATCGCGAACAAGGCGGCGGCGGTGGTAAAGATTCCAGCGGAGCAGAAGCACGAGACGGCGGTGCAGCCGCAGGCGACGAGCGCTTCGACGCGCCCGCAGCCGGTGGTTACGACCGAGGACTTAGGAACGGTCATGCTTCAGGGATTGCCAGTGACGGACGTTCGGACAACGACGATTGTCCCAGTCGGACGGGCGGGAAACGATGCACCGATAACGAAGACGCGCGAGGTGTGGACTTCGCCGGACCTGAAGCTGGTAATGAAGCAACAGATGGTAGACCCGCGAACGGGTGAGACGACGGTCGAACTGGAGCAGTTTTCGCGGAGTGAGCCCGATCCGGCCTTGTTTCGGGTACCGCCGGGATATACGGTGAAGACCGTTCTGCAGAGCCTGAAGGAACTGGAAGAGAAGATGAGCGCGGCGCAGAATTAGACGGTGAGGGTGGGTCCCGCCGCGAGCGTTCGAGGTGGATCCCGGCGTTGAGTGGGGGACGGTTACAATCAAAGTAGTATGCCTGAGACACCTTTGACCGAAAAAGGCGGGAAAACCGCGATTATGAACGAGAATTCTTCTGCTGCCGAACCGAATCAGCCGCAGCGGTATAGTCCGGCGGAGATTGAGCCGAAGTGGCAGGCCGTGTGGGACGCTGACGCGTCGCTATATGCGGCAGAGGGACACGATTCGGGTAAGCCGAAGTACTACTGCCTGGAGATGCTGCCGTATCCGAGCGGCGCACTGCACATGGGGCATGTGCGGAACTATGCAATTGGCGATGCGCTGGCGCGGCATATGTGGATGCGCGGGTATAACGTGCTGCATCCGATGGGGTGGGACGCGTTTGGGCTGCCGGCGGAGAACGCTGCGCTGAAGAACGGGGTCCCTCCGCGGGAGTGGACGTTCCGGAATATTGAGGCGATGAAGAAGCAGTTCCGGCGGCTGGGCATGGCTTTTGACTGGTCGAACGAGGTGACGACCTGTTTGCCGGACTACTACCGTTGGAACCAGTGGTTCTTTTTGAAGATGTTTGAGAGGGGCCTGGCTTACCGGAAGAAGAGCAAGGTGAACTGGTGTCCGGATTGCCAGACGGTGCTGGCGAATGAGCAGGTAATTGGTGGGCGCTGCTGGCGGCATGAGGACACAGTTGTCGAGTTGAGGGACCTTACGCAATGGTTCTTGCGGATCACGAAGTATGCAGATGAGTTGCTGGAGGGTCTCGACAAGCTGGAGGGTTGGCCAGAGAAGGTCCGAACCATGCAGCGGAACTGGATAGGGCGGAGCGAGGGAGCGCTGGTTGATTTTTCGGTCGACGGTTCGGCCGAGACGGTGACGGTATTTACGACGCGGGTAGATACAATCTTTGGCGCGACGTCGGTGCAGTTGGCCCCTGAACATGCTGTGGCGAAGGCGTTTGCGCTGGAGGACGAAACTCTCCGAGGAAAGATTGAAGGGTTGCTTGTGGAGCAGCAGAAGGCGCGGGAGAGCGATGCGCTGGGAGCGATCGAGAAGCATGGTGTGAATACGGGCCGGTTTGCTGTGAATCCGTTCAATGGCGAGCGGGTGCCGATTTGGGTGGCGAACTACATTCTGGCGGACTATGGGACGGGCGCGATTATGAGCGTGCCGGCGCATGATGAGCGAGACTTTGAGTTTGCACAGAAGTATGGGTTGCCGGTGCGGAGGGTGATTGCTGCTGCTGACGCAGAGGCGCCTGTGCTGCCGTATACCGCGGAGGAGGATGGGGTGCTGGTCGCCTCAGGTGAGTGGAGTGGGCTGGAATGTGCAGCGGCGCAGGAGAAGATGGCTGCGTTTGCCAAGGCGAATGAATTTGGCACGCCTACAGTTACATATAGGCTGAAGGACTGGGGGGTGAGCCGGCAGAGGTATTGGGGGACGCCGATACCGATGGTTTATTGCGATAAGTGCTCGCCCGATGAGCCGATGCCAGTGGCGGAGAGCGAACTGCCAATTCTGTTGCCGGAGCAGATCGATATTACGCAGACGAATGGATCGCCGCTGGGGCGGGTGGCGGAGTTTGTGAATACGACCTGTCCGAAGTGCGGAGGGAAGGCAAGGCGAGAGACGGACACGATGGATACGTTCGTCGATTCGAGCTGGTACTTCTACCGGTATACGGATGCGAAGAATGCGAAGGCTCCGTTTGATTCGGATAAGGCGAACTACTGGTTTCCGATCGATCAGTACATCGGCGGGGTGGAGCATGCGATTCTGCATCTGATCTACTCGCGGTTCTGGACGAAGGTGATGCGGGACCTCGGGATGGTCAAGAACGATGAGCCTGCGGGGCGACTGTTTACGCAGGGTATGGTGATCAAAGACGGGGCGAAGATGTCGAAGTCGAAGGGCAATGTGGTGTCGCCTGACGAGATGATTGAGCGGTATGGTGCGGACGCGACGAGGATGTATGCGCTATTTGCGGCCCCGCCGGACCGTGATTTGGAGTGGCAGGAGGAAGGCGTTGCAGGCATCAGCCGGTTTTTGAGCAGGGTGTATCGGTTGGTCATGAAGTACAAGGACGTGAGTGCAGCGAAAGCTGGGGCGACCAACTTCTCTTCTGATGAAGGACGGCTTCTATTAAGAAAGTTGCATCAGACGGTCGCAAAGATCACTGACGACTTCAGTGGGCGCTGGCATTTCAACACGTCAATCGCTTCTATCATGATTTTGGTCAACGAGATTTCCGCGCAGGAAGCAGCTATCGATGCTGGCAAAATCGCTGACAACGTGGTTTCTCAGGTGTTCTGTTTCCTGACTTTGCTGCTTGCTCCGTTTGCCCCGTTTCTTGCTGCGGAGCTTTGGGAGCAGGCGGAGTATGCAGGCGATCCGTTCCGCATAACATGGCCGGTCTATGACCCTGATTTAGCGCGGGAGGATGAGGTTGAGATTCCGGTGCAGGTGAATGGCAAGCTGGTGAATGTCGTGAAGGTCCCCGCGGGCAGCGGAGAGGCTGTTGTGAAGGCAGCGGCCATCGCAGACGAGAAGGTAAAGGCCCGGGTTGAAGGCAAGACTGTGGTGAAGGTGGTTGTGGTGCCGGGTAAGCTTGTAAATCTTGTGGTGAAGTAGTGGAGCCTCTGTCCAATGGCTTGATGCCGCCGGATGGGGTGGTGATTGCCGCCGGAACGGTGCGAGGAACACAGTCGTTTGTGCATACGCTTTCGGAGTGCTGGCGGCGGCCTTCGCTGACGGCGCTTGAGGTGCTGTGGCGATGGGCATACGGGGTCCCGGCGCTGCTGGTATTGCGATACGAGGGGCTGAAGATTTTACAGGCGACACCCTTGGATT
>DATHQG010000339.1:0-7240 GCA_035483075.1 Edaphobacter sp. | reverse complement strand
CACCGCCATCTCCACCTACCTCCGCGACCGCACCCACTCCGCCTTCCACATCGACACCGAGATCGAAGTCATCCGCAACTTCGTCAACTGCGACGTCTACGTCCGCAACCCCGAGCTAGTCGCCGCCATGCGCCCCCGCTTCGCCGAACCAGACGAACGCCTCCTCGTCCACCTCTCCAACTTCCGCCCCGTCAAGCGCGTCCAGGACGTGGTCAAAGTCTTCGCCCGCGTCGCCAAAGCCATGCCTGCACGTCTCCTGCTCATCGGCGACGGCCCCGACCGTAGCGTCGCCGAATACCTCGCCCGCGAACACCACGTCGAGGACCGCATCCACTTCCTCGGCAAACAAGACAACGTCAACGAGCTCCTGCCCCTAGCCGACCTCATGCTTATGCCGTCCGAGATGGAGTCCTTCGGCCTCGCCGCGCTCGAAGCCATGGCCTGCAGCGTCCCCACCATCGCCACCCGTGTCGGCGGCGTCCCCGAACTCATCGACGACGGCCGCAACGGCCTCCTCTTCGAAGTAGGCGACACCGACTCGATGTCCAAAGCTGCGATCAAACTGCTCAGCGACGAATCCCGCCTCCAAACCATGGCCAAGGCGGCCCGCAAGACCGCGCAGGACCACTTCTGCTCCTCCCGCGTCATCCCGCTCTATGAGGATTATTACGACCGCGTTGTTCAGAGGACTAAATCTCACTAAGCGCTTCGCGTCACTACTACGACCGCGTAGTCACTCGCACGCGACCCACCCACTAGTCACTTCACGATCGCGTCATCGCCCGCACGGCGTCCTGCACCAGATGACTGATCGCCTCCCCCGCGGCCCCGCCAATCGGCCCCCATGCTTCAGCACCCGCATCCAGGATCGGCATCAGCAAAGTCACCTTCGTCCCCCGCCCCGGCCGGCTGTTGATCTCAACCGCCGCAAGGTCCCCATAAAGCACCTGCATCCGTTCGCGAACATTCCGCACACCAATACCCGTCCCGGGACTCACCAACCCACTCACCGGCGAAGCGTCATTCCGTTCTGGAGCCATCCCCACGCCATCGTCCTCCACCTCCACCAATAGCCGCCCCTCGTCGGTAATCCTGCTCCGCAGCGTCACCGTGCCGCCGCTGATCCGCGGCTCCAGCCCATGCTTGATGCTGTTCTCGATCAGCGGCTGCAGCAGCATCCCAGGCACGACAACATCTAATGTCTCTTCCGCAATCTCCTTCACCACCTTCAGCTTGCTGCCAAACCGCACCACCTCGATGTCCAGGTAGTCATCCGTAAACTGCAGCTCCTCGCTCAACGGATGGAACGCCTCCCGGTCCTTCAGCAGCACGCGCAGAATGTTCGCAAGCTTCACAATCATCTCCCGCGCCAGCTCCGGCTGCGACCGCACCAGCGACGTAATCGAGTTCAGCGTGTTGAACAAAAAATGCGGATTGATCTGCCGCTGCAGCGCATCCAGACGCGCCTCCAGCAAAAGCCTTCCCTGCTCCTCCAGCTTCCGCTCCACACGAATCGCGTTCCAAATCTTCAGCGGAATGCCCACGACAATCGGCGCCGTTGCGCAAATCACAAACTCCACCCACCACTCGCGCGAATACAACTCAAAAAAATGGCGCGGATAGACCATCGCCAGCATGCTCGTCCCAAACTGCGTCCCCGCCACCAGCAGCAGCAGCAGAATCTGACGGTCCAACTTCGGCCGCCGCAGGTTCCGCGTCACCCAACGGTAGATGCTCAGGTCGATCATCGGCGAGAACGACCACACGTCCTCCGGGTCGGCAAACCGGCCAAACGCACCGAAGATAGCCGCAATCAGCAGGTTCACTGGGAGCGCCCAATACTCGTGGTGCAGCACGGCCGGGACCGCCAGCATCGCTCCCCCTGCCATTGCCGCCAGCGGGCCCACCAGGACCCCCAGAAGAATCGTCGTCTCAAACGAAAGGTCTGCCGCCAGAAAGTTAGGCACGGTCGTTCGAATCCAAACCCCCAGCGTCAGTGGAGCGCAGATAATCACCACTAACCACATCGTCTGCCGCGGACTCCGGCGCGGCGTTAGCAGAAGGTCCTTGAACCGCAGCGATCGCGCCAGCGAACTCGAATACGCCGCCGCCACACCCAGCTCAATCAGCAGCGTAATCAGGATCAGTTTGGGCTCTATCTGCGTCACATCACTACTTTACGCCCGCCCCGTTCCAACGCCGCCGCAATTCCCCATCCAGCTCCGCATCTAACTCAACCCCTCGCGAATCCAATACCTATGAGCACCGAAACGTATAATCAGGCCATGCCCTTCGCCAGCGTCAAAAAAGTAGCCGAAGCCGACTTCCCCACCCGCTGGGGACACTTCCGCATCCTCGGCTTTGAGGGCCTGATCGAAAACCCCCTCGCCTGTAACGACAACGTTCCCGCGCCGGCCGTTCGCACCGAATCCGCCGTGGCCCTCGTCATGGGTGACATCCACGCCGCGCCCCCCATCGTCCGCATCCACTCCCAGTGCCTCACCGGCGACGTCTTCCACTCCCTCCGCTGCGACTGCCGCCAGCAACTCGAGCTGGCCCTCGCCACCATCGCCGACGCCGGCGCCGGCGTTCTCCTCTACGAGCAGCAGGAGGGCCGCGGCATCGGCCTCATGGCCAAGCTCCGAGCCTACGAACTCCAGGACAAGGGCCTCGACACCATCGAAGCCAACCTCGAACTAGGCTACGAAGCCGACTGCCGGCACTTCGAACTCCCCGCCGAGATTCTCAAGCACATGGGCCTCAAGTCCGTCCGCCTCATCACGAACAACCCCGCAAAGGTCGACGCCCTCGAACTCGCCGGCGTGAAGGTCGTCGAGCGCATCTCCGCCGAGGTCCCCACCGAACCCACCAACGAGCGCTACCTCAAGACCAAGCGCGAAAAGATGGGCCACCTCGTCAGCTAGCGCGCAATCTCCAGGCTGGCCACACCAATTCAGCCTTTAAACACCGCCGCCCCCGGATGATGGTTCATCCAATCGAACCAATAGTCCTTGTGCGCATCGATCTCCTTCAGGCACTTCCCCGCCAGCTTCCCTTTCACAGCACAGCCCTGAAAGTTCCACTCACTTCCCGTCTGCGCGTCCGTCATCACGGCATCGCCCTGACCTTCGGAGAACGTCAACCTCACACCATCTGACTCGATGTTCCCCTCGAACGCACGAATCGACGCCCCGTCCGGCCCCACCACCAGCACCACCGGCGATCCGTCAATCCGGTCCTGAATGATCTTCGCCGCCAGCACAGCCTCAATTGGATAGGCCTTGCTCTGTCCCGCCGCACTAACGCCAATCATCAACTGATGCGGCCCCAGCCCGGACTTCGTTGTATCCACCACGGTCCGCGTCCTCGCGACATGCTGCTCCCAGTCCTTCGGGTCATACTCCGCCTCATACTGCGCATCCGGCTTCAACACCCGTCCCTGCGGCTGTTCCTTTCTCCATAAAGCAAAGGTCAACTCATCGCTCGGAACCACGTCCAGCTGCCGTCCCTTCAGAGGCCCGAAGATCGCCTCTCCCGTACTCTGCTGCCAGATGCTGCTGGTCTCTTCGTCGCGCAGCAAAGCATTGCCGTTATTGATGCCGCCCAGGCGAAAGTGCAGCGTCCTCCCATCGATCACGGGACTCCAAACCAACCCCGTATGACACAACGTGCAATAGGTCACCGCAATCGGCACACCCCCGACCACGTCATTCACAATATGGTGATACCCCATCGTCCGAATCGGATAGGCACGCGCATCTTGCCCCACCTTGACGGCCAGCACCTTATCGTCAGGATCCACCTTCACCGCGTCCGCGCTCGCAAACGCCGGCGAATCGTAGGGATGAAACATCTTCTCGAAGATATTAACGTGTGTCAGCACCGCGCCCGCGGCGGCCAGAAGAAACAGGCCCACCAGCACAATCCGCAATCCAACCCGCGTGACCTTCCATAGCCGCATCACCAGCAACAGCACCGCCAAGGCGCACAAGCCGGCAAGCCAGGGCCCCGCATGACGGACCGCCAGCGCAAAACTCAACTCCTGCGCCCCCTGCGGACGGAACGGCCGAATCACAAACATTGGAATAGCCACGCACGCCACTGCAACGGCGGTGCAAACAGCCGCCAAAGCAAACAACCTGCCCACTCCCGCCTTCACCGCCTGGATCTGCTGCACCTGTGCCATCGTTGTTCCTCGCAGCGATTCAACCCTACCCATGTGCAGACGGTCAATCCACCAAACATTGGACGTCCCAATCCACCCATTGGACGAGATGGCCGAAGCGCCGATCGAGAAGAACAAGAGACGAGATGGACCCAAAGTTATCCGGCTCGCATTCCCATCACGACCTTCGCCGTCGTCACCAACTGCCCGGCATGCCGCTGTGTATGCTCCGCGCAGTGCACCAGCAGCCCGCCCACCGTCGTCGGCAGCATCTTTCTTCCCACCCCCCTGACCTCGCGATAACTCTCCTGCGAGAAGTTCATGACGCGGTCCTCGGCAAACTGGATCCACCCTTCAAACTCCGCGAACAGCGCCTCACGCGAGGCGGCAGGCTCCATCTCCGCAGCCAGCGCCGTTCTCTGGCCGTCGCTCAAGTAGCGTCCCTCCGCATAGGTCAGCAGCCGGTCAAGGCTACGCACCATATGCCGCATCTGAAACCCGACCGACGGCAACCCAAACGGTCTGTCCTCCAACTCCTCCAGAGTCAACCCAGCCGCCCACCGCACAACGTCCTCCCGCGCCAGCAGCAGCGCATGCAGCACACCGCGCCGGACCGGATCAACCTCCATCAGGGTCCCCCGCAGCCAGGGCTCAGTCGTCTCCGCCATATCAATCCCCCTTCGACGACAGGAGTTCGGCTACCCGCATCGACGCACTCCCGACGAGGTCCCAGTTAGCCTCACCCAGCTCTCGCTTCAATCGCTTCTGCGCCGACTGCCAGTACGGCACAACCCGCTTGTACTCCTTCAAACCCGCCGCTGTCAGCGAAAGCCGAAGCGCCCGGCGGTCTTCACCAGCTTCGGCACGCAGCCATCCCTTCCCGCGCAGAAAAGCCAGCGTCCTGGTCAAGGTCGTGCTATCAATCTCCAGCAGCCCAGCTAACCGCTTCTGCGAGATTCCTGGCGCAAGTTTCAACGTCTGCAAGAGCGTGAACTGCGACGTACGCAACCCACTGGGACGCAGCTCCTCGTCATAAATCTGAGTCACCACTCGCGCGGCCCGTCGCAGATTCGCGCACATGCACGGCAACGAAATCACGGCTTGTCTCTCACCCTTCGAAATCACGTCTTGTAGTCTCTATATAGATGTATTTACATCTATAGCAGTTCATTTAATTCTCTGCAACAATTCTGAATCGCTATTAGATGTACTTACATCTATCTTGGAAGATCCGTAAACGAACCCCTCAAGGAGTCCTAAGATGAACTCTCCAGTACCCAGCTTCCTCTTTCCCTTCATACTCTGGGGAACAGCGGCAACTCTCGCCGCGTTGCTCTTTGGCCTCAACCGCTCCCTGAAGAGAGCCAACTGGTCCGCGTCGAGTCGCGGCAAAGCACTCCTCTCCACCGCTGCCGCCCTCGCAATCTTTTACGTTGCCGCCGTGCTCCCTGCACGCTCCGGGTTCTATCACTTCTCGGCCTCGCGAATTCCGACCATCCAATACGGAATCCTCTCCCCCATCGCGATCGGTGTCCTGGTCTTCGTAGGGTGGCGTCCCTTCAGGCGTCTCGTTGAGGCAGTACCGCAACAGTGGATCGTCGGCCTGCAGCTGTACCGTGCCGAAGGCGTCATCTTCCTGGTCCTCCTTGCGATGGGCCGTCTTCCCCGTGAATTCGCCATACCCGCAGGCGTGGGTGACGTCGTCGTTGGCCTTTGCGCACCGTTGGTCGCCACCGCTGTGGTCCGCAATTGGCGTCACGCAACCACACTCCTGCGCGTATGGAATCTCCTCGGAATCCTCGATCTCACCGTAGCCGTCACCATGGGCTTGCTGACGTCCCCCTCGCCCATTCATCTCCTGGCTGTCGACAGGCCCAACGAGCTGATCAGCCTGTATCCCCTCGTGATGGTGCCGGTATTTCTCGTCCCTCTCGCCATCCTGCTGCATCTAGCATCGCTTCAGAAACTCCGCCAGGCGAAATCAACGCAAGAGACTATGAGCGAGCCGCTAGTCGGGAGGCACGCTTGAAGACTACGACCCACTCCATCAGCGCACTTGCAGGGTGAGATCAGAATTTGAAGTTGCCTATAACCCCGTTTTTCGTGCACTTCGACGCGTAAAGTTTGGAGTCGTCGGTCTGTAGGATTGTTTCAGAGTAGCGAAAACCGCTAAGAATGCGCAGATAGAATGGCCAGATGACGAAACTGTACGTTGCAGTCTGGCTCCTGCTCCTCCCCACACTCTCATATACGCAAGAGACACAACGCACTATTCGCGCTTCCGTCAGCGACCACCTAGGCGCTCTCGCCAGAGCCACGACTCTGACAGAGCTTGAATCTCAGTGGAATCATGCTCCGAAGGACTACCCCCATCGTGCCGTCTACGCCGCGATGTACTCGAAACTCGGAGGTATGAATCCCGCAGCCGTCCTGATCAGTGCCATGCCAACAAGTGGCAAGGAGATGGAGGCGCTGTACGACGCGCAGGATACTAAACAGGGACAAGACATGGCGGTCACGGAAGCTTATCACCGGTTCTATTCCCATCTTGCGGATGCACTAGAGCGTAACCCCGAGAGGTTGCCGCAGTTCCTCAGAATGATTCATGCGTTCGACCTCGTCGACAACGTCGACGAGTGGCCGTGGCTCTGCGGATTGGCGAGCAAGATATACAAGGCTCATCCAGACGCATACATGTCAGCAGTGAACAGGCTTCAGCCTAAATTCAAGCGAGAGGCGATGGACTGCAAACAGCCGCCCGACGCACCATAAGAAATGCCAATTAGGCGTATCGCGGGCGATACGGAAACTATCCCGTCGTGCCTGCAAAGTCGGGTTATCGGCAAGTTCGCCTCGAAGTTGCCGAAACGCCGTTTTGAGGGGATTATGTGGGCGAAGGAATCACTCCCGGATCGCCGACCATCCGGCATCTGGCCGTTGGGCTCAACTCTGCGGTGCACAAGGCGGCTTGCCGGGCGAAGCGCCCAACTCGTGACCGGGCAACATCTATGGTAATTTGATCGGAAATCAAAGGGCCGCGCATGACGACAAGCCGGTTGATTGTGACGACCGGCC
>DATHQG010000338.1:0-9931 GCA_035483075.1 Edaphobacter sp. | reverse complement strand
GGTTGCGCCTGCCGTGAAAGAGCCGGTTGTCGGATCGTAGATCTCTGTAGTAGCTGACTCACTGCCGTTATCGAGCCCGCCTGCAATAAGCACCGTGCCGTCAGGCAGCAGAGTTGCGGTGTGCGAGCTGCGTGATACGGTCATCGGTCCGGTTGGCGTAAACAGTCCGGTAGCGGGATCATACAGGTCGGCTGTTCCTCCGCCGGCGATCAGGACTTTCCCGTTCGCTAGTAGGGTCGCTGTGTGGTTGGATCGAGCAACGCTCATCGTTCCAGTCGATGTGAACAAGCCGGTCGCTGGATCAAAGACTTCAGCGGTGTTGCCGCCGGTTGGGTAACCTCCGCCCGCAACCAGCACCTTGCCATTTGCGAGCAGGGTGGCAGTGTGGAACGCCCGAACAACATTCATATTGGCCACGGTCGTAAAGGCGCCTGAGGTTGGATCGTAGATTTCAGCCTCCTGCAAGCCTTGCCACGATATGCCTGAGGGGATGACGCCGCCAGTCACAAGCACTCGGCCGTCACTGAGCAACGTGGCCGCATGAGACTCTCGTACAGAAGCCATACTTCCGGTCGGCTCGAACAATCCGCTTGTCGCTTTTTCCAAATCGGCTGTGCTGCTGACGATGGGAAGTAGATTGCTCCAGCCGACCTCGCCACCCGTAAACAACACGTCTCCATCAAGAAGCAGGGTCGCGGTATGTCCGTCGCGTGAGAGAGTTCCCGCTGGACTGAAGGAACCCATTGCCGGGTCGAACAGCTCGGCCTGGTCGGCCACCCAGAATCCATCGATGAGGTCCGGTCCGTAGCCTCCGCCGGCGACAAGCACCTTTCCGCCTGGCAACAAAGTTGCGGTATGTTGCAGTCGGGCGGTGCTCAAACTTCCAGTGGGGACAAACCCAGATTTGAGAACATTTACGATGGCGACGGCGCTTTTGGTTGGGTCTGCGTTGGAGGTCGCCACCAAGTGATAGGTGCCCTCGACAGCGGGCGCTGTATATACGCCGTCGGCGGTGATTGCGCCTCCTGCCGACTGCTCCTGCATGCTCCACGTGATCGCCGTATTGCTTGAACCACTAACAGTGTTGGCGAAGGTCCACGTGCCGCCTCGCCTAATTCCTAGCGTACTCGGG
Organism: Edaphobacter sp.; assembly: GCA_035483075.1. Classification (GTDB taxonomy): domain Bacteria; phylum Acidobacteriota; class Terriglobia; order Terriglobales; family Acidobacteriaceae; genus Edaphobacter. The sequence goes on along the minus strand of DATHQG010000338.1, from coordinate 8,799 downwards.
GAGATCGTCACTGAAATAGCCAATGGCCCCGATGCCGTTGTAGAAGCAGGAGACGGCGAAACCGGAGTGGTCCCTCCACATCCCGCGAGGAACAATAAGGCTGTCACTCCGACGGCCCAAATCTTCTGAAAGGTCATAGCACGCTTCATTGCAGCTCCTTAGCGACGCAAAGATCCGCACCCACTGGATAGTCCGGTGACTATGTCAAAACTCAGGCAAACATTCAATGGTCTGGGGATGGAATCTTTGTGAATGTCCATGTGGCAGAAAGATAAGGGTTTGCTGAGCAAAATTACCGCGCTGCCCCTATGTGGTGCTTTGCCTCGTGTGCTAGACTCCAGGCGAGAATCCAGCCCTATGGCTACGGTACCCAGTTCGGGCCTTGTCCGCTTCGGGGTCTTTGAAATTGACCTGGCCTCGGGCGAGCTGCGGAGACAAGGCGTCAGAATAAAACTCCATGAGCAGCCGTTTAAGGTATTGGTCATGCTCGTGGAACACCAGGGACAGGTGGTTAGCCGCGAGGAACTCTGTCAGCGACTATGGCCCGAGAATGTCTTCCTGGATTCTGATGTTGGATTGAACTCGGCGATCATGAAGCTCCGGGCCGCTTTAGGCGATTCTGCCGAGAACCCGCGTTTTGTCGAGACACTTCCGCGACGGGGTTATCGATTGATCGTTGGTGTCGAAAACATAGGCGCACAAAATCGAACCAATTCAGTCTCTGACGGACTATCAAGGTCTCAAGAGGGCCGGGGTCCCGCTGTGGCGGTAGATCAATCCTTGCGCCCCCAAGAAGTGAGCGTCATTGAGCCAGAGAAGACTCGCCCTCAGCGAACAGAGTCGATCGCGAAGATTCGTTTATCACTCAAGGTTGCACTTGTTGCAGCTCTTGTCGCTTTCGCGGCCATTACATCCTGGTTAGCGTTGCATCACAAATCCAGTCCTTATGTCATCGCAGTTTTACCACTCAAGAACCTCAGTCCAGAGCAAGGGAGCGACTATTTCAGCGACGGTCTAACCGACGAGATAATCAGCAATCTTTCGGTGATCGATGGTTTGCAGGTCAAGTCGCAGACCTCTTCGTTCGCCATGAAAGACAAACAGAACGACCTGCACGCGGTAGGTACACAGCTTGGCGTAAATCTGGTCCTTGAAGGCTCAGTACTCCGCGTCGATAACAAGCTTCGGGTGGATGTTCAGCTCGTCCGGGTCTCCGACGACAATCCAGTCTGGTCCGGTAGTTATGAACGACAGCTTAGCGATGTTTTTGCCGTGCAGAACGAAATCTCCCGTTCAATAGTCGACCAGCTCCGCTTGAAACTTGGGCGCGGACAGCGTCGGTATAACACCAACCTTGAAGCCTACGATCTCTACCTCAGAGCTCGGGCGCTGGCAAATCAGTACCCCGGATCGGGCAGCGAGAAAATTGCTGCAAGTATTCCCTTATTTGAAGCCACGATCGCAAAGGACCCGAACTTCGCGCCCGCGTACGCGGGCATCGCAGACGCCTATGCCTATTTGTCCGCAACTCCGCGCACCTTCGCGCCCGAAGCGGCCTATCCCAAGATGAAGGAGGCCTGTGAAAAGGCCCTGCAGCTTGATCCGCTTCTCGCCGACGCCCATGCTTGCATGGGTGTGATCCATGCACGCGACTACGCGTGGCCGGACGCGGAGAAGGAGTTTCGTGAAACCTTCCAATTGAACCCAAACCTATCGAGACCACATCAGGACTACGCAATTTTCGTACTGTTTCCGTTAGGCAGGCTGCGGGAGGCCGAGAAGGAGCTGTACAAGTCTCTTGAACTGGATCCGCTGTCGTCAACGGCGATCAACCACATGAATATGGTTCTCTTGAGCGATCGCCTCTACGATGAGGTGTTGGAGAATTGCCTTCGAGCACTCAAGACTGACCCCGGTAATTACGGTGCTCGACAGTCTTATGCCAGGGCGCTGGTGCAAAAAGGCAGGCTAAACGAGGGGATTGCGATTCTAGAGAAGCTGGGCAAAGGGAGCGAAAGTTTCCTCGGATATGCGTATGCAAGAGCCGGTCGCCGCGCCGACGCTGAGCAAATCGCGATTCAATACAAGACCTGGCCGTGGCTGCAGGCCATCGTCTATGCAGGACTGGGGGACAAGGACCGCGCAATCGAAGGCCTGGAGAATATGGCTGCCATTCGAGACCCGCGATTTGGTTCGTACCCCAGATATCCGGAGTTGGCTCTGTTACGCGGTGATTCGCGGCTCAACGAAATTCGTCGGACGGCAGGCCTTCCTGAGATTCATTAGACGTCACTATTGAGGCCCGCTAAAGCGTGAGGACCTTGCGATGTCGAAGCGATAGAATGCCAATATCCAGGCAACGGGTCCATGGTTTCGAAGGGCCGGCTTATAGAGGATAGGCTGGTCGTCTCCCAGGAATTGGTTCCCAGTGCATCGGTAATCTTAAGATTTGTTAAGCGGGTCGCCGTGTCTTTGATCTGTGCGAGACTTAAGGACCGATGGAGACCACTGAATCTGCGTTGTGTCCTGAGGCAGGATCGATGGAGAGTGCGGAAAAGCAAGTGCAATTGTCCCTATTGCTGGTCGATGACGACAAAGAGTTGTGCGGGATGATGAAGGAGTTCTTTGCCGAGGCGGGCCATCGGCTTGATTGCGAGCACGATGGCCGGCGAGGACTCGCCAGTGCGGCCAGCGGGACATATGATCTGGTGATTCTCGATGTGATGCTTCCGGTGATTGATGGCTTTACTGTGCTGCAACATCTGCGGCGCAGAAAAGACCTCCCGGTGATCATGTTGACCGCGCGTGTCCAGCATCAGGACAGAATTCTGGGGTTGAATTCGGGGGCAGACGACTATTTGTTAAAGCCGTTCGATCCGGACGAGCTGTTGGCGCGAATTCGTGCGGTGTTGCGCCGCTCTGATACGGAGAGCTGGAAGGGCAGCACGGACCTGACTATTGGTGACATCCGGATCGATGGCAGTACGCGCGAGGCCTGGGCCGCGGGCTCGCCGGTGGTGTTGACTGAGATGGAGTTCGCCCTGCTGGAGATACTGATGCGCTCTGCGGGACGGGTCGTGTCGCGCGATGAACTGACTCTGGCGCTGTTCGAACGCAAAGCGGCACCGTTTGATCGCATTCTCGACGTCCACGTAAGCCATTTGCGCAAGAAGCTGGAGGGTGGTCGAGGTCTGATTCGCACGATTCGGGGAGTCGGCTATGTCTTTGCGCGAGCGGCTTAGGGTGTTGCCCCTGAGGTCTCTTTATTTCGGCGTCTTTCTCGCAATGGTGGGCACGTTGTCGCTTTCGTTCCTCGTGTTTCGGCAGATCTCGGTCCGGCTGGAGAGGAAGCATTTCGATCCGGTCTATGACCGACTGGATGAGCTCCAGTTGGAGACGGCGATGAGAACGCTGAACAGCGAGGGAACCACGGGGCTGGCGGACTATCTGGCAGGCCTGGACCGTCTCTCGGGGGCAAGTCATTATTTACTCGACGCACGTGGGACCGATCTCGTAAACGGGGGCAGTAAGGCAGAGCTGCTGCCGCCGGCGCCGTCCAATAAATGGCGCATCCGGACCAGTGATCGTTCGATTGCAGCGCAACGGTCCGCGGACGGGCAGTATTGGTTTGCAGCAGAGAGCCGGCCCGGCCGGCCGCAGTTCTGGACATATCTTCCGTACTATTTTCTTTCGGCCGGCGCTGCGGGACTTCTGTGTTGGCTGGCGTCGGTTGCGGTGGTGTCGCCGATACGCAGGGTAGCGGCCTCGATTGCGTTGTTCGGACAAGGCGATCTGTCTGCTCGCGTGCATACCAACCGGCGGGACGAGATTGGGCAGCTAGGAAGCTCGTTTAATGAGATGGCCGAACGGCTGCAGCGAATGATTGTGAGCGAGAGAAGACTGCTGGCGGACATATCGCATGAACTGAGGTCGCCGTTGGCGCGGCTGAAGTTCGCCGTTAAATTGGCGAGGACATCTGCAGACACGAACGCAGCCTTTGATCGGATCAACCGCGATGTGGACCGCATTGCCGCGCTGGTGGCGGGCATTGTTGAGGTCACTCTTGTCGAAGGGGACCCCGTTACTCAGGGCGTCGAGATCGTGCAGATCGGAGATGTTCTCGATGAGGTGATTCGCGATTGCACTTTGGAGGCTGAGGTCCGGGGTTGCCGGATCGCGTTGAGCAGGCGGTCGACAGGTGAAATTCTTGGGAACCGCGAGTTGCTGCGGCGTGCTGTTGAGAACGTCATGCGCAATGCGATTCGCTATTCACCGGAGCGATCGACGATTGATGTGTGCCTCGTCGAAGATCCGGACGCCGCGAAGATTGCGATTCGCGACTATGGGCCTGGTGTTCCTGAAGGAACACTTACAAAGATATTCGATCCATTCTTCCGGGTCGAAGAGGCGCGTGATGCGCTGGGCGGAGGATCGGGGCTTGGTTTATCGATCGCAAAACGGGCCGTGGAGGTGCACCACGGCACGATCGGTGCAGAGAACGCGTTGCCCGGTTTGCGCGTAAAAATTAAGGTCCCGCTTTTCAAAGCGCCCATGTTGGGTCGAGGATGATTGGCTCGATCAATCTCATTTTCGGTTGAGTTGGGCTTAAGAATTCTTAAGGTTCAGGACGAGTTGACCGTGGTGTAATCCTCTCAATCCCTGGTTCGACGGGGAAAATATGAGCATTGGAGGATATACAGATGAAACGTCTCTTTGGTTCCGCAATGATGCTCGCTCTGCTTTCCGTCCCCGCGTTTGCCGCCAAGAATTCTCAAAGTGTGACCGTCCCCGAGACGGTGAAGGCCGGATCCACCCAGCTTGCTCCAGGCAATTACGACGTGTCATGGACAGGTACCGGGCCAACCGTTCAAGTGACGTTCACGCTCAACAAGAAGGTCATTGCGACGGTGCCGGCAAAACTGGTCGAACAGCCTAATAGGAACGAGGGATTGGAGACCGACAGCCAAGGCGGAGTCGAGGTCCTGCACACAATCCTGATGAAGAATATGAGCCTGGTCCTGGAATAGCCCGAAAGGTGGGACGACAGACGCTCGCCAGAGGTAGCGAACGCTTCATACAGGATGTGAGCATGTCCTCCGAGATCAAACCAAAGTTTGTCGCCTGAGACTAATCACTCGGTCTGCGCGTATCTAAAATGCATACCCGTATACGGGTAGCAGGATAAATAGTGAAACCTCCAATTGCCCTCTTCGGAGGGCCTTTCTTTTGTCCATTGGTTCCGCGGGAAGGTCTTATTGATCTGTGCCGCCGCTCGGAACGTCAAGTAGAGCGGTTTCGGTTCCATGCGCCTGGAAGCCGACCTTAAGGTATTTGAAGAAGGGCGACCCGGAGGGAGAAGGCGCCTGAGGTATCGATGGCGCGCCCGGCAGGTCCGAATTGATCAGAGACGCGAGCTCGTCCCACACGCGGAAGTCGTTCTCGATTTTGTGATGAGGTTTGTTCAGGGTCCGCGAGTACCAGCTATAGTTGTCGCAATTTATTGGACGGTTCTCATAGGTCATGTGAATGTTTCCGATGATGTTCGTCCGCGCCGGGTCGACCGCGACAATCTTCGGGGCCCCGTGAAGAGGGCCTTCGGTCTGGTAGAAATTGATCGCGTTTGCTACGTTTGGCGGGACCTCCGAGACTTTATGACCGGGCTTAGCGATCGTGTCTATCTGGATGGTGAGCGCCACCGGAATACCCATCTGCTCCAGCTTGCCGGCAAATTCGACTGTCTCTGTGGCGCCCCAACTGTGCCCGTAGATGATGATTGTTGACTGTTGCTTCTCGATGGAGGAGAGGACACCGTCGTGGTTGGTGTCGAGGAGGCGCACGACCTGATCGAGGGCCTTTCCGCCATGGTGGTTGCCGAACACCTCCGCATGGATGGTGGGGTAACGGTCGCGAAGATATGCGGCGAACTGCACTTCGGGGTGCTTTGTGTCGTCTCGACTAACGAAGCCTCCGACAAATCCAATAATGATCACGTTCCGGACGGGTGATGGAAGGGCCACGGCGGAACTTACTTCGTGAAGAGACATTTCCTGAGCGCGTGTGATGTTTGGTGCTACAAGGGCCATCACAGTCAAGACAGAAACGAGAGCGGTGAACTTCCAGTGCCGACGGTCTTTCATGCGGGTCTTCTCCCGTTCATCGACAGCGTGTCACCTGGAGCGACGACGCACAATCACACTTTGGATGTATCAGAGGTATCGACGATTCAAATTTGAACGTGACTGACAAGTCTTTCCAGGGCGCTGACGAAGTAGCTTTGTGGCGCGCTCTGAAACATCAACGCCACCCGGACGATTTTTTGTTATCCGGATGGCGTTTGATGACCGGGGACTTTAGAGTTCGGTGGACGATGTTGCGTGGTGCTGATGCAGAGGCGAGATGCCCCAGAGGGCCATGGCTTCCGCTGCGATGACGTCAGGCATCTCTTCGGGGAAGAAAAGTTTTGCTTCCTCGAGCCTTCGGACACCCTTTGAACCAGGCAGCGTATGGTCGAGCCAGTCTGCCCACTGGACGCCGAAGAAGGTGTCCTGCAGGGCCCACACCATTCGCGCAGGGCCTTTCCATTGCTGCAGATCTTCGCGGACGGCGATGAGCGAGTTCGTGTCCAGAGCGACGGCGTATTGATTCACCTGCGACTTCTTGAGTGGCGTTTCGATGAGTGGGCGGAAGTAGGTTTCGATGACCTCGTCGGTGAGGTCGTCGGGATTGGTGTATGCCTGACCGCCCATGCCTTTGGCTGACCTTGCAAACTGTTTGTCATTGAGGTGCGGGACGATGAACCGGTCGACGAGGAGGCCCTTCTTCGCTAATGCGGCGAAGGGTGCGAACTGGGGCGGCGGGTTGTTTTCATCGACGTCGCAGTTGGTGAGTAACAGGGTGCGGACGCGATGGGGATGTTTCGCGAGAAAGAGCTGCGCTACGAGGCCGCCGCTGTCGTTGGCCACAAGATCGACCTCGTTGATGTTGAGCGAGTCGAGGAACATGGCGAGCATGTCGGCCTGGGTTTCGGGGGTGATGGCCTGGCCTTCGGGGGTCTCGGTGTAACCCAAGCCCATAACGTCGGGCGCAATGCACCGGCGGTAGGGCTGGAGTCGCTCGAGGGCGCCTCGCCACTGGAAGCCGTTCAGTGGATAGCCGTGAATGAATAGCGCTGCGATGCCTCGACCGCGCTCGACGTAGGCGACTCGGCTGATGGGGAGGTCGGCGAACTTTCGTGATGCGTGAAAGGCCCTTGCGTCGATGGGTTCGATGGCGGCGTGTTTTGCATATGCGAGGCCGTTGGGCACGACCGCTGTGCCTGCCGCTGCTGCGGAGCCGTACAGAAAGTCTCTTCGGGTCATTTGCTCTTCTCCTTGCGTGTTATTTGCCATGCTGTCGATTGTCGCCAGCGCGTGCGTGTACGTCGCGCACGTTTGGACGAGAAGAGACACGTTCGGAGGAGAAAGTATTGTGGGGCTACTTTAATTCGAGGGAGGAGGCGTCTGCGAACAGCCGCTTCATCGCCAGCGGGGAGAGCCCCGAGGCGCGGCGCATGTGACGGGCGAGATGGCTTTGGTGAGAGAAGCCGGTGGCGAGTGCGATCTCTGCAATGGAAAGCTTGCCCGCCATGAGCATATCTTTTGCGCGGTCGATGCGCCGTTGAATGACGTATTGGTGGAGGGGAACGCCTGCGGATTCGCGGAAGAGAGTCTTGAAGTGAGAGGCACTGATGCCGGCGATGGAGGCCAGCTGGGAGAGCGAAAGATCTTCGGAGAGGTTGTCTTCAATATAGGCGAGGGCCTGTTTGAGTCTGCGCCCGCCAAGGCCGCCGGTTTGCTGAGGCATGCTTTGCGCGATGGAGCTGTAGGCAGAGACGAGGCGGGAGGCGACGGAGACGGCCAGGCTTTCGACGTAGAGGCGGCCCGACGGATAGTTGGATTCCATCTCGGTCTTCAATGCCCAACCGATGTTCTCCAGCTGTGGGTCGCGGACTTGAAAGCGGTTTCTGATTTCGACGCGACGTGAGTCGAAGCCTTGCTCTTCCGCGACGACATCGAGGAGCGAGGGAGGGAGACCGAGGATGAGAGCGGTGTCGTGCTGATCGTGAATCTCCCAACGGGCGGAGGTGTGAGCGGGAATGATGTCGATGTCGCCGTGAACTGCCGAGCCGGTGTGGCTCACTCCTGCACGGCGGCAGGAGACTTTGGCGGCGGCGCCTACGTGGATCGCGACGAGGACACTCTGCAGCTCGGGGACTTCGAGGACTCCGACAGGATCAGACCGGAGTTGCAGGGCGAGCCCCTGGGCCGTTTCGCCAAAGGCGAGGACCTGGGGGAGCTGCTTCGTGTTTGCTGCGACGCTTAGAGAGGACCGCGATGGGCTCATCTTTTATCAACACCCTGCTCGACTAGCACGTGCCCGCTATTTGGATTAATGTACGCAAAATCGATGATCGATGTTCTGGCGTTGATTCAACTAACTTTATGAACGGGGAGTGCTGTGTTCTCTTTTAGTTGGACGCCTGTGGCCTGGAGTTGCTTTGCTCCGTTGAGGTAGAAGAGGATTCGCTGGGCGGCTTCGGCGTAGCTGAGACCTTCGTGGCGGACGTTGGAGATGCAGTTGCGTTCGGCGTCGGTGCAACCGGGACGGGGTCGCCAGGTGATGTAGACGCCGAGGGAATCTGGGGCGCTGAGGCCGGGGCGTTCTCCGATGAGCGTGACCGTGAGGTTTGCGTGGAGTAGTGACCCTATCTCGTCGCCGATGGCTACGCGGGCCTGAGTGACGACGCTGGTTGGGCCTAGT
>DATHQG010000337.1:0-5067 GCA_035483075.1 Edaphobacter sp. | reverse complement strand
GGGACGATGCCCTGGATGGTGCCGGTGCCGTCGCGGAAGATGGGGAAGAGAAGCTTGCCCGAGGCGCGGAGGTTGTAGAGCCAGCCGCGGAGTGTGACGGTTTGGCCTTCGTGCTGGCCGATGGTGGCTATGGTGGCTAGGGGTGCTTGTGGTTCGGTCATAATTGCGGGTTTACCTTGTTCTAGATTACCGGATTGTTTGGGGCGGGGCAGAGGCGGCAAAGGCTGGCCTGGGCCAGGAGGCGGCATCTGTAGAGAAGCGGGTTTCTCCACTCCGCTGCTCGCAAAGTGCGCGAGCAGCTCCGGTCGAAATGACGGTTATCGGGTTGGCGTGGAGGGCGACGGCCTCTGGAGCATTGCAGCTCCTTCGGCAGCGCTGAAGATGCGAGTTTTCTTCTGACTTCTCTAGGAGGATTGGAGTTGTTCGGTGGCTCGCTTAAGGAGATCGAAGGCTTGCGTGGCTTTGGTGGTGACTGAGTCGGGGGTCTCTTCGAGGTCGTGGGCGATTTCCAGGATGCCAGGAGTGTTTGGCGGAAGAGTGGCTGCCTGCCTGGCTACGTTTTGCCAGTCGATGCCTGCTGTGCCGGGCCAGAGGTGGTCGTCTTTCTGCGCGTGGTTGTCGTGGAGATGGAGTTGGGCGATGCGGGGCTTCAGGAGTTCGAAGGCCTCGTCGATGCCGATGTTTTTTTCTGGTTGGGCCAGGTGGGCGTGGCCGATGTCGAGGCAGACGCCGACGCGGTCGAAGTGGCCGACTCGCAGGACCTCCAGAATGTGCTCGGGGGTAGTGATTTCGTTTTGGAGGTTTTCGATGAGGATGCGGACGCCGAGGGGGTGGGCGAAGGCCTTGAGGTGCTCGATGGCGGTGAGGGAGTTTTCGAGAGCGCGGGTGTTCCAGGCGTCGCCCTTTTGGCCGAGGTGGAGGACACAGGCGTCGATGGGGACCTGCTCGGCAGACTCGAGGGCGCGCTTGACCTCGTCCATTGCGGTGATGCGGTGAGACTTTTCGGGGTCGATGAGATTGATGTTCGGGGCGACATGGCGAGACCATTGCCCGCTTCCGCGGTCGCTGAGGTAGAGAGGCTGGTGGAGTGTGGCAGCGACGCCGGTGTTGCGGAACCATGTGGCGATGTCGCGGACGGCCGCGCGGTCGCTGTAGTCGAAGTGGTGGCGGGCGGCGAAGATTTCGATGGTTTGTGCGCCGCCGTTGTGAAGGGCGTCGAGCAGGCCGGGGTGCAGGCGCTGCTGGAGGAAGACGTGGGTGGACAGGGCGGGTCGCATCACTACTTAAGGTACAGGAGTGGCGCGTCTCAGGTCGCCAGCATAGCGGTTAGCGAGAGATTTTTTCGATTTCAAATGGAAGCGGCCGTCTTTCGGGTTGGAGGAGAGTTAGGTGATGGCGGCTACAATCGGAACTCACGGTGGAGGAGGGACTGAGGCGGTATGAAGATGCTGATGTGTGCGGTTTTGGCGGTTGGGACGGCCGTGCTGAGTGGCTCGGTGGATGCGCAGTCTGGGCAGGCTGCGCCTGCGCCGGTTGTTGCGCCTGTCGATACGGAGAAGCAGATTTCGACGATGGAGGCAAAGCTGGCGGACTGGCCGCAACTGGGGCGGTATAAGGAGGAGAACGCTGCGCTTGGTCCGGTTGGGGCAGGTGAGTTGCGGGTGGTGTTTTATGGGGACTCGATTACGGACAGTTGGGGAAGGCGGCTGGGTACTGGCGAGTTCTTTCCGGGGAAGCCGTATGTGAACCGCGGGATCAGCGGGCAGACGACGCCGCAGATGGTGGTGCGGTTTCGGCAGGACGTGATCAATCTGCATCCGGCGGCGGTGGTGATTCTGGCGGGGACGAATGATGTCGCCGGGAACACTGGGCCGATGACGCCGGAGATGACCGAGGACAACTTCCGGTCGATGATTGATCTGGCGAAGGCGAATGGGATCAGGGTGATTGTGGCGTCGATTACGCCGGTGGCGGACTACCCGTGGCGCAAAGGGCTGGCACCGGCGGGGAAGATCAAGACGCTGAATAACTGGTTGCAGGGATATTGTGTAACCCATTCAGTTACTTATTTGGATTACTACTCGGCGCTGGTCGCGGAGGACGGTGGGATGAAGGAAGGAACCAGCTTCGATGGGGTGCATCCGAATGCGAAGGGGTATGCGATTATGGGGCCGCTGGCGCAGGCGGCCATCGATAAGACGCTTGGTGTTAAGTAGCGACTGCTACCAGTGGACGGTCGGGCTGAAGATGTAGTGGGTTTCGACGAACCGGGCGAGGAAGAAGAGGCACACCATGATGCTGGTGGCCCAGTAGAAGAGTTGCAGCGGCAAGGTTGCCGACAGGGACGGGTGCGGCGGCGGCTCGGCTTCACGGAAGATGAAGCCGCCGATGAGAGAGATTCCGGCGGAGAGTGCGAGGAGGAGGAGCGAGTCGATGATGCGGTCTTGGAAGGCCTGGTGGGGCTGGAGGAGGAGATGCGGGTCTTCGATGGTGAAGAAGAGGGTGTGAAAGACGGCGTAGAGGGACAGCAGGCAGAGCAAAAGGGCGACGGGTTTGGCGAGTTCGAGCAACATGCTCTGGCCCCTCTAGTTGGTGGTAGTTTACCGCGTTCGGACAGCGGTTGCGCAGCGGGACCTCCAACCTGATGCTATTTGGGGTGGCCCAGCCAGGAATATTGCCATGCGGCGGAGACGTATTGATAGTTTCCGCCGTAGCGTACGTAGGTGCCGTCAGCGTAACTGAACTTCACCGACTGGTGTTTCGTGACAGGCAGCGAAGCTGTTACACCGATGCGCGAACTCGTCTGGCGAGTAGCGAGATTGGGTACACCGTTGAGGCTGGTGAGGCCTCCGAACCAGAAATTACCGTCGAGGGAGAGCCAAAACCGCGGCTTGAAATCGTAGCTCAGATGGCCTTCGAAGGAGCCGATAGGGTTCTCCGTTTGGGGTTGCGGCGGCCCCGAGGGCGAATAGAATTGTTGATTTTTGGTGAACAGCCAGACTCCTGCGTAGGCGTCCCATAGCAGGTGCTTCCAGCGTTGCGAGTAGCCAAATTCTGGTTTGAAGGACCAACGGTTGGAGCCCCAGTTGACGAGCTTGGTCGGGTCATACTGTCCCGTTGGAGCCACTACCTTCAGGCTCACGCCGAGCAGGGTCTTCTGGTTCCACTTCACATATTCTTTTGGCGCCATCGCCGGCCCGCCGATGAGGTTTACGGACAATCGATAGGTCGTGTCCACAAGGCCGGAGCGGTAGATTTGCTGGCCTACGCCAACAACCTGGCCCTGGAAGGTCCCTACTGCGTAGGGGAGCGCGGCATTGAAGTTCGCAGAGCGGCCGAACAGACCGAAGGAGTGATAGTAGGTCAAGACCGGCACGCTGTAGGTCCCGGTCGCGCCGGTAATAGGTGCGGCCCCATTGAATAAAACGCTGCCGCTGTAGTACCCATAGGTCAGCGTGACCGCGTTGGAGTGAAGGGCCGTAATCAGGTAGGCCCGCGGAGAGAGGTCCTGGGCCTTGAGCACCGGCAGAAGCGAGGCAACGAACACCATCGTCCATGTAAGTTTCAAAGTTGGCTGCATTGGAAGGGTCCGGTGATGTCCCTCTGCGCGGCCGGTCAGACTCCAGTCAGGGCAGGGGCGCGTCATTCGCAACTTCGGAGTGTTTCGTCTGGTCCGCTATGGCTTCAATTTCACCGGCGGCCCGCTTACGCGCTTCGCATGGAGGTCGATATCCACCTCAACGCGATCGGCGATCTTGATGAAGGGAATGCCGCTATTCATCCCGTATTCCTTGCGGTCGAAGGCCATTGTGCCCGTGATCGCGCCCTCTCCAGTCCCTATGCCGGAGACAGTAAGCTTCAAGGTCTCGGGTTTAGAGACTCCGCGTATTGTGAAAGTGCCCGGGATGTCGAAGGTGGCTGGACCGGTCTGTACGATGCTTGTTGACTTGAAGGTGATCAACGGGTTGTTCTCGACGTCGAAGAAGTCTTTGCTCTTCAGCTTGTCGTTCTTCATGCCGCTACCAGTGTTGACCGTGGCCGCCTGAATCTTGATATCCAGGACCCCAGTTGAGACATCGGGGGACGTGAACGTCAGGGTGGCGTCCCACTTCTCGAAATTACCTTGTATCGCGACCGATGCCTTCACATTGAACTTAATCGTGCTCGTTCCCGGAGTGACTACAAAGACAGGGGCTTGTGCCTGGGTCGGCGGTGGTAGCAAGATGACCGCGAGCATTGGTAAGAGTGCCAGATATCTCATCATCATAAAGATTCCCTTTCCTGGTTCGATGGCATCCGGGTGGGAGGCTACGTGATTGCCCCTGCGGCAGCGATTCCAGCCTTATGGCACTTCGGAACATGCTAGGAACCCATGGGCGGAAAAGATACTGGTAAAAATGCTTGTGGCTGCGCGAATATTGCTGGGTCATCCGATGAGCCGGTGAAGCTGACGCTGCCGAAGAGACCCCCGACCGTGCGAGTCGAGTTCAAGGTCCATCCGTAAGAGCGTGAGGCGGACGCGATTCAATAGCCAGCGGCTTTGCCGAAGTTGCGGCGGTTGTCGTGGCCTCCGAGGAGTTCGTGGGTCCTGGGGTCGATGGCGATGAGTTCGCTGTCGCCCCAGACGCCGGGGTTGTGTTCGTCGGCTACAGCGAGGCGGTTGATGGTGTAACCCGTCGCTTTGAGCTGGTCAGCTACGTCTACGGGAAATTTCTTTTCGAGGTCGATGCGGTCGGGCAGGTATTGGTGGTGGAAGCGCGGGGCGTCGGCGGCCTGCTGGATGTTGAGGCCGTTATCGATGGTGCTGATGATGTCGTTGGCGACGGTGGTGATGATGGTGGAACCGCCGGGGGTGCCCATGACGTAGGCGAGGCTGCCGTGCTTGTACCAGTGGCTGGGCGTGGTAATGATGGTCGGGGTCATCGCGGAGAGCGGGCGCTTGCCGGGGGCGATGGAGTTGGCGGAGCTCTGGATGAGGCCGAACATGTTGGGGACGCCGATCTTGGAGGTGAAGTCGTCCATCTCGTTGTTCATGAGGAAGCCGAGGCCTTCGACGGTGACTCCGGA
>DATHQG010000336.1:0-3481 GCA_035483075.1 Edaphobacter sp. | reverse complement strand
AGCATGTGCTGCATCGCGGCGAAGTTTCGGGTTGGGGCGAGTTTCAGGAGGCATTTGCCGCAGCGGCGAAGAAGTTGAATGGCGGCCAGGGGCTTTATTTCCTGAGCGAGACGATTACGTCTCCGACGCTGGCGGCCCAGTGGAAGCAGGTGCAGGCGGCGTATCCGTCGGCAAAATTGGTCCAGTGGGAGCCAGTGAACCAGGACCCGTCACGCGCGGCATCGAAGGCGGCGTTTGGCAGCTATACCGATGCGCAGTACAAGCTGGAAGAGGCGGACGTCATTCTGTCGCTGGATGCGGATTTCCTGGGCGGGATTGGGCATCCGGGGTTCCTGCCGCTGGCGGCCGGGTATGCAGAGCGGCACCGATACGAAGAAGGCAAGACGATGAACCGGATGTACGTCGTCGAGACCATGCCGACGGTGACCGGGTTCAAAGCGGACCATCGGCTGGCATTGAAGCCAAGCGAGGTTGCGGGTTTTGCGACCGCGCTGGTGAATGGTTCGGCCCCGCAGGGTGCAAGCGCTGATACACAGAGGTTCTTCGCTGCGTTGATGGGCGATTTGAAGGCTTCGGGCGGCAAGTGTGTTGTCATTCCGGGTGAGCAAGCGTCGCCGGCGGTGCATGCTGCGGCTTACGTGTTGAACTCGACGCTGGGTGCAGTCGGCAAGACGGTCATCTATACCGAGACAGTGAATCCGATGCCGAGCGAACAGGTCGCGGACCTGAAGTCGCTGGTCGCCGATATGAACGCCGGCAAGGTGCAGTGGCTCGTGGTCCTGGGTGTGAATCCGATTTATTCGGCCCCGAGCGACCTTCACTTCCAGGACGCGTTCGCGAAGGTCCCTGTGACGGTGCACCTTGGTTCGCATGTGGACGAGACGGGCTCGATTGCGAACTGGCACATCAACAAGGCGCACTATCTTGAGAGCTGGTCGGATGCGCGGGCGTACGACGGGACGATCTCGGTTATTCAGCCGATGATCGCTCCGCTGTACGGCGGGGTTTCGGCACACGATGTTCTGCAGACGCTGCTTGAGAATGTGCAGCTCTCCGCGTATGACGTCGTTGTCGCCAATGCGAAAACGTACATAAAGGGAGACTTTGCGGCGGGATGGCGCAAGGCGCTGCACGATGGATGGGTGGAGGGGACCGCGTTTACGGCGAAGGCCGGTGGCGCGGGTAAGAGTGCGGTGTCGTTGTTCCCGGCGACGGCTTCGAGCGGACTTGAGGTCTCGTTCCGGCCTGATCCTTCGATCTATGACGGCCGGTTCTCCAATGTTGGCTGGCTGCAGGAGTTGCCCAAGCAGGTGACGAACCTGAGCTGGGACAATGCGGCGATCATGAGCTTGAACACGATGGGCGAGCTGAAGCTGGAGCAGTCCGACCCGGTGAAGATCTCATTCAATGGACGTGAATGCATTGCACCGGCGTTGATGATTCCGGGCCATCCGGACGGCGTGATCACTGTCCACCTGGGTCTTGGCCGTGGAGTACAGGCTGGACGCGTGGGTCAGGGCGTTGGCTTCGATGCGTACCAGATTCGGACTTCGGATGCACCGCTGTTTATCTCGGGCGTAACTGCAGTGAAGGTGCCCGGGACCTACGATCTTTGCGTTACCAAGGTCCAGAACATCGAGCATCGCGGAAGCTTTGCGCAGCATGATCTGGAGAGGCCTCTTTCGGATAAAGATGGTGTCTATTCTTTGGCTGGCCACGAGGCGTTGGAGCGGTCGATCATTCGGTATGCCACCGTTGATGAAGCGAAGAAGAACCCGAACTTCGCGCATGAACATGGCGCGAGCGGCACGCTGATCGATAAGGTTGGGTACTCACCTCAGGGCGAGGAGGTGCCCCACGACAATTCGTTCTTCCCGGACGCGTGGAAGTACGACAAGCAGGATCCCTCGACACTGAAGATCCAGAACGCGTGGGGGATGGCGATCGACCTGAACAGTTGCATCGGCTGCAATGCCTGCATTGTGAGCTGCTATGCAGAGAACAATATTCCCGTGGTCGGTCGCGAGCAGGTGAAGGTCGGACGCATTATGCAGTGGCTGCGGATCGACACTTATTTTGAGGGCGATCTGCATGCTCCCAAGGCGCACTTCCAGCCGATGGCCTGCCAGCACTGCGAGAACGCGGGCTGTGAGCAGGTCTGCCCGGTTGGCGCGACGGTGCATACGCCGGAGGGCATCAATACGATGGTCTACAACCGCTGCGTTGGGACTCGGTACTGCTCGAACAACTGTCCGTACAAGGTCCGCCGGTTCAACTTCCTGCTGTACTCGGACTATGACACGGAGAGCTTGAAGTTCATGCGCAATCCGGACGTTTCGGTCCGTTCCCGCGGCGTGATGGAGAAGTGCAGCTACTGCGTGCAGCGGATCGAAGCGGTGAAGATCGAGGCCGATAAGGAAAACCGTGAGATTCGCGACGGCGAGATCGTGACGGCATGCCAGCAGGCGTGCCCGACCAGTGCCATTACCTTTGGCAACATCAACGACAAGGCAAGCAAGGTGGCAAAGCTCAAGGCTGAGGAGCGCGATTATCGGGTACTCGCAGACCTCAACTTCCGTCCGCGCACGACCTATACGGCCGGAGTCATCAACCCGCATCCGGAGCTGGCATAATGGCGACCAAAGGACCCATGCAAGACCCGATTGTCGATTCCATGATCGACCCGCGTACCGGCGAGTATGCGGTCATCGCGCCGGGCCATACGTTCAAGTCGGTGACGCAGAAGATCGCCGGGATCGTACTGACCTCGAATACGCCGCTGGGATGGTTCTTCGGCCTGATCGTGGCGGCCGGCGTGGCCATGGGCCTGGTGATCGGCTGCACCTGGCTCTTCCTGAAGGGCGTCGGCATCTGGGGTGTGACGATCCCGGGTGCCTGGGGATTCGCCATCATCAATTTCGTGTGGTGGATCGGTATCGGTCACGCCGGCACTTTGATTTCGGCGATTCTTTTGTTGTTCAAGCAGACGTGGCGGAACTCGATCAACCGGTTTGCCGAGGCGATGACGATCTTCGCGGTATGCTGCGCTGGCCTGTTCCCGCTGATTCACGTTGGACGGCCGTGGCTTGCCTACTGGCTCTTCCCGTATCCGAACACGATGAACGTGTGGCCGCAGTTCCGTTCGCCGCTGGCATGGGACGTGTTTGCGGTTTCGACATATGCATCGATTTCGGTGATCTTCTGGTACGTGGGTATGATCCCCGACTTCGGGACGCTGCGCGACCGGGCGACGATGCCGCTGGCGAAATACTTCTACGGCATGCTGAGCCTGGGTTGGCGCGGTTCGACGCGGCACTGGATCCGGTATGAGTCCGCTTCCCTGCTGCTGGCGGGTCTTTCGACGCCGCTGGTGCTCTCGGTGCATACGGTCATCAGCTTCGACTTTGCGGTGGCAGCGCTGGCCGGGTGGCATACGACGATCTTCCCGCCTTACTTTGTTGCTGGCGCGGTGTACTCGGGT
>DATHQG010000335.1:0-4163 GCA_035483075.1 Edaphobacter sp. | reverse complement strand
AACATGGCTTAACTCCTGCCCGATTGCTTGCCGATGATGGTCTCGCCGTTCATGTAGGGAACCAGGACGTCGGGAACCTTGATAGTGCCGTCGGCCTGCTGGTAGTTCTCGAGAACCGCAAGGTAGGTGCGGCCCACGGCGAGGCCGCTGCCATTGAGTGTGTGGAGAAACTCGCTCTTCTTCGCTCCTGCTGGCCGATAGCGGATGTTTGCACGCCTCGCTTGGAAGGCCTCGAAGTTGGAGCAGGAGGAGATCTCGCGGTAGAGGCCCTGGCCGGGCAGCCAGACCTCGAGGTCGTAAGTCTTTGCGGAGGCGAAGCCCATGTCGCCGGTACAGAGGAGCATACGGCGGTAGGGAAGGCCGAGTTTTTCAAGGACCGTTTCGGCGTGGCGGGTGAGGGCCTCGTGTTCAGCGTTGGAGTCTTCGGGTTTGGTGAACTTTACGAGCTCGACCTTCTGGAACTGGTGCTGGCGAATCATGCCGCGGACGTCCTTGCCGTAGGAGCCGGCCTCGGAGCGGAAGCACGGGGTATAGGCGCAGTAAGAGATGGGGAGCTGGGCCTCGTCGAGCGTCTCGTCGCGGAAGAGATTGGTGACAGGGACCTCTGCGGTGGGGATGAGCCAGTGGTCGCTGTCCTGATAGTCACCGGGCTGGTAGGGGCCTTTGTCGTCGCAGTGAAAGAGGTCTTCGGCGAACTTGGGCAGCTGGCCGGTGCCGAAGAGAGACTTCGAGTTGACCATGTAGGGCGGCAGGACCTCGGTGTACCCGTGTTCGCGGGTGTGGAGGTCGAGCATAAAGTTCGCGAGGGCGCGTTCGAGGCGCGCTCCCTGGCCGAAGTGGACGACGAAGCGCGAGCCCGAGATCTTCGCGGCGCGGTTGAAGTCGAGGATGCCAAGGGCTTCGCCTAGCTCCCAGTGGGGCTTGGCCGGGAAGTCGAACTTTGGATGTTCGCCCCAATCTTTTTCCTCGTGGTTGCCGTGCTCGTCTTTGCCGACAGGGACATCGTCCTGCGGCAAATTGGGCAAAGTTTGCAGGATTTTGCGTAAAACCTCGTCGGCACTTGCTGCAGACTTTTCGAGGTTTTCGACGCGGATTTTGAGATCGCGATTCTTTTCAGTCAGCACTGTAGCATCGCCGCCAGAGCGGCGGAGTTGAGCGATCTCTTCCGTCACCTTGTTGCGCTGCGCCTTGGCGGTTTCGGCGGCGGTGATAGTATCGCGCCGCTCCCGGTCGATTGCTGCAAAATCTCCGAGCACCACAGCGGGATCCATGCCCCGGGAGCGCAGTTTTTCTTCGACAAGGGCCAGATTGGCCCGTACAAACGCTAAATCGATCATCACTTTGCATTTTAGCGTCTCGCGCTGAAAAAGGGACGTTTGTGCGTCGTGCGGGCAAAATGCAATTTACCCTTATAGGCATGCGAAAGTTTGCCGCTGCTCTGTTGTGTGTGTTGTTTCCCCTGTCCGGTGTGTTGCCTGCGAGGGCCGATGCCTATCATGCCAAGCCCAAGCTGGTGATTGTCCTGGTGATCGATCAGTTTCGCGGCGACTATCTGGACCGCTACCGTGACGATTTCAAGACGGCGAACGGATTCAACCTCTTTCTGAAGCGTGGGGCGTACTTCACGGACTGCTACTACGACTATGCCAACACAATGACGGCGCCGGGGCATTCGACGATTGGCACTGGTGCCTATACGAATGGCCACGGCATCTCGCTAAACGAATGGTGGGACCTGAAGCGATCGACGACGCACGTGGTGACCTCGGTCGAGGACGAGCATTACGCGATTGTGGGTGATCCGGGTTCGAAGGAGGTGGGGGCTTCGCCGCGTAATGAGTTGGCTTCGACGCTCGGCGACGAGGTGGTGCTGGCGACCAAGGGTGAGTCCAAACTGTTCGGGATTTCGCTGAAGGACCGCGCAGCGATTTTGACGTCGGGTCATGCGTCCAACGGGGCGTTCTGGCTTGACCATGCCAGCGGCCGGTTCGTGACGTCAACGTACTGGGAGACGAAGCTGCCCGCGTGGGCGGAGGCGTTCAATGCCAGCGGCAGGGCAGACCAAGCCCTTCATGAAGCTAGCGCGAAGCCCGGAAGCTTTTATGAAGACGTGGGCAAGTCGCCGGCCTCGGTGTCTTATCTGCTGGATTTTGCGAAGGCGCTGGTCACCGGAGAACAGATGGGCCGCCATGATGTGACGGACGTGCTGACGATCAGCATCTCGTCGACCGACATTCTTGGGCACGTCGTGGGCCCGGACGCGCCGGAACAGCGTGCCATGATCGATGCTGTCGATGTGGACCTGGACAGCTTCTTCACATGGCTGGACAAGAACGTGGACGGCGGCATGGCAAACGTCTGGGTTTCGCTGACGGGCGACCACGGCATCGCGCCGGTGCCCGCGGTTGCGGCGAAGCTGGGTGTGCCGGCCGCTACGTTCGACCTGAAGAAGCTAAGCGTCGCGCTGGACGAGCGGCTGAATCGGCGCTTCTCGCCGGGTAAGCAGACGAAGTACATCATGAGCAGCGAGATGCCTTACCTCACGCTCGATCCCAGGCCGTTTACTGCAGCAAAGGTGAGCGAGGCCGATGCGGAAGGGGCAGTGGCGGACATGCTGCCCGAGGTGCTTGAGTCTACGCTGCCGCCTGAACCGGAGGGTGTGAGCCAGACGCGGCTGCCTCCGCGTCCGATGATTCGGCATAGCTATACGCGGGTGCAGATGGCGACGGGTCAGTTGCCGGCGACGGAAGAGGGCAGGCTGATTTTGCACAGCTACTCTCCGAATGGAGGATGGTTTGTGATGATTTCGCCGGGGATGTATGAGTTGACCAGCGCGAAGGGGACGAACCACTTTTCGCCGTACTCGTATGACCGGCATGTTCCGCTGGCGTTCTTTGGTTCGCCGTTTGCGCCGGGGACATATCATGATCGCGTCGCTCCGGTGGACATTGCGGCGACGTTCGCTTCGCTGCTGCGGGTGAACCAGCCGTCGGCCTGCGTGGGGCATGTGCTGACGCAGGCGATCAAGCCGGAAACGAGCCCGACCAAGCCGACAGTTGAAAGGAAATCCGGACAGTGAGCGCGCAAGCAGGCAGCAAGGCCCCGAGTACCAAAGGGCCCGACATGCGCGTTACGGTCGCGGGTGTCGAGTTCCGTTCGCCCGTGATCGCGGCCAGCGGAACGTTTGGCTATGGGGTCGAGTTCGAGGACATTGTTTCGCTGGATCGCATCGGCGGGTTCGTGACGAAGGGGTTGTCGCGAGAGCCGATGGCGGGCAATCCTACGCCCCGCATCATCGAAACTGCTGCGGGGATGATCAATGCGATTGGGCTGCAGAACATGGGTGTACGGGCATTCATCGCCGAGAAGCTGCCGAAGCTGCAGGGGCTGACCGGGACGGTGGTGATCGCAAACGTCTTTGGCTTTACGATCTCGGATTGCCTTGAGGTGGTCCTGGCGCTCAATGACGCGCCGGCGATTGCGATGTATGAGCTGAATGCGAGTTGCCCCAATACGAGCCACGGGGGCATGGTCTTCGGGACAGATCCGCCGATGTTGTGGGAGTTGGTAGCGCGATGCAAGGCGGCCGCTCGACGGCCTCTGATGGTGAAGCTTTCGCCGAACGTGACGGATATCGGTCTGATGGCCCGCGTTGCCGAGGACGGCGGGGCAGATGCTGTTTCGCTGGTCAACACCTTTGTTTCGCTGGCAATCGACGTGGAGACGCGACGTCCGCGCATCGCCAATGTCACCGGCGGCCTCTCCGGCCCGGCGATCAAGCCGATTGCGGTACGGATGGTGCACGAGGCCTCGAAGGCAGTGAAGATCCCAATTGTCGGAATGGGCGGAATTCTGCGGGCAGAAGATGCAGTGGAGTTTATGATGGCGGGGGCCACGGCGGTGCAGGTCGGTACAGCGAGCTATGCCGATCCGCGTGCCGTTGAGAACATTGCCAACGGATTGAAGCGATGGTGCGCAGCGCACGATGTGGCTAAAGTCAGCTCGCTCACCGGGTCAGCGGTGCTGTGAGGGTGAAGCACTCCGGGCGCTTCGCTGGCTTTAGAATAAGCAGTGATGATTGAACACAGCATTGATTCCTCAGCAGCCCCTGCAGACCTTCGCCCCATCCGCCGCGCATTACTTTCCGTAACCGATAAGACTGG
>DATHQG010000334.1:0-13394 GCA_035483075.1 Edaphobacter sp. | reverse complement strand
TCGGTGGCGCGATTCTCGGACCGCAAGTCGATGATGCTGGCGTTCGATCCGTCGACGGGGCAGACCAAGACGATTTACTCGGGCTCTTCGCAGGACCGGTATCACAATCCTGGGCTGCCGATGACGGCGATGAATGCGACGGGGCAGATGGTGTTGAAGCTGACGGCAGACGGGACGGGCGTATACTTCCTCTCGCCGGGCGCGTCGGCGAAGGGGGACCAGCCGTTTGTGGGAGTGATGCCGGTGGGCGGCGGAGAGGAGAAGATTCTCTATCGGTCGAGCGATCCTTACTACGATGAGCCGACGGCGCTGCTGTCGGATTCGACGGTGCTGATTCGCCGCGAGAGCCAGACGATGTCGCCGAACTATTTCTCGGCTCCGCTAACTGGTGGAGAGCCGGTTCAGTTGACGCACTTCCCCGGGCGCTACGACAACATCAAGATGCCGACGCGGCAGTTTCTCAAGTACAAACGCGCGGACGGGGTCGACCTGACCGCGACGCTGTGGCTGCCGGCGGGGTATGACAAGAGCCAGGGTCCGCTGCCGACGCTGATGGAGGCGTATCCGGCGGAGTTCAAGACGCGGGATTCGGCCAGTCAGGTGAGCGGATCGCCGAATCGTTATCCTGTGTTTGGCGGGGGGTCGCATCTCTACCTGGTCCAGGCGGGGTATGCGATTCTCGACAACGCGACGATCCCGATCATCGGTGAAGGCAAGCAGGAGCCGAACGACACCTATGTGGAGCAGCTGGTGGCTGCGGCGAAGGCTGCGATCGACAAGGGCGTGTCGCTGGGCGTGGTCGATCCCAAGCGGGTTGCCGTGATGGGGCACAGCTATGGCGCGTTCATGACGGCGAATCTGCTGGCGCATTCCGACTTGTTCCGCGCGGGTATCGCAGAGAGCGGCGCGTATAACCGTTCGCTGACTCCTTATGGGTTTCAGAACGAGGAACGGACTTACTGGCAGGACCCGAAGCTGTACTTCGATATGTCGCCGTTCAGCTATGCGGACAAGATCAAGACGCCGATCCTGCTGATTCACGGCGAGGCGGACGATAATACCGGCACGTATCCGATCCAGAGCGAGCGCTTTTATGCGGCACTCAAGGGTCAGGGAGCGACTGTGCGGCTGGTGTTTCTGCCGCTGGAACCGCACGCTTATGGAGCGCTCGAGACCAAACAGCATGTGCTGTGGGAGATCGATCGCTGGCTGGATACGTATGTGAAGCCGGAGCAGCCAGTGGTTGGCGCGGGAACGAAATAGACGATGCGGTTGATGTAGGAGGGGACTGCGCTGTCGCATAGTCCTCTTCTTTTTATTCGTCAGAGGCTAGGATTTGGCCAGTTCTTCGGGCTTGGGTTCTTCCTTCACGAGTGGGGCAATGGCTTCGGCTTCGGCGTCCTTGCCGTAGATGACCTGGCCGTATTCGAGTAGCGTGACCATGCCGACGCCACCGCAGATGTTGCCGGCAACGGCGGGGACGAGCCAGGCGGGGTAGGTGCTCCATGCTGCTTTGCCGATGAGGATGGCGGTGAGGACCTCGCCGCTGGTGGCGATGCAGTGGGCGAAGTTTCCGAGGCCGACGACGAAGGTCAGCATCCAGATGATCATGACCGAGCCTGTGATGGAGTGCGAGCCGGAGACGAGCCAGGCGACGGTGGCGATGATCCAGCCGCCCATGACGCCGCTCCAGAAGATGGTGGCGGGTGCATTGTGGATGGCGTCGAGTCCGAGTTGAGCAAGGGCCCGAACGAAGTCGGGTCGCAGCGCGCTCGTCAGGGACGCGATTGCGGCGAAGGCCAGGGCGCCCAGGACATTGGCAGGGAGGACGGTGGCCCAGAGGCGGAGGGTCTTCCAGAAATGCTTCTTTTCCGCGAGGACGAGGGCGACGGGGTAGAGGGTGTTTTCGGTGAAGAGCTGGGAACGGCCGAGGATGACGACAATGAAGCCGAGTGGGTAAAACATCTTTGCGACGAAAAGGACTGTGTTGGTGGGAGTCGCGCCAGCTGGTGTGAGTAGCGCGATGGCAATGGCGTTCCCGAGGGCGGAGAGGCCCATGAAGATGCCGCCGGCGAGGCCGGAGATGGCGAGGGAGACGCTGGAGCGGCCTAACTCCTGGCGGGCGTTGTTGGCGACCTGCTCGTAGATGTCCTGGGCGCTGGGACGCTCGAGGTTCTTTTGCGCTTCCTGCACGGCAGGGGGTTGGACGGGGTAGCGGCGGAGACGGAAGGGCATGTATGTGAGATGCAGAATCTGGTGAGGATGCGTAGAGCGCGGGCCGCATGCGAGAGAGGACCTTACCGAGACCTCTTTATAATCCTGCCTATGGCGACCAAACTTACGGCGGAACAACAGATGCAGGAGCTGCGCGATACGCTGCGTCATCATGAACATCTTTACTACGTCGAGGACTCACCTGAACTGACGGACGCGCAGTACGACGCGCTGATGAACAAGCTGAAGAAGCTGGAGGCGGACCATCCGGAGCTCGTGACGCCGGACTCTCCTTCGCAGCGCGTGGGTGGGAAGCCGAAGGAGGGTTTCACAAAGATGCCGCATTCGCGGCCTATGCTTTCTCTGGACAACGCCTATAACGAAGAGGAGCTGCGGGCCTGGAACCAGCGGTTGAGAGATGCGCTGCCGAGTACGGAGACGGTGCGGTATGTGTGCGAGTTGAAGCTGGATGGGTTGTCGCTGGCGCTGCACTACGTGCCGGGTGCGCATGGGGCCGCGCATCTTGAGCGTGGGTTGACGCGTGGGGACGGCTCGATCGGTGAGGACGTTACGAGTAATGTGCGGACGATCCGGTCAGTGCCACTGAGTGTTTCTGCGGCGAAGCTGAAGGCCGCGGGGTTGCCCCAGAGCTTTGAGGTGCGCGGAGAGGTGGTGTTGCCTCAGGTTGCGTTCGAGAAGATGAATGAGGAGCGTGAGGCGGCAGGAATGACGCCTGCGGCCAATCCAAGGAGTGCTGCGGCGGGGACGATTCGGACGTTGGAGCCCAATATCGTGGCGCAGCGGCGGCTCGATTTTTACGCTTACTTTTTGTTACGGGACGGAGAGTATTTGCTCCCGTTGCAGTCGACGACTCTTCACGCTCTGCAGACGTCCGGGTTTCGCGTGAACAAGTATGCGAAGACCGTGAAGAACATCGATGAGGTGGTCAAATTTATTGCGGACGCGGAGCCGTTGCGCGACACGCTGGGGTATGAGATCGATGGGGTCGTGATCAAGGTCGATGCGACGGCGCAGCAGCGGAGGCTCGGGTTTACGGGGAAGGCGCCGCGGTGGGCGATTGCTTATAAGTTTGCTGCGCGCGCGGGGACCACCAAACTGGAGGACGTGTTGTTTCAGGTGGGAAGGACGGGGAAGCTTACCCCGGTGGCTGCGTTGGCTCCTGTGGCGATTGGGGGCACTACGGTGACGCGGGCGACTTTGCACAATGCGGATGAGATTGAACGTCTGGGAGTTCGTATTGGCGATTTTGTGTCGGTGGAGCGTGGCGGCGATGTGATTCCGAAGATTGTCGAGGTGGTGGAGGACAAGGCACATCCTCGGGGTACGAAGAAGATTGTTTTTCCGAGAAACTGCCCGGTCTGTGCTAGCGAGTTGCAGCGCATTGAAGGCGAGGTGGATTGGCGCTGCGTGAACAATTCCTGTCCGGCGCGGGTGCGGGAGGAGCTGCTGCATTGGGCAGCGCGGGGAGTGATGAACATCGAAGGCCTTGGCGACGCGATGGTGGCGCAGTTGTTGGGGCAGAGTGCTGAGTTAGCTGGCGATGCAGAGGAGGCGGTGACTGAGGAGGGAGCGCCGGTCGTAACGCGCAAGCCGTTGATCCATACGATTGGCGATCTCTATCGTTTGCGGCGCGACCAGCTATTGAATCTTGAACGCGTGGGAGAGAAGACTGCGGATGCGCTGCTCGCGCAGATCAAGCGGTCGAAAGAGGCGGGGCTGGCACGTGTGTTGCTGGGGCTTGGGATTCGGTTTGTCGGTGAGAGAACAGCGCAGTTGCTTGCGGCGCACTTCGGCTCGATGGAGGAGTTGGACAGGGCGGCGAGCCAGGGCCCGGAGAAGGCAAGCGAGGCGCTGGAGGCGGTGACTGAGGTGGGTCCCAAGGTGGCCCAGGCGATAGTGGAGTTCTTCGCAGTAGAGAAGAACAAGGAGCTAGTGAGAGATCTCGCGTCGTTGGGATTGACGATGACAGCGGAGAAGAGGGTGACGACTTCGACGCTGGAGGGGCTTACATTTGTGCTCACGGGGACGCTGCCGAACCTTACTCGCGAGTTGGCGAAGGAGAAGATCGAATCGGCGGGTGGGCGGGTTTCGGGGAGCGTCAGTAAGAAGACAAGCTATGTTGTCGCGGGAGAAGAGGCCGGGTCGAAGCTGGATAAGGCAACGTCGCTGGGGGTGACGGTGCTGGATGAAGCTGGATTGCTTGAGTTGCTGGAGCGGGGGCCGGTTAGGGCTTAGGGGAGTTGGTTTTGGGTTCGGCTGGCGTGGGTCGTCTGTCGCTGTGGAAGCCACAGGCCTTCATGGCTGCGACGGGCTCCGGGTTTTGCATGAAGGTCTCCCAGACGAAGGCGGTGCGGAGATTTTCCGCCATGAGCAGACCTATGCCGAGATCGATGCCGAGGACGTCTGGGTCGTACCAGTGTTGCTCGGGATGAAAGGCGTCGCAGAATCCGTAGCGGCCCCAGGCGTCTCTGCCGAAGTTATCGCGGAGCGCGCGGAGGACGTGCACGCAGTCGCGAGGAAGGAAGGGGAGCGATCCGGCGGCAGCGCAGGGAACGACGGACCCGTCGACGGGGCCCAGGAGCGGAGGGCCACCCCAGGCGGTGTAACCGTGTTGCCAATCTGAGGAGGAGATGCCCCAGTAGTCGTCAGAGTAGCCGCGGTTGAGACTAAGGCAGAAGGCCTTGTGGGCGCGGGTGGCGGCGATGGAGTTGGTGAAGTAGTCCGCGTAGGCGTCACGCTGGCGGGCGAAGTCGAACCAGGCGTGGGAGTACTGGTGGACGAAGAGCGGATCTCTTCCGCTGATGTAGGTGTACGGGCCGAAGGTCATGGGTGGGCGCGTGAAGGCATTCCAGGACTCGGCGGAGACGGGGTGGGTCGGCGATCCGATGGCGAGAAGATAGAGCATCATCAGCTCGCAGTAGTGGTCCCAGCGGGTCGAGATGAATCCGGTCTCCGGTCTCCAGCCCATGGAGAAGGTTTTGCCGCCGTTGAGCATCCACGGCCAGTCGACGCGGTTGTAGAGTTCGGTGGCGAGGCCGGTGATCTTGGGGTCGTCGAAGTAGGCGCGGCAAGTGAGGACGCCGCATAGGAAGATGGCCGTGTCGATCGACGAGACTTCACTGTTGATGAGCGGCTTGCCGGTCTTGACATCGGCGAAGTGGTAGAAGAAGCCGTGTTCGTTCGGCATTTTGTTGAGGTGAAAATCCAGAGTGGTGAGGGCCTGTTTTTTTATGCGGTCGGCTGGGAAGTAGCTCCGCCTGTCGGAGATGCAAAGTGCGGTGAGGCCGAAGCCGGTGGCGGCAATGCTGGAGGCGAAGTGCGAATCGAATTCGCCGGTGGAGGTCTTGTTGACTGCGCGGTCGAGTACCTGGCCTGTGGATGGGTCGGCCTGCTCGGTGAAGAAGAGACAGGCGCTGTGCTCCATCTCTTCGAGGAAGGCCAGGTCCTCGTCGCTGAGCAGCCGGGTCGAAGCGGGGTGCGGCGCTTCAGTCTGCTGTGCATGGGAGAGCGGAGAGGGTGCGAGGGTCGAGAGGAGAGCTCCGCCCAGCAACTTTGTCGCACTGCGTCGCGTTAGATGAGGTGGGGTCGAGGAGCTGACACTCATTAGGCTATATCGTACGTTTTTCGTGCTACTGATTCATCAGACTCGCTGGATCGGGAGAAGGTTTCAGTGATCGGCCGTGTGGGCGGAGAGCGTGATCAGCACAAGTCCTTGCGGAGGAACGCTAATGGTGAAGGCCCCGTTTTTGAGTGCGAGGTCCTCTGGAGGGGAAGGTTTGCCGGCGGCGCGAAGCTGCATGATCTGATCGCGGGTGGGGAAGGCGGGACGGCCCATTGCGTCGTATGTTTTGATGACGTTGCCGTGGTCGGCGTCGAGACGCCAGATTTGAATCGGCGCGCGTGGGGAGACACCTTTTATGGTCACGGTAAATGTCTTTGACGGACCGATGTTTGTAGGCGGTGGCGTGTAGGTCGCCCCTGTGCCGAAGGGCGGGGCGTAGTTCCAGAGAGCGATTGCGATGGAGCCGTCAGTCCGGAGTGTGGCGAGTGCGGAGTCGGAGTCTAATTTGAGGCGGCGATTGCCTAGCTGATGCAGCATGGCGAAGGCGTTGAAGGCGGGCTTGGGGATTCCGTCTTCGGCGACCAGGCCAAAGCCACCGTAGAACGGGGTCTTGACGACGCCCTGCTCTTCGAAGACGTCGGAGAAGGTCCAGTAGCTCATCGCCTCGGTGAGGCCGTCGCACTGACTGATGGTGCCGGCGAGCCACGGCCCCATGTAGACGCTATCGGTGACGTCGGGTTCGTTGGCGTAGCTGGCGTTATATTCGCTGAAGATGAGCGGCACTTTGGGTAACGGAGAGGCGGCGATCTCGCCGTGGACCTTTTCGACAGAGCGGCAGACCATGCGGTCGCGGGGGACCTGTTCGTTCGTGCCGAAGACGTCTTTGGCGGTGTCGTTGGCGTAGACGTGGGTGGTGACGAAGTCGACCGGGACATTATTTTGCTTGCAGTGCTGGAGGAAGGCGGCGACCCAGGCGGCTTGCGCGGTGGATGGGCCGCCGACGGGGATCCTGGCGCTTACTTTTTTGATGGCGCGAACGGTGTGGTCGTAGAGCTCAAAGTAGGTCGGCTGCGCGGGTTTGCCGGCCCAGAAGTCGAGGTTAGGTTCGTTCCAGACTTCGAAGCGCCATTGGGAGACCTCCTCGATGCCGTAGTGGTCGATAAGGTGTTGAGTGAAGGCAGTGATCATGGCGTCCCAGAGCGCGTAGTCCTTTGGAGGAGAGACGTTCTGCTTGTACCAGAAGGCGTGGAGCGCGGCGGGATCGGAGGCCATCTTCTTCGGCATGAAGCTCAGCTCGACGAAGGGGCGGACATGGTTGGCGAGCAGGCCATCGTAGATCTGGTCGACGTAGGAGAAGTTGTAGGGAGACTGGCCTGGTTGCGCGGCCTGGGCGGCCTGGCCGGGGTTCTGCGTTTGGGCGTTCGGGTCGTAGAGGCCTACCTCGTCCATAAAGATGCCGTGAAAGCGCACGGAGTCGAGGTCGGTGATGCCCTTTACTGTGCGCAGGTCTTCGCGATAGCTGTCGCGCAACGAGAGGACGGCCCGACCGGAGCCGAAGATCTGCTCCCAGAAATGAGGGAAAGGTGTGGTCTCTGCCTTTGCATCAATATTCAGGTTCACTGGCGCTGACATCTGCGCTGGGCCCGCGGTTGTCAATGCAAAGATTGCAATTGCTGCTGCCGATTGAATCGCACTACGCAAGACACGCATACCCGTTTCCTCTATCAATTACCTATGATTGCAAGACAGCATCCAGAGATGATTCAACTGGCTTGCGATTGCAGCTTCGGATCCACTTCGTTTACCGTTATCGTCACCTATTGGGTTTCGCTTCAATCTTCACTAAGACCAGCGCATTTGGAGTAAGTTGCAACTCAAGTGTGCCATTTTTCAGGGTAGATTGGCTTGGCGCGGGGAGCGCCGTTTCGCGATTGAGTTGTTCCACTTGAGCGGGTGTCGGATCAACTGGCTTATTCATTGCAGCATACTGTTTCAATACGTTGCCGTGATCACTATCGACGCGCTGAAGAGTGACCTTCGCATTCGGCGGGACGTCACGAAACGTTATTTCCATCGTGCGGGTCGTTCCTTGTTGGTCTGGATCGACCAGGTTCCATGCGGCGACAGCGATATCTCCATCTGCGGTCTTCGTCGCAATTATGTTCTTCGATGCGTTTGCTATTCGTCGACTACCCAGCTGATGCAATAGGCCAAAGCTGTAGTAGCTAGGCTTATTGATTCCACCCTTGGCGCGTAATCCAAATTCGCCGATGAATGGTCTAGAGATTGGGCCGCCTTCTTCAAAGACGTCGGAGAAGGTCCAGAATGAGAGCATGTCTACCAAGCCATCGCATTCGCGAATCGTGTTTGCCAGCGCCGGACCGACAAAGATGGTGTCGCGTGATTCGTTCATTCCCTGGACGTTCCATTCCGTCCACAGCAATGGCAGGTCAGGGGTGGCAGACGATTTAATCTCTGCTCTCACTTTCGAAACTGCGCGGCCCATTCTCTCATCCATAGAGATCTCTTCGTCGGTTCCAAAGAGGTTTTCGACTGTATCGTCTGCGTATCCGTGCGTGGAAACAAAATCCACCGGCACATGATGCTCAGATGTGTGTTTGAGGAAGTCACTGATCCATGCTGCGGCGGCGGTTGCTGGGCCGCCGACGCGCAGCCTCGGACTGACACTCTTCAGATCGCCAGCTGTGTGGTCGTACAGCTCGAAGTAGCTCTTCTGTCTTGGGACGCCACCCCAAAAATCGATATTTGGTTCGTTCCAGACTTCGAAGTACCATTGCGAAACTTCATCGATGCCGTATCGGTCGACGAGATGTTGCGCGAAGTGCGTCATCAGGCCGTCCCACTTCTCCATGCTTTTGGGGGGTGACACATTTGGCTTGTACCAGAATGGATGCAACGCGTCTGGGTTGAATGCGAGCTTCTTTGGCATAAAACTGATTTCGACAACAGGGCGTACACCGTTTTTTAGAAGGCCGTCGTAAATCTCATCCACGTACGCAAAGTTGTAGACGGGATTGCCATGTTCATCTTCGTTGTAGGCGCCTACCTGGTCATCCATAATGGCGTGGAAGCGAACGTAGCGAAAATCAGCTACTTGCTTCACTGCGCGCAGATCGCTTCGGTAGCTTTCTCGCAGCGTCAGAATAGCGCGCCCCGATCCAAACATCTGCTCCCAAAAATGTGGGAAGGGGGTTGTCTGCGCGGTTGCGTTAATTTCTATGTGTTCCTGTGCAAGCGATTGGCGGCTTGACGCAAGGCCGGTCGCGAGTATCGTTGCTAATCCCAAAAGCAAGGACAGTACTGGATTAGCCCGCGACATGAAGTACTCCTGGCATTTTTTGCAGAGTGTGAAGATTCATGTATTTCATCGACGCGTCGCGATCTAGCGGGTGCCGCTGTTTACTATTGCGAAACGTGTCGAAGCAAACTACAGGGTGCGACTTATAGACGCACCCCGCAGTACTTATTAGAAGCTGAAGCGGATCTGAAAATCGATAGTTCTTGATCCAAGTGCGGCTGATGCCTGACTGAGGTTGGAGTTTGCGATATTGGTCGAGAGGGTGCTCGGGTTGATATTCAATAAATTGAGGGCGTTAAGCATGTTGGCCTTGATTTCGATCTGGGCGCCCTCACCGAGCACTCGCATCTTGGGCAAGCCGAATGCCTTGGCAATATTTAGATCGAGGTCACGATAGTCGGGGCCGCCAAAGGAGTTGCGAATGAGTCCCGGCGGAGGGATGAAGTTGGTTGAGGTCTGCCCAGGAAGGTCGGTAATCGCATTCGCATAGTTCGGAAACATAAAGTAGTTGTTGCTGAATTGATCATTGTTCGTACCTGTATTGGCGGTTCCCGGGTTGGAAAAACTGCTTCCTGTTTTGAAGGCATTGTTGCTGGTGCTGTTGCGAGCTGCTACAAGGGGGTAGGGACGCAGGTTCTGGAATCCGTAGTTACAGGTAAAGCAGTAGATCTGGTGTGGCGCGTTATAGACCGGAGTCCACCCATAGCCTGAGTGAACGCTGAATATACCGCTGAGCGACCATCCACCGACGATCTTCTCTACCCAGTTATGGCTGCCGTGAAAGAAAACCGGCTGCCAGAGGCCGAAGATTTTGAAAGACTGATTGATGTCGAAATCCGACCGCCCATAGGAGTAGCGGGTGTTGTACAGGTAAGGGTCGAAAGAATACGGGCCGGAGTCGGTATCCATGCTGTGGCCCCATGCATACTGCGCTTCCGCGGAGAAGGTGTGCGAGAACTGGTGCTTCATTCCAGCGAGCATCATATTGTTGTTGGATTTACCAAAGCTGCCGAAGGTGCCGACGCTATTTATTAGAGGGTTCAGCGGCGCCCCCACAATGACTCCGAGAGCGTTTGCGTTGTAGTTGTACAAGGAGTGATGACCGGAACTGCCTGTGTAGCCTAGAGTCATAACCAACTGATGACCTAAATCCACCTGCATGTCGAGTGAGTAATGATACTGGTACTCAGTGGGCAAGTTAGCGGGGCCGGGCAGCGCGCTGAGGTTTGCGCTGCCGGCGGTCGGCAGGCCGGCGGAGTTAAATGTGGTAATCGTGTGTGGGTTCGACGGAAAGCCATTGATATTGGTTGGACTGCTCGAGACCGCGTAGAGGATATTCGGATTGATCTGGGTGGGACTTTGACTGCTGCCCGGAACAGAGCTGGTTCCCGGCGGGTTGCCGTCATTCGCGTTGGTGTTTGCGATCTGCCCCTGGTTATAGTTCAGGCCGAAACCGCCGCGGAAGACCACTCTGCCTTCGGCTGCAGTCGGACTCCAGTTGAAGCCGACCTGCGGGCCAAAGTTGAGCTTTTGCGCGTTCCACGCGCCGATTCCCGTACGGATTGTGATGCCGGTTAAGAGGCTTGATCCAGTGCCAAACGTGAGTACGCCCATGTGGTTGTCGTTATCCGTGAGCGGCCCGAAGTAGGAATAGCGGAGGCCGGCGCTCAAAGTAAGGTTGGGACGGGCCTTCCAGTCGTCCTGAAAGAAGACGCCGAACAAGTTCTGACGGTTATCGTTGCGGAAGCCGCCGGGAAAACCGGTGGTTGCCTGGAACGGACCGCCTTCCGCCTCCGGGGCATCATTCAGGAAGTCCCAGATATTGTAGAAGCTGTAATTCGGCACCCCGATCGGATCATTCAGATAGTAGAGCCGGGTAAAATCGAATCCGAATTTCATCGTTTGCGAGTGATGTACCCAGGTGGCAACGTCCTTGTAGCCGTAGGTCCATTGGTCCAGATGATTGGGCCCCGACGCGCCGAGGTTGCCCAGGGTGATACTGCCAATCGCCTGTATCTGGTCCTGGGGCAGGCCGAAGGGGGCCTGAGGGTTACTCGCAATCTCGTTGTA
This sequence comes from Edaphobacter sp., assembly GCA_035483075.1. Lineage (GTDB taxonomy): Bacteria > Acidobacteriota > Terriglobia > Terriglobales > Acidobacteriaceae > Edaphobacter. The sequence goes on along the minus strand of DATHQG010000334.1, from coordinate 2,208 downwards.
GCGCCAGCCCGCCGCGTTGGCGCGGGCTTCATTCAGGAAGGTCGCCGAGAAGACGTGGTTCCAGATGACCGAAAAAGCGTCGTTCGTCTGGGAGTGATTGAAGAGCTGATAACCCAGTCCGCCCCGAAGCATGGTCGTGCTCGATGGAACCCAATAAATCGCGAAGCTGGCATGATCCTTCCCGGTTATATCGGCATCGAGGCGTCCGTTGTACTGTTTGAAATCGTCGGTCGTTGGATTGGATATGGCGTACTGGGTGATATCCGGCGTGTTTGAGAGTCCACTGCCGACGCCGGGGTTGCTGGCGTTCACCCAGGTGAGGTCCTGCTTGCCCAGGCCGGTGGTCAGCGGCGAACCAATGTTCAAGCCCTGACCCGCGATGGTACGGCAGTTTACGCCTTCCACGAGGCCGGCAAACGCGCAGGTTGTCGAGGCAATCGGGGTGCCAGAGACTGCCGCTCCCTTGAAGTTGAGGAAGGTAGAGGCGATGCTGTTTGGCGGCGCCAATGCAGTAAGCGCCGAGGTGGGGAACCATTGGTTGCTGGTCGCCTGTATGGTCTGGCTTTGTCCCTCATAGGCGAAGAAGGCAAAGACCCTGTTCTTCCAGATCGGTCCACCGATGCTTCCACCCCATTGGTTATAACGGTCCTGGTCCCGAAGCAGGCCGCGCTGGGCGGGTGTCAGTTTGACTCCGGTGGTGGGATTAACCGACTGCACGGACTGGGGGCCGTTCCAACGTTGATAAGCATTCAGTCCAGGACGAGCGATCTGAACGAAAAAGCTGCCGTGAAGATTGTTGGTTCCGCTCTTGGAGGTAATTTCGGTCAGCGCCCCCGAGAAACGTCCATTTTCAGCGTCGTAGGCATTGGTAACGATTTTAACGTTGCCCACCGAATCTTCACTGGGGGTGACGACCGTCGCTCCGCCCCAGACGGCGCTCACGGTGCTGATACCGTCGATGCTGTAGCCGTTGGTTTCAAACTGGCCGCCGTTTGCGTTGGCCGAAGCGCCATTTTCCGTCGCAAAGATACTGCTCGAGTGTCCTAAATTGCCGCCGCCTCCCGATGAGGCCCCGGTCTGCGTGCCTGGAGCCTGGAATCCACCGCCCCCGGCGGACTGCGCTCCCGTGGCCAGAACTCCAGGCGCCAACTGAATGAGCTGGGTCACATCGCGTTGATAGACCGGCATATGTTGGATCTGATTGTCCGTAATTGATGTTCCGGAATTTGCGGTCTCGGTGTCCAGGGCCGGCGACAGAGAGGCGTTCACTGTAACGGTCGTCGACTCCACGCCGAGGGCTAGCTTCACATTTAATGCGTTTGCCTGCTCAGGGATCAACTGCAGGTTGTCGAGGACCTGCTTCTGGAAACCAGCCCTCTCCACAGTCAATGAGAAGTGGTCCGGAGGAAGAGCATTGAAGTTGAAGACGCCGGCCGGATCGCTCGTTCTTACAACCGTCTCGTTGGTCGACAAGTTCTTGAGCGTAAGGGTTGCACCCGGGATGACTGCCCCCTCAGGGTCGCTCACAACACCCTGGATTGAAGTGCGGAACTGAGCGAACGCGGAGGAACTCAGGCACAGAAACATAACTGCCATCGCGCAGATTGCGAGGGCGCTGGAAATTCTTTTCTTCATAAACTGCCTCCCATAAAGCCCACAGGTTCACAGCTATGGCCATCTCCGGCCGTTAGGCAATCGTTTGCCTAGTGGGGAATACTGCCCTTTTGCAAAAGGGATGTCAAGGGACACAGCAATATATTTCTTTGGTGATGTGCTTTTGTGACAGACTGCAATGGTGCCTCGAAATACCCGAACACACGCAGCAATACCCGCTCCGCCGAAGCGTGAGCCAAAGCCGGTAAGCCTTAAGGTGCTGTCGGACCATCTGGGGTTGTCTGTGGCAGCTATTTCTCGAGTGCTCAGTGCATCACCAGCAGCGCGCTCGATCCCGCAAAGGACGCAGGACCGGATCCTTGCCGCGGCGGAAAAGCTGAACTACCGGCCGAATTTGTTTGCTCGCTCATTGCGCAATCGGCGGAGTCAGACGCTCGGTGTGCTTGTGCCCGAGGTGAGCGATGGGTATGCGACGCTGGTGCTGAGCGGCATCGAACATCATCTTTTGCAGGCGGACTATTTCTATTTTCTGGTCAGTCATCATCACCATGAGGAGATGATCCAGAGATCGCAGCGGCTTTTTGAGGACCGCGC
>DATHQG010000333.1:0-10969 GCA_035483075.1 Edaphobacter sp. | reverse complement strand
GTGATATATTCTCGCCGGCTCCGCTGCTAGTTAGCTTGTCAGCAAGAGAAGGGCCCTAATGCCTTCTTCTCATGCGGGGGCCCGGGGACTGACCGGGCGAGTTGTCTATCGGAGGTTTTTGGGCGGCTAACTTTTTGGGCGGCTAACTAAGAAAGTATCGCTGCCGCGAGCGAAATGCGGGGATTCTTCGCTTCGCTCAGAATGACAATTCGGGGCAAAATGAGGGGACTCTTCTCCTTCGGCAAACTCAATCGGTTGGCTTCACCGACAAAGAGAATGAGTTTGTTGTCTGGCAATCATTAGAAAGTCTCTGGTTTGCGAAGTTCAGTTTCATCGAAAGGGGCGATCGGTTGGTCCCAGTCCAGACTCAGGTCTTGCCAGGCCTGATCGGGTCGTGTCATTCCTCTATCTTATTGCTGCTCCAAGCGAAATACCGGGATTCTTCCCCTTCAACAAGCTCAGGGTCAGAATGACGACAAGAAGGGCCGATGGACAACATAATTACCTTGCCGTGACCATTCGTTGACAACTGGCGTGCGTCATCGGCCTACGCTGCATGTAGCCGGCAAATTCGCTCAACCGGCAGAGATCTTTTTTGTCTTCCCGGACAAGAAGGCGAGAGCGAGGAGATTATGAACCGCTCGGCGGCGTACACCGGCCTGGCGCTGGTCACCAATACCGGCGGCACTTACCTGTTGGCCCCTAACTTCGGGCGGGGCGTCGTCGAGGCGCTTGATCGCGGGTCGCTCGTCCGCGGCGGATCCACGCAGTCACGCCCGCAGGCGCATCACACATTACGATCACCACGACGTTGGGAGATATTATGCAGAGCGCCGTCGTCGGCTTGACCGTCCACAAGGTTGTACCCTGTACCTCTCTGGCTCGCCGCCCCCTGATCGGGGCGGCGTCTTTTTGAGGGCTGTCTTTACAATCGCCCTCCGGGAGGGCGCAGCGTCGCTAGTGGCCTGCGACTTCGGAGGGGAAGATGCGGATATCTTCGACGCCGCGGTAGTGCTCGGCGTAGTCCATGCCGTAGCCGATGACGAACCGGTTGGGGATCTTGAAGGCCACGTAGTCGGCCTCGATGGGGACGAGGCGGCGCTCGGGTTTGTCGAGGCAGGTGGCGATTTTGAGTGAGGCAGGTTTGTGCTGAAGCATGAGGCCGCGAAGGTAGCTTAGGGTGAGGCCGGTGTCGAGGATGTCTTCGACGAGAATGACGTGCTTACCTTCGATGGGGTTGTCGATGTCCTTGATGAGTTTGACGGCGCCGGAGGAGACGCGGGCGCGGCCGTAGCTGGAGACGGCGACGAAATCGAAGGTGTTGTCGACTTCGATGGCGCGGGCCAGGTCGGCGAGGAAGATGGCGGCGCCCTTGAGGACGCCGATGAGGACGATGGACTTGCCGTAATAGTCGGCGGTGATCCTGGCACCGATCTCTTGAGTTCGGTCTGCAATCTGTTTTTTGGAGATGAGAACTTCCATTCCTGCGGCGGGGGGAAAGACGGGCTTGCTTGTAGACATAAGGGAAGCGTAGCGCGAATAGGGGGTGGAGGGAAAGGTGGCTATACTTTAAAGGAGCGAGGACTATGTTTCCCTATATTGATATTGGCCCGGTGCATCTGGGTACGTTTGGGTTGTTGTTGTGGCTGGCGGCGGTGGCGGCGACGGTGGTGTTGCACAAGAACTTTGTACGCAACGGTGTGGATGCGGACGCGCTGAGCGTAGTGGCGTTTGTGGTGATCGCCGGGGTGATCGGGGCGAAGACGTGGCATGAGCTGCAGAACGTGGCTGATCTAAAGTTCGCGCTGCGGTCGATGGGAGCACCGGGATGGAGACATCCGTTCGATGTGGTGATGGAGTTTCTGCACTGGTTCCAGGCAGGGTTTGCGTGGTTTGGCGGGATGCTGGTCGGGATCGCGATGCTGATGTGGCAGGGGAGGACCGCGAAGCCGGAAGGGTTGACGGGGTGGAAGGCTTCGGTGCGGATGCTGGACCTCGCTGCGCCGGCGGCGGCGATTGGGTATGGCGTGGGGAGGATTGGGTGTTTGACATCGGGTGATGGGGACTACGGCAAGGTGACAACGTTGCCGTGGGGTGTCCATCTGCGTGCCGACGCTCTTGTCCCGGTGCGTGCCCTGGTTCCGGGCGCTGCGGCGAACGCGATGGTACAGCCCACGCCAGTGTATGAGTTTCTGTTCTCGCTAGCGCTGGCGTGGCTGTTGTGGCGGCTGGGCGCGAAGGCGAGGCCGCTTGGATGGCTGACCGGCCTGTATTTGGTGTTGAGTGGTATTGGGCGTTTTCTGGTTGAGTTCGTACGACTCAATCCGCGGCTTTACTGGGGGATGAGTAACGCGCAGGTCGCGGCGCTGGGCTCGGTGGTGGTGGGGTTGGTTGTGGTATTGGCTACGCGGCGACGTGAGGTGGTTGCGGCGCGGGTAGTGGAGGCGAGTTCGTAGAGGCCGTCTACGAACTCGCTTGTAGAGGCTAAGGCTTTGCGGACATCTCTTCGCGGAGGGGCTGCTGTGGGGCGGCGAAGAAGGCGGTCGAGATGAGGCCGCCGATGATCGCGCCGAGGATTGGAGCGACCCAGAAGAGCCAGAGCTGACCGAGCGCCCAGCCGCCGACGAAGATCGCAGGGCCGGTGCTTCGGGCGGGGTTGACCGAGGTGTTGGTGACCGGAATGCTGATGAGGTGGATCAGGGTGAGGCAGAGTCCGATGGCGATGGGGGCGAAGCCTTTGGGGGCGCGCTCGTCGGTGGCGCCGAGGATGACGAGAAGGAAGAAGGCGGTAAGGAGCACTTCGATGAGAAAGCAGGCGAGGAGGGAGTAGTGCTCGGGGGAGTGGTCGGCGTAGCCGTTGGAGGCGAAACCTCCGGCGAGGGAGAAGGTGGAGTTGCCGCTGGCGATCAGATATAGAACTCCGGAGGCGGCGATGGCCCCGAGGACCTGAGCGACGATGTAAGCGGGGAGTTCGGAGATGGGAAAGCGCCTGGCGGTGACGAGGCCGATGGAGACGGCGGGGTTGAGGTGGCAGCCGGAGACGTGACCGATAGCGAAGGCCATGGTGAGGACGGTGAGTCCGAATGCGAAGGCCACGCCGACGTAGCCGATGCCGAGATGGACGCCGGCGGCGAGAACGGCGCTGCCGCAACCGCCGAAGACAAGCCAGAAGGTGCCGAAGAACTCGGCTGCTGCTCGTTTGGAGAGAGGCATTGTGTCACCTGCACTTTCTTGTGGTGAGGGTTATTTGTGTTTGCGAGAAAAGCACTGCTGATCGGGCCCGTGAGATCGATGACGTTTCGTGCGACCTGCAAAACGAGATACTGCATGCCGAAGCGCGGACGCTTTTGGCGTAGCGGAATCGTAGCACGGGGACGACCGATGCTGGGCGGAATTTGGTCTTCGTCTGGAAGGTGACTGGGAGTTTTTACAGTTGCTTTAAATACGCTTTAGCGGCATCGAGTTCGGGGAAGAGGCGTTCTTCGACCTGGAATTCGCGGGAGTGGACGCAGCGGCGACCGGCCCTGACGCGGACGGGATGTTTGAGGTGAAGCATCTCGTGGTAGAGGAGGTACTCGATGGCGCAGCGCGGGGTGTCGGGGCGATCGAAGACGCGGCTGACGACGATGGTGTTGTGTGCGGCGTCGTAGTGTCCTAGCATGCGGCGGGCATGGTGGGCGCTCCAGGTGAGTGTGGGGCGGCCGAGGAGGCCGTGGAAGAAACGTGCGTTGAGGGACTCGAAGACTTCGTCGAGATCGTAGTGGTGGCCGGCGGGCGTGGAGACGCGTTTGCGGCCGCGGGTCTGACGGACGTGCTCGGCTTGTCTGGAGACGGCCTCGGAGGAGACGTGGCGGCGGTAGCGGTCGGCGTGGATGCGGGCGATGGGCTTCTTGTAGAGCTTGGCGAGAAGGATGTGAGCGATGGCGTGGTGGACGGGGTCGGGTGCGTGCTCGAGGATGTCGGAGAGACGGACGTTCAGGCGGCCTTCGCGGAGACGGATGGTGGTGTTGAGTGAGGTGAAGCGGCGAAAGCGGATGTCGAGGGCGGGGATGGGCGCCCGAGGTCGGAGTTCGCGGTACTCGTGCTCGAAGACGGCGACGAGAGAGGTGGGTGCGGGGGACCTTTTTGCGCGCGGCCCTTTTTGTCTGGGAGGCTGGAGTGTTGTTGCTGGACCTTCCTGAAAGAGAGCAGGGGACTGCGCCGGCGACGGCGAAAAGAGCTGCAGGAACTGACGCAGTGGAGATGGGCCGGGATGCTTTGGAGTGGTCAGGGTCTTGGTCCTTGTTGCTGAATTGATGTCTTTATTAGACCAGACTCTTTTCCCGTGCCGTTATCAATTCCTATTCTGAGGTCGGGGTGTAATCGTTGGTTCGTTATTGGACGCCAGGGTTAAGGGACATGACGGTCAGCGGGGAACCTCGGGGGGCATGGATTTGTTCTGGTCGTCTTTGGCGGGTGGATGGGCGGCGAACCAGGCCTTCTGCTCTTCGACGAGGCGCGTGACCTCTTCGCGGATGTCCCGAATGGATTCGAGGGCAAGTTTGCGCGAGAGGTCGTAGACGGGATTTTCGGGGGGTTGTTTCAGGTTGGAGGACCAGCGCTCGGTGGCGTCGAGGAGTTTGGGCAGCGACTTGCGGATGTCGCGGTGGTGTGGGCCGTAGTCGTCGAGGTTGTCGTTGAGCTCGTCGGCGATGGCGGTGAACTGTTCGAGCAGGTCGTGTGTGTCCTCTTCACGGCCGGGTTTGCGCGGGTGGGCGAAGAGGTCCTGGATCGCCTTGTTGCGGGTGTCGAGGAGCTTGATGAAGACGAGAACACGATCGTTGGGAAAGTAGGCGGACTCGCGGAGCTGCTCGATCTCGCCTTCAGAGAGAGCAGAGTCGGCACCCTGAGCGTGGAGAGGCGGAGTGAGAGCGAGGAGAACGAGAGCGAAGAGGAGACGACGAAACATTGGTTCCCTATGCCGTATCGACAATGAGCCGACCGGAATGAGTCTACTACGCGAAGACGGCGTGAAATAGATTTGACTCTACGAGCGGACCACACAGGTCTTTCGACTGCGCCCCAATATGCAGATGCATGACGAAGTCGTTGGTCCTTAGTGTTTGAAGACTTCGGCGAGGAGTTCGTCGTGGACTTGGTCGAGCTGCTTGAGGGTGACCTTGAGGGTGGCTTGATCTTCGCTGGAGGCCTTGTGGAGATACTCGCTCAGGCGATAGCTAGTGTGGTGGAGGAGCATCTCGGCGTTCTTGAGGCGCTTGCTGTTGCTGGCGAGATCCATGTGGATTAGCTGTGCGTACTGGTTGACCTTCTTCAGCGTAGCGCTGGCCTGGTCAATGTCGCCGTTGACCATCTGCCTGCCTGCGATCTCGGTCATGGTGTGGACGAGCTCCGTGTAGAGGAAGCACTGGTCGCGAGGGCCGGCTTGCTGGGCGCGAAGTTCGAGCTGGGCCAAGGCCTGAGCGTCGGGAAGATTTTCATCGATGGAGGAGGCGTGGACAGGAGCGCAGAGGGACAGCGACAAAGGGAGGGGAAGGAGGACAACGGCGAAACGAAGGATTAATTTCATAACGCACCTCGCGGGAGCGTTTCTACTTCGTGTGTTCGAGGGTGATGAGGCGGTGGCGGGCCTCCCACTCCTCGTCCGGGAATTGGCCGTTTGCCACGGAGAGGAACTGTTTGTACAGGTCGGTCGCCTGTTTCGTGTGGTGCAGCTTATCGTGGGCCGTTGCTTCGAGGAACAACGAGCTCGGCGAATTGCCCAATACTGTAGCACGAAGTGTTAGCGCTTGCAAGGTTATCGTTGGATCGTTATTAGCTGATGAGGCAAATGCGAGGTGGCCGGCGGCGTTGCCGAGGTCTTCTTTGGTAGGGAAGGCGGACGGGTTGGCGATGGCGCGCTTGAGGAGGGCCTCGGCTTCTGCGTACTGCTTTAGGTGTATGAGGACGTCGGCGTCGTCGTCGAGGAGGGTGGGGTCCTGCGGGGAGCTGGCGACCAGCGCGGCGTAGAGGGGAGCGGCCTTGTCGTACTGCTGGTTATGGCTGTAGAGACGGGCGAGGAGGCGGGTGAGGGTAGGGTCTTCGGGGTGGGCGGCGTGAAGTTTTTCGGCCAAGGGGACGGCCTGCGCCGGCTTTCCTTGCTTTTCGTAGAGGCTGGCGAGCTGGGCGTTGAGGGTGGGGTCGTCTGGGTCTTTGGCCAGGGCGGCGGTGAGGAGGGTCTCGGCCTGGTCGGGTTTTTGCTGGTGCAGAAGGAGATGAGTGAGGGCGGCAGTGGCGTCGGAGTTCTGCGGGTCGGCGGCCAGTAGGCGGCGGTAGGCGGCTTCGGCTGCGGTGGGGTCGCCGGACGCTTCGGCTAGCTCGCCGGTGAGGAGAATGTCGTCGGGGGTTTCGGGCGAGAGCTTGAGGGCCGAGAGGAGTTCGTCGCTAGCGGTGGCCGGGTCGGTGGTCTGGTCGATGCGGGCCAGGGCACGGAAGGCGCGGGCCTTGAGGAGCGGGTTGTCGGTGGTGAGAGTAATGGCCTGGAGGAGTTCGGCGTGGGCGAGGGAAAGTTTGCCGCTGCGGGCGAGGAGGAGGCCGAGGGCGAGGTGGGGGTCGAAGTAGGCGGGGTCGGCGGCGATTGCGCGGCGGTAGGTGGTCTCGGCGGTGGAGGTTTGGGCTGGGGTTTCGGCGAGGGCGTCCTGGGTGAAGGCCAGGTCGTAGAGGAGGTGCGGGTCGTTGGGCGATTTTTCGGTGAGGGTTGTCAGGAGCTTGAGGGCGGTGGGGTAGTCGCGCTTCTCGAGGGCTTCATTGGCCTGAGTGAGGAGGGGATCTTGTTTTTGTTGTTGTGGCTGAGTGGCGTCGGTGGTGCCGGCGGGGAGTTGGGCGTAGATCGTCTTTGTGGTGGGGAGAAAACCGAAGAATATGAGAGATGCCCAGACAAAGGACCGCAGTGTACGCCGAGACGAGCTGGCGATTTTATGGTCTGTTGTCTTCGGCATCTTGGCACTCCTCCCTCATCTTATGATTGCAAATTTTTAAACAAAGACCTTCAGGCCTGGAGTTTGTGTCCGTTATTAAGTGCGGAAGCCCGACCAGGATTGGCCAGGCTTCACAGCTTCCTGAATTAAGGATAACAGGGTGGGCCAAGGTTCTCAGCCACTAGACGGAATTCATGTTGCTCTCCAGTGTTTGCTTTATGACAGAGCTCCCCTGATCCATCATCGAGCTTATCGATGCGGCGAGTTCGTCCGGCAAGAGGTCGGCGATCCAGACGAAGCGGCTGCGCCCTTCACCGGCGGTGAAGACCTGCATTGAGGCGTTGTGGTGGGTCGGTGAGCTCTTCACAACGGAATAAGCGACCCGACGGACGTCGTCGTCGATGTCTATGAGACGCTCCTGCACGACCACGCCGTTAGAAAAGCTGACGGTGCGCGTCTCTCCGTCGAGACGAGTATCGACTACGAGGCCTGGCGCCAGACGTTTGTGTACTGCGCCGAAGTCACGAACCGCAGACCAGACGTCTTCGGGCTTTGCGTTGATGAGGATTTCTTTGTGAATGGAAGCCATTTTCCTAAATCTCCTTTGCGCTATAGATTGAATAACAGAGAGAGAGCGGGGACTTCTTGGCGGAAATTGCTATGGGACTCGATGAGGCTTTGATACGCAAGGCCCTGAGTGGCGCCCCCGGCGGCATGATGGGGAGAGTGCTGGCGCAAGGCGATGGCTGGACGATATCGGACCTGATCTGTACTTGCGGCCCGCATGACCGTTCCCTGGAAGAGCGCCACACCGACTTCCATATCGCGATCGTTATGGCCGGAAGCTTCCAGTACCGCTCTGCGGTTGGTTGTGAACTGATGACGGTGGGGTCTCTATTGCTGGTCAATGCGGACGACGACTTCGAGTGCAGTCATGACCACGGCAGCGGAGATCGCTGCCTTTCTTTCAGCTATGCTCCGGAGCACTTTGCGAGAGTTGCGGCGGATGCGGGAGTTAAGCGCGGCCGACCGGAGTTTCCTGTGGTCCGGCTGCCCGCCCTGCGCGCTCTATCGAGCTTCGTCGCACAGGCCAAAGCTGGGTTGGCTAATGTCTCCGTCTCGTGGGAGGAACTGAGCCTGCAGATGGCTGGGCAGGCGGTGAGGCTTGCTCGGGGAATGCCTGCGACGGGTGGAGCTGGGGGGACCGCACTCGGCCAGGTTACGCGATGTGTGCGCATGATTCAGCGACATCCGGAGAGCAATCTCTCGCTGGCTCGTCTTGCGCAGCATGCGGGATTGAGCCCGTATCACTTTCTGCGCATCTTCAAGCGGTTGACTGGAGTAACTCCACACCAATATGTGCGCAGGGTGCGCATTCGTGAAGCGGCGACTCTCCTCTTACGGGGGAAGGCACAGGTTTTAGATATTGCATTGGACTGTGGCTTTGGTGATGTGTCGAACTTCAATCATACATTTCGTGCGGAGTTCGGCGTCAGCCCGCTTGCGTATCGCAGGCGATTTCGCTGATGTTTGGCGATGCTCCGGCTAAGCTCGAAATATAGTTTTCGTTGCGGCTTCCCCTGGTGATGTTGATTTCGGCCTATCTCTTCGACCATCCGGAGTACATGTACAAGCCCGGGAGAGTCCGACGGAGAGGTGGTAGACGCAGTCGCCTATTCCGGGAACAGACTAGCGGACAAACCAGTGTATATGCTGACTTTCGGGACGACGTTGGTCCGGTGCGGAGCAGTTCAGCTATGACATCGGAATTCCTGAGGTGAAGGTGGTCAATCCGTTTTCAAAGGCAGATTGGGAGGGAGTGGGAGTGGAGCCAGACGTGAAGGTGAAGGCTGAGGACGCTTTGGAAACAGCAACCGGCAAGTTGATCGGCCCTGAAACGAGGCGACATGGCAGATGAAAATTCACTCGTCTCGCGGGAGCAGATGGAGGGTCTGTGGAAGTCTGTTAAGGACGAGGCGTCCGATCCGCGCGCGGGGATCTTTGGGCCGTCGTCGGTAAGCTGGAAGGTCAACAGGGAAGCCGCTTTGTTTCTCGGTGCGGGCCGTGCGGCCCTGCTTCAGCTGGCGCATCCGTGGGTGGCTGTGGCGCTCGACCAGCACTCGAACCTTCGAGAGGACCCGCTAGCGAGATTTCATAACACTTTCCGCGTCGTGTTCACGATGATCTTTGGAACATTGGAGCAGGCGTTGGCGGCCTCCAAGCATTTGTATCGTCTGCATACGCGCATCCAGGGAGAACTTCCTGAGAGTGTGGCGGCCCACCGGCAGGGAGCGCACTATGAGGCCAACGAAGTGAATGCACTTTTATGGGTCTATGCCACTCTGGTGGAAAGTGCGCTCATTGCGCACGACTGTGTGCTGCCGCCAATCTCGAGGGAGGAGCGAGAGGTTTACTATGCCGAGAGCAGGAAGATGGCAGCGCTGTTCGGTATTCCTGCTGATGCATTGCCGCGAGACTGGTCAGAGTTCGAGCGATACAACCGCGCCATGTTGGCCTCCGGGAAGCTGGGGGTCAACTCGCTCTCGAGGGAGATGGCGCATCGTGTCCTGCATGGAAGTGGCTCGTGGGTGCCGGTTCCGGAGTGGTATCGCGCTTTGACCGCTGCACAGTTGCCCGAGCGGCTTCGTGTTGAGTTTGCGCTTGAGTATGGTTTCAAAGAGCGGGATGCGGCGGCCCGGGCGTTGAACTGGCTTCCGCGAATCTACCGCCGGTTGCCTGCAATGGTGCGATTTGTGGGACCGTACCGCGAGGCCTGCGCAAGACTTCATCATCGGCGCTATGGCCTGCCCATCGGCATGAGCAATCGCTTCTGGATGGGACAGCCGCGGATGATGTTTTCCGAGTTGGAGCGGTAGTCTTGCCGAGAGCTACCAGGACCACGTGATTTCCCGAATGCGGTTTAGTGGGTCATTGCGTAGACGACGTAGTTAACGCCGATGCGGATTCCGAGGTCGGAGAACCTTTGGGGATAGCGGGGGCTGTCAAACCACTCCCACGAGTCGCCAATGTCGGAATTCAGCGAGATCGCGACCATGATGCGGCCTTTGTCGTCGTAAATCCCTCGCCAATGTGCGACCCTGCCATCTTTTTTAAAGCCGGTGGTTAAGTGTTCGGCGCCGGGGACCTGGAACCGGTCGTCTAGATCGAAGACGGTGTGGAAGATGGGGTCGTCGTTGGGAATGTCGACGATGGGGCGTTCGGGGAAGACCATCTTCATGGTTTTTTCGAAGTAGGCTTGCTCCTCGTGTCCGTGGAAGTCGTCGGCCATGAAGAAGCCGCCGCGAAGAAGATAGTCGCGAAGTTTTTTTGCTTGCGGTTCGGTGAGGCCCCACTCGCCAACCTGAACGGCGTAGAGCCAGGGCCAGTTGTAGATTTCGTCGCCGTCGTCGAGGTTGACGGGCTGCTCGACGGAGCGGGCGTCGATGCGGGTGAGACGGCCGACGGCTGCGGAGAGGGCGCGGTCGGCCTTGGGATAGTCCTGGGTCCAGAGGGAGAGGCCCTTATGCCAGTCGCCCTGAAAGCGCGGGTAGTAGCCGTCGAGAGGGCCGGGAGGATACATGAGCCGGGCGAAGGCCCACTCGGCGTGGCGCATCCAATCGGCTGGCAGAGGCATGGTTTCGTATCCCTCGACGGACGGGTACTGACGGAAGGGACGCTGGGCGTACAACGCGCTAAAAACAACTCCGGCCAGGGCAAGCGTGCAGCCTGATCGCCATAACATTTTCATGGCATTCATCTCCACGTTCTCAGAAGAAAATAACACGCGGCGGCTGAGCTGCAGTTTGCGTTATGCGGTGACCTGAAGCTCCGGCTCTGCTTTAGACGTTGACAGATGAAGAACGGGTGCCAGCCAGTGACCAGTGTGTGAGTGAGGGTTGGCGGCGATCTCTTCGGGGGTGCCAGTGGCTACGATCTGGCCGCCGCCGGAGCCGCCTTCGGGGCCCATGTCGATGACCCAGTCGGCGGATTTGATGACGTCGAGATTGTGCTCGATG
>DATHQG010000332.1:0-5328 GCA_035483075.1 Edaphobacter sp. | reverse complement strand
GGGGTAGAGTCCTTCGACCTGGCTCCGCTTATAGTAGACAGCGGTCTCGAAGTGGACACGATACATACCCGGTTGCAGGGTTTGGGTCGACGGCAGCAGTTGTTTGCAGCGGCCATCGGCGTCGGTGATTGCATCGTTGATGAGAGACCAAACACCGTTCGTCATGCGGGCGAGGGTGACGGGAACGCCTGCGGCAGGGCGACCGAGCGCTGTATCGAGAATGTGGGTTGAGATGCCCATGACTATTCGGACTCCAGCCAGCGATGAAGACGAAGTTGCGTGATCTGACGTTGTTGTTCGGCCGCCTCGCGTAGCTCAGTTGCCGCGTCGTTTTTCATTCGGACCTCGAGGGCCCTGAGTATTTCGGTGGAGGTCTTTCCGGTCGCACACACGATGAAGATTCGCCCAAACTTCTGCTCGTAGCGTCGGTTGGCCTCTTCGAGCGCAAGCTTGTTTGCGTCGTCCTCGGAGAGGGCCGTCCGCTGCTCCTGCGCGGACCAGCGCAACGATTCTTCGGTCGCGTGGGTCTGTGCGTGCTTCTGGCCAATACGCGGGTGACTGTCGAACGCTTCTTGCCAGTCCTTCTCAGACAGTGCATGCCAAACGGAGGAGGACGTCTCGATCAGAGAAGCCTCATCCGCTATTGGCCGACTCGCAGCCAGGGCAACTGCCCAGGCCGACGAACCGCAGCAGGGAAGCGCCTCGCGTGCTGCGGCGGCGGAGTCGAGCGAGTTCCATCGGGCAAGGACTTTGTTCATAAGTCGTTTGATTACTATAGCGTGATCTCGCGTCCGGACGGGCCCGGAGCGAAGCTGCCCTCGCGGTACACCACCTGTCCGCGGAGGTACGTGGCTTTCACTACTCCACGCAGCTTCTCGTTGAGGTAAGGCGAGATTGCGTGGCGGTAGTGCAGCTTGTCGGGGGTGACGGTGAACTCTGCGTTTGTGTCTAAGATGATGAAGTTTGCGTCGCGGCCAGCTTCGAGTGCTCCTACACGATGCTTGATTCCGGCAAGCGCTGCGGGTGCGCTGCTCATCCAACGGGCGATGTGGTCGAGGGTGAAGCCTCGATTGCGGCACTCCGTGTGGATGATTGAAAGCGCAAGAGAGATGCCAGCGATCCCGCCCCAGGCCTGGTCGAAGCGTCCTGAATCTTCACGTTTCATCGAGGGTGGACAAGGCGAGTGATCGGTGACGACCATGTCGATGGTCCCGTCGCGCAGCCCGCGCCATAGGTGCTGCTGGTTTTCCTTGCTGCGAATCGGTGGGGCGCACTTCAGCAGGGTGGCGCCGTCGGGGATGGCTTCTGCGGCGAAGTGCAGATAGTGCGGGCAGGTCTCCACCGTGATGGGCAGGCCTTCGTCGCGTGCGGCCTTCAGCTCATCGAGAGCGAGCGCCGTGGAGAGATGGACGATATGCAGCCGGAAATTGTATTGACGGCAGAGTCGCACCATCAGCCGGATCGCCAGAAGTTCGGCTTCATCAGGTCGCGACGCAAGATAGGTAGCGTAGCTTCGCCAATCGGCACCGCGCAGTCTTTCGGTCGCAGCGTCGATTGGGCCGGCCAACTCTGCGTGCACGAGGAGCGGGAGGCCTGTCTCTGCAATGAAGGGAAGCGCTGCCTCCAACTGCTGCTGGTCGATCATGGTGAAGCCGTCGCACCCGGGGTAGATGAGGAAGCATTTGAAGCCGAGCACACCGGCGCGCGCGAGCGGAAGGATGTGCTGTTGGTTGTCCGCGACCGCTCCACCCCAGGCGGCCCAGTCAACAAAGCAGTCTCCCTGCGTGGAGGAGCGCTTCTCCTCCAGCGCAGCTACGGTAGTGGTCTCGGGAAGGCAGTTCAGTGGCATGTCGACCAGCGTTGTGTAGCCGCCGGCGGCAGCCGCCTGCGTGGCGGTCCGAAAGCCCTCCCATTCAGTACGCCCGGGCTGGTTGATGTGGACGTGTGTGTCCACCAACCCCGGCAACAGCGCCTCATTGCCGCAGTCGTGAACGACGGCGTCGGCTGGGATCTCCGAAGGCCGACAGATCGCGCGTATCGTCTCGTCTTCTACGAGTAGCGCGCCGGGGCGCGTGCCTTGTTGTGTCACGACCCGTTTTGAGAGAAAGGCATGTGCCATAATTTGATTATCCCGTCACTCTCGCCGCGCGACGCGTGCAATAAGGATACCGAGCCAAATGCAGGGGAACCCAATCTTTATGGAAAAAGCGATCGCGCTGGCGACGGAGAACGTCACGTCCGGGCGTGGAGGGCCGTTTGGCGCGGTCATCGTGCGCGATGGGGAGATCGTTGGGAGCGGCGCCAATCTCGTTACCGCAACGAATGACCCGACGGCGCATGGCGAAATTGTAGCAATTCGCAATGCGTGTGCTGCGCTCAAGAGGTTTCAGCTTAATGGCTGCCATATCTATACCAGTTGCGAGCCTTGCCCGATGTGCCTTGCTGCAATCTACTGGGCTCGGTGCGATGCTATTTTCTACGGGAGCTGTGCGGCGGACGCGGCTGCGGCGGGTTTCGACGATGCCTTCCTCTATGAAGAGTTGAAGCGGCCGATCAATGAACGGAAGGTCCCTACTGTGAACCTACTGCCGGAGAAGGCAATCTCAAGCTTTGATGCATGGCGCGCACAAGCCGGCAGAATCGACTACTAAATATGGCAATGAAGCAAAAGAAGCGGTCTGCAATCAAGAAGGCGAAGCCTGGCCCGGTCGTAAAAGTCGCCATCCTTGGATTTGGAACGGTGGGCAGCTCGGTTGCGCGCGTACTTGCGGCTTCGAAGTTTCCGGGCGTGGAGCTGACCCATATTCTCAACCGCAACGTGGAGCGGAAGCGTAACTCGGATGCCGCCAAAGTGGTGCCAACGTCCGTCGTTTGGACTGACGACATCGATGTCATTCTGCGTTCCAATGTCGATATCGTGGTCGAGCTGATGGGCGGCCTGAACCCGGTCGAAGGCTGGATACGCAAGGCGCTGGCTGCGGGTAAATCGGTCGTCACAGCGAATAAGCAGCTCATCGCTTATTGTGGCGCAGCTCTCGCAAAGCTCGCGGCACAACACAACGTCCATCTGGTACATGGGGCCGCCGTTGCGGGTGGTGTTCCAGTGATTCCCGGCATGCTGCAGGGGCTCTGCGGCGATCAGGTGACACGGCTCAGCGGCATCGTCAACGGAACCTGCAACTACATTCTCAGCCGCATGGAGGCGGGGGCCGACTACGCGACCGTTCTGGCTGACGCACAGCAGCTTGGTTATGCGGAATCGGACCCTTCCGCCGATGTCGACGGCTTCGATGCGCGCGCCAAGCTCTGCATTCTGTCTCGCATTGCAATGCATGCTGAGCTCGATCCGGATGCAGTCGCGACCCAGACCATCTCGACGATCGAGGCCATTGATTTTTCCTATGCGAAGGAGTTGAACTGCACCATCCGGCAGGTCTCTCGCGCAGAGCTCGACGGTAAGCTGGTGCACGCGCGGGTCGCGCCGATGCTGGTTCCGCTCGCTTCGCCGATGGCCTGGTCGCATGGCACGCAGAACATGGTGGTCATCAGTGGGCGGTTTGGCGGTGATGTGGTCTTCTCCGGTCATGGTGCTGGTGGAGAGCCGACTGCAGTCGCAGTTGTGTCTGATCTTCTTGCCGTTGCGCAAGGGTGCAACACGGTGGAGCTTCCGGTGCGGAGGCGTGAGGTGACGGGGGATTTTCTGGCGCCGCACTATCTTCGATTTGTCGTCGACGATAAGCCGGGGATCGTCTTTGCCATCTCTGGTGCGCTGTCGAAGGTGGGAGCCAATATTGACTCGCTATTGCAGCGGCGAGGTTATCCGAAGCACCGGCTGCCGTTTGTCGTAACGACGGAGCCATGTTTGACCTCGACCATTGAGCGTGCGCTGGCTTCGGTTGCCAAGATGGACTGCATGCTGGAGCGGCCGTTGTGTCTGCAGATGCTGGAAATAGAAGACAAGGCGGAATAAGCAGAATGCAGATGCGGTGCGCCCTTGCTGTCGTTCGATGTTTCCTGCTGGCCGGGGCTCTGTCTGCCGGGTTTGCTCTTGCACAAGACCCCACGCCAGTAATCACGGTACCGAATCCGCCGAACACCGCGGCCCAGCAGGCGAAGCACTATGTGGTCCTGGTATCGCTCGATGGCTTTCGGTATGACTATCCTCGACGGTACGGCGCGCCCCATCTTCTGCAACTTGGATTTAGAGGTGCGAGCGCGCCGGAGGGCATGTTGCCCGTTTATCCGTCGCTGACGTTCCCCAATCACATCAGTATCGTCACGGGACTCTATCCGGAGCACCACGGCATCGTCGCCAATAGCTTCTGGGACCCTGCGCGCGAGCAGACCTATGTCTACACCCAGCCGCAATCCAACAGCGATGGCAGTTGGTACAACGGGACGCCTCTGTGGGTGCTGGCGGAGCAGCAGGGGATGCGGTCGGCGTGTCTCTTCTGGCCTGGTTCTGAGGCCGAGATCCAGGGCAAACGTCCTTCGTATTATCTGCACTTCGACGACAAGCTGGATGATGAAAAGCGGGTGGACCAGGTTGTAGCTTGGCTGAAGCTGCCGCCAGAGCTTCGACCGCACTTCATTACGCTTTATTATGCCAACGTCGACCATGCGGGACACACCTACGGACCTGACTCTGAAGAGGTGCGGGCGGCGGTCCATCATCTGGACTCTATGATCGGCGACCTTCAGACGAAACTTGCTCCTCTGCATCTTCCGATAGATCTCGTCGTCGTCGCGGACCATGGCATGGTCATGTTGCAAGGCGGTCCTGTGACCCTGTCGGACTATGCCGACCTCAGCGACTTTCGGACGGATGGCTCCCTGCTCTACGCGAAACCGGACGCCAATGTCGAGGAGGTCTATGAGGAGTTTCTGGCCCATCCCGACCCTCGGTTCAAGGTCTATCGTCGAGCGGAGACACCGGCTTCGCTGCACTTTGACGCAAACCCGCGCGAAGGCGACCCGGTCATCGTGCCGAATGGGCCATTCACGATCCGTGCGTATGCACCTGTTTCGGAGGCTGAACACACGAATAAGCCTCATGGTGGCCATGGGTTCAATCCGCGCACGATGCCTGAGATGAAGGCGATTTTTTTCGCTGCGGGGCCTGATGTTCGCACGGGCGTCCAATTCAAGCCGTTTGAGAACGTGAATATTTATCCGTTCATAGCTGAGATGCTTGGCCTCAACGCTCCACCGGTCGATGGGACGCTTGATGTTCTGCGTCCGGCGTTGAAGGCACAACACAGCAAGAAGTAGCTTGACGGGTGTGCAAACGAAAGCGGCGAACCATTTGGGCTCGCCGCTCTCGTTTTG
>DATHQG010000331.1:0-3898 GCA_035483075.1 Edaphobacter sp. | reverse complement strand
ATGCACGGCTTCCGGTCGCTTGACGATCTGAGTGAGACGCCCGTGTGCCATCTCAGCCTCTTCGAAGCAGATGCTTATGCGCGCTGGGCGGGGCATCGTCTGCCCACAGAGTTCGAGTGGGAGCATGCGGCGGCCCAGCTTGGCCTGCTGCGCAAGGAGGTCGATTCACGGGCTGCGCTGCTCACCTATCCAAAACCCGATGCAGAGAAGAAGGGAAGTGTTCTGCCCGCGACCGCGGCGAACCTTCTCGAGACCGGCAAACTCCACCCCGCGCCCGCTATGGCCCTCTCCGGCCTGCAGCAGATGTTCGGCGATGTGTGGGAGTGGACGCAATCGGGCTACACGGGCTATCCCGGCTACAAGCCGCTGCCCGGTGCGCTGGGCGAGTACAACGGCAAGTTCATGTCGTCGCAGGTCGTGCTTCGCGGAGGCTCGTGTGTCACGCCTGCGACTCATATCCGTGCGACTTATCGCAACTTCTTCTCGCCTGCGACTCGCTGGCAGTTTTCAGGTCTGCGGCTGGCACAGGACGCTTCCAGGTAAGAAGCGCCCCGGACCCTAGTTGCCGGGCTTCGGTGGGAAGCCTTTGAACATCTTCGCGATGTCATTGTTCAGCGAGTTGGTGTTCTTTGATGCGTTGGTCGAGAGGTCCGCCGTCGCCAACCCTCTCCAGAGCAGGCTTTTGGAGCTGGCATCGAAGAGGTCGATCACCAGATTCGATACCTGCTGAGTGGAGGTTGTCGTGGTTGCCGTGCCGAGTCCTGGATCGGCCCATCCGCCACCCCAGCCCCAGCCGCCCCAACCCCAACCGCCTCCCCAGCCGCCGCCAAAGCCGTCATACATCGTTTGGGTTTCCTTCTGGTTGTGCAGATTGTCGCTGGCAAATACGCTGACAGAACACCCGGTGGTCGTCAGTTGCCATCCCTTTGACTGGAGCTGCTTATCGACTGCCTGCTGGATGCGCGAGGCGAAGAACGGGTCTGTGGTCTTGACCTTGCCCCAGCAGTAAGTGTGGTACTGGCTGAAGTTCACCTGGTGGTTGTAGTCCGTCCTCACGTTATCGGCCAACGCGACGACCCAAGGGCCCAACAGGAGTGCGGATGTAAGGATGTAGCGTAGGCTGTGTTTCATGTAGGATTACCTTCTTTCTACTCAGACATTTTCGCACTGCGGGAAGGCGGTTTCTGCGACCTTGGATTCCTTAATCGGGAAACATGGTTTTGCGATATTTTTGGACGGCTTGCTGTCTTGCTAAGGGCCTGCCGAGAAAGTATTTACCTCCGCTTCGCCGATGGCAAGCTTGCAAGGCGAAAATTTTGAGAATAAAGCTGCATTGATTCTGCCTGGAAGTGCATCAAACCCAAACAGCGGTGGAGGGAGGATCCTCGAGGTATGCCGCCTGCCTGGTTGCAACGACCCAAGAGGACCCCACGTGTCAACATTCGCTATCGCTCCTGAAGCCGTATCGATAAGCACAGCCGAAGCCGTGGCCCGTGAGGCGCATTTTGGCCTTCTGGCAACACCAAAGACCCTCGCACCCTGGCTCTTCTACGACGAGGCCGGCTCGCGTCTCTTCGAACAAATCACCGAACTCCCCGAGTACTATCTGACCCGAACTGAGCGAGGCATCTTCGCTGCCAACGCAGAAGAAATTCTGCGCGAAGCGGCGCATGGGCAAGGCCCATCGGGAAAGCTGACGCTGATCGAACTCGGTGCAGGCACGGCGACCAAAACGGGAATTCTGCTCGAAGCCGCAGTCCGTCAGCAGGGAAGCATAGTCTATCAACCTGTCGACGTCTCGGAGAGCGCATTGGCGGAGGCCAGCGACAACATCCTGAAAAACATTCCCGGCGTCATGGTGCGCTGTCAGGTGGCCGACTACACACGTGAGGGGTTGCCACTGGACCGGTTGCCCAATACCCGAACGCTGGCGCTTTACATCGGGTCCAGCATCGGCAACTTCACCCCTGAAGCCGCGACAGACGTCCTCCGCAACCTTCGCTCGCAGCTCCTGCCTGGCGACACGCTACTACTGGGAACGGACCTTGCTCCGGGCCGTCGCAGTCGCAAGACCGAAGCGATGCTTTTAGCTGCCTACGACGACGCTGCCGGAACCACCGCCGCCTTCAACTTAAACGTGCTCACCCGCCTGAATCGCGACCTCGGCTCTGACTTCGACATCGAGAGCTTCCGCCATAAAGTGCTCTGGAACGCTGCTCAGTCTCGCATCGAGATGCACCTTGAGTCGCTGGTCGCGCAGACCGTACTGGTCCCTGCCTCAGATGCCGGCGGTGCTCTCACGATCGACTTCGCCGCCGGCGAAACCATTCACACCGAAAACAGTTACAAATTCACCACTGCGGCAGTCGAGACCCTGCTGGCGTCTGCCAGCTTCAAGGGGACGAGATCGTGGCAGGACCCGCAACACCTGTTCGCGGTAACGCTGGCGACGGCCCTCTGATCCGTTGACCTAGACGATCTCGCGCTGGTACTCCCCGCTTTTGCCGCCGCTCTTACGCAGCAGCATGACCTCGCGAATGCGTATCCCCTTATCAAGCGCCTTGGTCATGTCGTAGACGGTGAGCGCGGCAATCGAGGCCGCCACCATCGCCTCCATCTCGACGCCGGTCCCCGCTACGGTCGCAGCAGTGGCTTCGACCGCTACCCCGCCCTCGACCACCTCGACCCGCACATCGACAAAGCTCAACGGGAGTGGATGACACATCGGAATCAGGTTGGCGGTCTGCTTGGCCGCCTGGATCCCTGCGAAGCGCGCAACCTCCAGCGGATTCCCCTTGGGATTTTGCGGGAGTGCTGCCAGCACCCCGTCCGATAGCTCAACAAAAGCTGACGCCACGGCCTCGCGGCGTTTCGCTGACTTCCCGCTCACATCAACCATGCAGGCCTGGCCGGTGTCGTCGTAGTGCGACAGCGTCGGAGTGGGCGCATCGGGTAGACCGTCCGCCAGGTCGTCGACGATCAACTCAGCCGAATAGATCGAGTCTTTCTTTTTCATGATTAAAGCCTACTACCGCAGCAGGACCGTGATGACGTCGCCCGCCGCAAATCGTTCCTTCTCCGGCGGCAACACCGCGTAGCAGTTCGCCCGGGCGTTCGCGGCGAGATCGCCCGAACCCTGCCAGCTCACCAGCCTCACCTCTGGCCGCAACCGGTCCGCGGTCAGATGCGCCGGCAGGACCTGCATCAAACCAGGCTTTCCCATCGCGTCCTCGGCCAGAGTGGCCTGGGCAAACCGGGGGCCATGCACGGCTGCCCCGCCCATCGCCTGCAGCAACGGCTCGACAAAGCAATGAAACGTCACCTGGGTGGAAACCGGGTTCCCGGGCAGACCGAAGAAGTACTGACCAGGGAGGCTGTCCGTCGCAGGCAGTTGCCCAAAGACCACCGGCTTGCCGGGTTGCATCCTTACTCCGGTAAAGAAAAACTCCGCGCCGCGCGTTTGCAACACCTCTTCAACCAGGTCATACTCTCCCATCGAGACGCCGCCGGACAGCAGCATCAAATCGGAGCTGCGTGCCGCAAGGATGGTCTCTTCCAACTCCGAGCGCCGGTCCGGAGCGATCGGCAGACGCACCGCCTCGCCGCCCGCGTGTGCCACCAGCGCCGCCAGCCCGTAACTGTTCGAGTTGCGAATCTGCTGCGGGCCGGGCTTTGTATCGATCTCCACCAGCTCGTCACCTGTGGCCACAATCGCCACTCGCGGTTTGCGAAACACAGTCAGCGCAGGGTATCCGCAGGCGGCGGCGAGCGCAATCTCTGCGCCCTCGACCCGCGTCCCCGGTGTCAGTACCGCCTCGTCCTTCCGGGCCTCACTTCCCCGCCGGACGATATTCTCCCCGCTACGAATTGTCCGGTCGCCGATGCGGCGAATCGCTCC
>DATHQG010000330.1:0-4522 GCA_035483075.1 Edaphobacter sp. | reverse complement strand
TCGTCACCACCACATCAAACCGCACACTCCGGGAATCCGTCCCACCCCGAGCCAAAGCCCGCGGCACGCACATCACCGCACCCGCAACAACCACCACTCCAGCCAGAGCCCCAACAATACGCCCAAAACCGACCATGAGCTCACCTCACACAGCGCAATCTCACTTCCTGGCCCGTTGTCCCATTCTAGCCCGAGGTTGAGGGCCACTCTTATGAGTCACGATATTTTCGGACGTCGTCATTCTGACCCTGAGCTTGCCGAAGGGGAAGAATCCCTGTATTTCGCTAGAACCACCTCGACGGTTCAAGAAAAAACGCAATCCAACCTCCAATCCACAACCACCTTCTTGACTCGCACGATAAACTTAACCCATACAGAAAAAGTCCGGCGCACGCCGGACTTCACCATTTAACGCCATACCGAAGTCCAGACCTAACGTCTCTACTTCGAAGACTTTGCATACTTTTCCCCGGGGAGGGGGAGGCCAGATGACCAGCACCACCAAACGAACCCTCAACCTGGCCGCAATCCTCGCATTAACCCTCTCCGCGCACGCCGCACCAAAAATATTTTCCGCAAATGACTTCGGCGCCAAAGGCGACGGAACCACCCTCGAAACCGCCGCCATCCAGAAAGCCATCGACGCAGCAGCTCCCTCCTCCGGAACCGTAACCCTTAAACCCGGCACCTACCTATCCGGGTCCCTCTTCCTCAAATCCGACGTAACCCTTGAAGTCCCCGAAGGCGTCACCCTCATCGGCTCCCAGAAACTCGAAGACTACCCACTCCTCCCCACCCGCATAGCCGGCATCGAGATGACCTGGCCCGCCGCCCTCATCAACGTCCGCGATCAGCATAACGTCACCATCACCGGCAAAGGCATCATCGACGGCGACGGCCCCATCTGGTGGAAGTCCTACTGGGACCTCCGCGCCACCTACGAACCCAAAGGCCTTCGCTGGGCCTCCGACTACGACGCAAAACGTCCCCGCCTCGTCCTCTTCCAGAACTCGTTCGACGTTCACCTCGGCGGTGGCATCACCCTCAAGCGCTCCGGCTTCTGGACCGTCCAGGTCCTCTACTCCCACGACGTCACCATCGACGGCGTCGTCATCCGCAATAACGAAGGTGGCAAGGGCCCCTCCACCGACGGCATCGACATAGACTCATCCCGGAAAGTCGACGTCGCCCATGCAGACATCGACGTCAACGACGACGCCCTCTGTCTCAAAGCCGGCCGCGACTCCGACGGCCTCCGCGTCAACCGTCCCACCGAAGATATCACCATCCACGACTCCATCATCCGACGCGGAGCGGCAGCCATCACCATAGGCAGCGAAACCTCCGGAGGCTTCCGCAATATCGATGCCTACAACATCACCGCCCTCTCCGGAGTCCCCTCCGGAGTTCTCTTCAAATCCGCCCACACCCGCGGCGGCACCGCCACCAACATCCGCATCCACGACCTCGACCTTCAAGGCGTAGCCATCCCCATCCACATCACGATGAACTGGAACCCCTCCTACAGCTACGCCGCCCTGCCCCCAGGCACAGACCCCAAAACCGTCCCGCCCTATTGGATCCCCCTCACCACCCCCGTCTCCCCACCCGAAAAAGGTCTACCGCACTTCTCCGCCGTCCACATCTGGAACATCAAGGCCACCGGCGCCAAACAAGCCTTCAACGTAAGCGCCTACCCCGACGCTCCACTAGTCGACTTCAATATCGACCATCTCAACATCGAAGCCAAGACCGCCGGCACAATCGCCAACGCAAAAAACTGGTCCATGACCGACAACAACATCACCACCGCCGACGGCAGCAAAGTCACCTTCGTCAGCGACACCCGCGACGCCAACCCCAAAGACGTACCCTACGGCGAACCCAAATGACCCTCCCACTCTCGACTCGCCACCAAATCGGGTGTCCCATAGCCTGCCCGGAGCTTGCCGAAGGGTCCCCAATCAGGGACATGGGGTTCAACGAGCACAGCCCGTCACCCTATCCGTGGGCGCTGGTTCCTTTGGCGCCGTGGTTAGCCTTAACATCGCTCTGCCCCGCGCCGTGTGAAAAATCAATAAAAGCATGCTGCGGATCGGTATGCACCAGCGTCACATCGACCGTATCCCCGACATCCAGCCCATTCGCCCCGTGCACAATCTTCCCCTCCACCGGAGGATCGAACACCCGCACATACGTCCCCTTATCATTCGCCCCCGTAATCACCCCATGGAACGTCTTCCCGACGCTCCCCGCGAGCGCTACCGCCGCCGTTCGCTTGATCATCGCCCGCTCCACCTTGCGCGCAGCCGACTCCCGCTCATTGCAGTGCGCCGCAATCACCGTCAGCTCATCATCCGAGTACGGTGGCTCCTCATTCTTCAACCAGGCTGTCACCAACCGCTGCGTCACCAGGTCCGCAAACCGCCGGTTCGGCGCAGTCGAGTGAGCATAGTCCTGCGCCGCCAACCCAAAATGTCCGGGCACATCGTCATCTGTGCCCTTCGCCAGTACATACTCCCCCGGCCCCATCAACTTAATAATCGCCAGCGATAGATCCGGATAGTGCGCCGGGTCCTCCACCTGCCGCTTCTGCAAAAAAGCATTCAACGCCCCGGAGTCCGGCTCCGCAGGCAGCGTCGTCCCACACCTCGCCACCAGTTCCACAATCCTCGCCCACCGCTCCGGCGATCTCACCACTCTCCGAATACACGAACGCTTCACCGCCCGCATCGTCTTCGCCATCGTCTCATTTGCAGCGATCATCAACTCCTCAATCAGGTCGCTCGCCCGGTTGTGAAACGCCGTCTCAATCGACTGCACCTTCCCATCCACCACCACCGGATCAGCCTCCACCCTGCTGAACTCCAGCGCACCCAGCTTCACCCGCTGCGCCTTCAAGGCCACCGCCGCCTCGTCCTGCAGTTTCAACTGCCCCTGCAACTCAGTCGAAGCTGCAACCTTCGCATCCGCAGCACCCGAACCTTCCAGCCAAGGCCCTACCTTGCTATACGCCAGCTGCGCCTTGTTCCGCACCACTGCCGCATAAATACTCGTCGCCCCCACCACCCCCGCAGCATCAACCAAAAACTCAATCACATGTGCCGCACGATCCTCGTTCTCATTCAACGAGGTCATATCCGTCGACAACTCCGTCGGCAACATCGAAAAATTCTTCACCGCCGTATAAACCGTCTGCGTCTGATCCGCAGCATGCTGATCGATGGGTGTGCCCTTCGCTACCGAAGCCCCAACATCGGCAATCCCCACCATCAGACGAATGCCGCCATCCACCCGCTCCGCCACTTCAATCTGGTCCAGGTCCCGCGAAGTATCGTTGTCGACCGAAGACCAGTCCAACCCGCGCAAATCCTTCGCCTCGGGATCGAGCGTTCTGCCCAACGCGGCACGAATCTGCGCAATCTGCGCGTCAGTTCCCTGCGGATAAACAGGATGAAATCCCTCGCGAACCATCTCCGCGGTAGCCGCCGCAGCAAGATCAAATTGAGGATGAGCAGGAGAAGGAGAGTTAGTGGAAGTAGGAGTCGCCATGCAAAGGAAGGCTATCACGCAACACGTTACTTCGCCGCGGTCTGCTCCAGTGCGGTCACAAACATCCCCGCCCATCGCGACACCTGCTCCCCATACGCTCCCGTCACCGCATCGCGGCCACCTTCAAGCACCGCCATCTGCACGGCAAAATTCCCCACCGTCGAGCTCTCCGCCGCGCCGCGAAACAACTCCAGCCCCGTCGTCTCTTGCGTCAGCCGGTTCAGGAAATCGTTCTGACTCCCGCCCCCCACAATAAACAACCGCTTCAACTTTTTGCCGCTGTGAAACGCCACGCGATCGAGAACCTTCGCATACCGCGAGGCGAGACTATGAAAGATCAAACTCGCAAACACCGGAGCCTGTTCCACCCTCTCATCAAGCGCCTCGACCCCCCGGCGCTCACGTTGCGCATTGATCCGCTGCGGCATTCTGCCCGCGAGCAGTAGATCGGGATCATCCACATCCAGCAGTCCATGCGGCTTCCTCACCTTCTCAGCAGCCGCAACCAACTCCTGCACCGACCACGTCCCGCCATCGGCTGCCCACGCCTCCATGCACTGCCGCACCAGCCACATACCGTTTACATTTTTGTGAAAGCAAACCTGACCACCCACCGCACCCAGGTTGGTAAAGTTTTCGTCTGCCGCATCCTCTCCATTCCTCGGCTGCTCCAGCACCGTCCCCACCAGAGACCAAGTCCCCGAGCTGATATAAGCCCAGTCATTGCCCGCCGCCGGAATCCCGGCAATTGCGGATGCCGTGTCATGGCAAGCCGGCGCAATCAAGACCGTATCGCGCAAGGCCAGCAGCTCCGCCAGCGGCCCACTGAGCCGTCCAACCTCCGTCCCCGGAGGCACAATCTTCGGGGCGCTCGCCAGATCCAGATCCGCAGCGTTGAAGATCTCCCTGCACCACTGCCGCTGATACAGTTCCACCATCTGCGTGTGGGTTGCGTTCGTATACTCCGCCA
>DATHQG010000329.1:0-21715 GCA_035483075.1 Edaphobacter sp. | reverse complement strand
ATACTATTGCTCATACCAAACCACGCAGTACACCTCGCGCCCTTCGACACACACCCCATCCAACCATTACCCTTGAACCTGCTGGACAGCTCGCATCGCACACAAAACTAAGTTCCTCCCCCGGAGCATTGCATGAAGCAGCTTGTACAACGTCAACTCGCCCAGTCCATCGCCACCCTGCAGGCCGTCCTCGCCGACGAGCAAATTATCGATACCATTGCAGCTATCGGCGAGCTCACCGCCACCACCATGAAGAACGGTGGCAAGCTCCTCGTCGCCGGCAACGGAGGCTCCGCCGCCGACGCCCAGCACCTCGTCGCCGAGTTCGTCGTCCGCCTCTCCGCCGACCGTCCCGCCCTCCGCGCCATCGCCCTCACCACCGACACCTCCATCCTCACCGCCGCCGGCAACGACTACGGCTTCGACGTAGTCTTCGCCCGCCAGATCGAAGCCCTCGGCCAACCCGGCGACATCTTCCTCGGCATCTCCACCTCCGGCAACTCAAAAAACATCCTCAAAGCCCTCCACCAGGCCAAAAAAATCGACATCACTACCATCGGCCTCAGCGGCAACGACGGCGGCCAGATGCGCACCCTCTGCGACCACAACATCATCGTCCCTTCGTCGGTCACCATGAACATCCAGGAGTCTCACCTCGCCCTCGAGCACATCTTCTGCATGCTCGTCGAACGCTGCATCTTCGGCCACGGCTTCGACACCAAACCCCAGGTCCTCAGCGAATAGCACTAAGCGAATTTCTCAGGTACTTTTTGTTGTCATCCTTCGCCGCAGGCGGAGGACCGGCCTTCTGCAGTTGCGGTTACTCTAGCTCTTGCTCGTCATTCTGAGCGCAGCGAACAATCCCCGCATTTCGTCTTTGCAGTTGTTGTTGCTCTTCGCCACCCGAAAAAACCGGCACCGCGCCACCCTCCCCAGTCGACTACAAAACCACAGTCGAGATGACCTTCGAGTCCCTCGACCCCAACAACACCCTCGTCCGCATCTCAGAATCCGGCTGGCACGAAACCCAGAAGGGCCTCGACGGCTCCTACGGAAACTGCCACGGCTGGACCCAGATGAGCTGCTCCCTCAAGGCCTTCCTCGAATACGGGATCGACCTCCGCAAGGGTTTCTACTAGGTCGAAGCAGAGATGGTTCACCCCGAAAAATTAAGCTTCCCATCGGCCCATCCGAAGAATAGGATGCCGTTCGACGATCCAGGAACAGGAGGCTCGTATGCTGAAGCCTTTGTTCGTCTTTCTCGCGCTCTTGCCCTTCGCACCCTCGCCGCAGCAGCCGGCCACGCCGCCTGCCGAAGCGGCCATCCCCGCCGAAGCCGCCCACATGGTCAACCCCGTAAAGCCCACACCCGACTCTCAGGCCCACGCCAAAAAGGTCTACGGATACGACTGCGCCCTATGCCATGGAGAGAACGGCAACGGCAAAGGTGATGTAGTCGCCGACCTGAAGCTCAAACTCAAGGACTACACCGACCCGGCCGCCCTCAAAGACATCTCCGACGGAGAAATCTTCTACATTATCAAGAACGGCAAAGGCCAGATGCCCCCCGAAGGTGACCGAGCAAAACCAGACGAAATCTGGAACATGGTTATCCTGGTTCGCTCGTTTTCCAAGAAGTAACGTATCACTCCGAAATGCTTTCGAAGCCATTTGCGACTTCAGTGACTCGCCGCTCCGCTGCCTTGGGGAGTGAGAGAGGAAGCCGCATCGCAGCCACAACCAAAAGGCCGTGTAAAACGCAAAGAAGCAGAAATGCCGCAGTAAACGGAGCGAGCGCCGCGTCGTTTACATGAACTTCCGCTAATCTCCATCCCAGAAATGTTGCGCACAGTGTCGTCAGAGTAGGGCCGCCAAGACGCTGGATGATATTGAGAGCGGTCGTCGCCATCGGCAACTCCTCTCGCTTGACCGAACTGTACGCTGACGTTATGGCGGGAATACCGACCGCGCTCAGACCCATGCCTCGGATGAAGAGAGCGGGTGCGAGTACAGCGAGGACGAATCCGTGGCCTGCCAGGTAAAGAAATGGCAGTGTGCCGACAAGCGCCAGGAACGCGCCTCCGGCCGATACTTTGCGAATGCCAAATCGCTTCGTCAAAGTTCCCATCCACGGGTAGCAGCACATCATTCCCAAACCGAGAGGAGCCAGCAGCCAGCCCGCTGCGCTGGGTGAACGGCCGCAGGCGCGGACCAGATAAATCGGGATCAGCATCTGCCCGGAGAAGGCGGTCCCATTTGACATGAACTGTGTAACAACCGAGGCTGAGAAGACCTTGCTCCTGAACAATCGAAGGTCGATCAGGGCCTTGTCTCCTTTCCTCGTCGCGGTAATAAAAAACGCCGCAAGCAGAGCAATGGAAACCAGGAGACTCCCGAGCCCTGAACGCTCGCCCAGATGGTCCGAGCCGTACAGAAAGAGCACTAGCCCCGGCGACAGCAGCATCAGCCCAACGAGGTCGAGGTCTCGCGACCTCAACTCTTCGTGGTCCCTTGGCAGGAAGAGAACGGCCAGCACAACAGCCAGTGCCCCGACTGGAAGATTGACCAGAAAGAGCCAGCGCCAGGAAGCAAATTGCAGAATGGCGCCAGCGATCACAGGGCCGAGGATCGGTGCGAACAGAATCGGCACGGCGGAATAGCCTATGACGCGCGCCATATGCTTTCCCGCATGACGAGCCATCATCATCTGCGTCATCGGCGCCAGCAAACCTCCGCTCATGCCTTGGAGGACCCTGAAGCCGATGAGCGAGTTCGCCGACCAGGCGAATGCGCACATGGCCGAGGAAAGCGTAAATGTCGAGAAACACCATAAATAAAGGGCTTTGGCCCCGACCCGGTCCACCAGCCAGCCATTCAGAGGGAGCACGAGCGTAAGCGCCAGCAGATAACCGCTCGTGACCCACTGAATCGACGAAAGACTGCTGTGCAGTTCCACGGCAAGGCTGGACAGTGACACATTGACGATGGTCGCATCGAGTTGGGAGAGAAAGGAGCCAAGCACCGCAACGGAAATGATCTTCCAAATGGCCCGATCAAGCCGATCGGTTTCTCTGGAGAGATCAGTCGTCATGGGGATTCCAATTCATCGGCATTAGCTCCTCGTCTTTGCTCATCGAATCCGCGGCTTACGTCGATACGCTTACGCGCGAACGTTATCCAACAAAGCAATAATCTCCGAGCTTGTCCCGGTTTCACCCAGGCGGGGAAAGATGCGCGTGACGCCGTGACGGTGAGCATCAAGGTCCATATCGGTCATGGCGTCGATCGCGAGCGTAACGTTGAACCCGTGTTCGTGTGCCTGGCGCGCTGTGGACTCGACGCCGATGCTGGTCGCGACGCCGGCGATCACAATATGTGTGATGCCCAGAGTCTTCAGGTGTTCGTCGAGACCCGTGTTCGTGAACGCTCCCCACGTACGCTTCGTCACAATGTGGTCTTCCGGTTGCTGGTTTACCTCAGGAATAATATCGGCCCAACCGGCGGGAAACTCTCCGCGTGGGCGCGCCTGTTCCGTCCGTCCCGGCGCTCCACCGGTGACATTGACAAGCACCACCGGCAACCGATGGCGACGGAATGCATCGGCCAGCGCGCGGGCGTGCTGCACAACCTCGCCGATCGGATGAACGGTTGGGTAAGCCACGATTCCCTTTTGCAGGTCGACGAGGATGAGGGCGGTTTTGGGGTCAAGTGTGGTGACAGCCATAGTGTTCTCCTTCTTGTTCGGGACGGGTTGGTTGCGAGTCCGGTTCGAGATCCGGTTACGAATCAGCGATGCGCTTGAGCAGCTCGAGATCAGTCGCAAGCTGCTCCTGTTCAGCGGGCGAGAGCTTTGTTTGGAGGGCGTGGAACAACCAATCCTCCTTCGCTGCACGACTGGCCTGGATCATTTCCCGGCAAGCACGTTGACCAGAACGACGGGCAGACCTCGTTTGCGGAAAGCGCGTGCAAGCTGGCAGATCGCGCTACGATGTCAGCCGTTGGGTGCGCAGTCGGAATACCGACAATACCTTTTTGCAGGTCAATCACAATTAGTGCCCCGGTGGTATCGAGCGTTGTGGCAGGCATGGTCTTCCCTTTCAGTTAGAGAATCTCTGTACATGGCACTGATGTTCGCCGACGAATTTACTTGGCGTGCTTTTTTGCAAAGTTCACGCTCAACATAATGCTGATCGCAGCAATGCCTGCGAAGAAGACAACAAATGCAATGCGGTCTCCACTCGAAACCTCTCCTGCCTGAAAAAGGACGTAGCCAACAACTAAATTAACCAACGCCCACACGACATTCACCGTCGGCGAAGACAGTCCTTTTCCGGGAGGCTTAGCGAAGGGTGTCGGGAAGGCCTCACCGGAGACGCCCTGTACGAAATGAGGCACGACATTAGCAAGAAACATTCCTGCGAAGAAACAAGCGATGTAGTGCATTCTTATCTTCCTTTCGATTCGGTCCGCTAAGAGCGCGATTCAATATGAGGACTCCCTCATGTTTCTTGTCCTATAATATGAGCATGCCCTCAGATATGTCAAAGGCGAAGCGCCGCGTCCCTCAGCAGGACCGGGGAGAACGCAGGGTCGCCGAAGTGCTCGAAGCCGCCGCTGCCGTGATCGCCGAGGTGGGCTATGAGACCGCAACCATGACCGAGATGGCAGAACGCGCCGGCGCATCGATCGGAGCTCTGTACCAATACTTCCCCAACAAGGAAGCGATCGTGCGGGCCCTCCGCCAGCAGTTTGGAGACGAGATGGAGGCGCGCTGGGCGCCACTCGCGAACCAGGGGGCCACGCTCACCATCAAACAGCTAGTCGATCGGATCTTCGACGTGATGATCGATTTCATGGAGAACCGACCCGCATACGTCCCGCTGATGAACGCGCCGAAGAACTATAAGAGGGACCCGGCGGCAAGGAACCGGCTGCGAGAGCACTTCGCTGCCCTCTTTCGCGCAAAGCGGCCTGAACTGACTCAGGAGGCCGCCTTCCGTATAGCGAATGTGACCGTGCAGGTAGTCAAAGGCATGAGCCCGCTCTACGCAGATGCCAGGCCCGCCGAAAGAGAACAGATCGTCCGGGAATTCAAACTGCTCTTGACGAGCTACCTCAGCTCCCGTCTCCGCGCCTGATTTGCCCTCCTCGAAACCATTGACATCGCTGATAAACTGAAATCAGTGGAAGATCCAAGCCCGGCCCACGCCGGGCTTTTCGATTCAGAGGGCAACCGCAGACCGAAGTCCAGACCTAAAGTATCTACTTCGAAGACTTTGCACACTTTTTGACGGGGAGGGGGGAGCACACCATGCACCATAAAGACAAACACAACGTAGCCTCCTTCGCGACCCCAAATCCTCGTCCAAAACTGGGCCTCGCAATCGCTACCGCACTTTATTTATCCACAGCCTTGGCCGCCCACGCCCAAATCAATCCCAACCTTATGAAGTACACCTGCGATCCAGCCAACCGCATGTTCGCCACCCTCAGCCCCGCCTCCCGCTTCACCGACACAACCGCCGGCTTCGACCTCCTTCCCTCACCCCAAATCAGCGGCGGGTCCTGCACCAGTGCCGGGCCATTCTTCTTCTCCGTCCCCGTCCCCGAAGGCAGCTACCGCGTCATCGTAGTCCTCGGCGGCCCACAAGCCTCCGTCACCACCGTCCGAGCCGAAGGCCGTCGCCTCATGTTCGAAAGAGTCCACGCCGGCCCCAACGACTCCGTAACCAGAACCTTCGACACCAACGTCCGTTATCCCGAAATCAACGGCGATCCCGACGACAAAGTCCACCTCAAACCCCGCGAACTCGTCATCCTCGACTGGGACCATAAACTCACCCTCGAGTTCAACGGCGACAACCCCAGCGTCCGCTCCATCAACATCGAACCCATCCCCGACGAGCCCGTCATCTACCTCGCCGGCGACTCCACCGTCGTCGACCAGTACTACGAACCCTGGGCCGCCTGGGGCCAGATGCTCCCGCGCTTCTTCCTCCCCGGTGTCGTCATCGCCAACCACGCCGAATCCGGCGAGACCACCAAAAGCTTCATCGGCGAACAGCGCCTCGTCAAGATCGTGACCACCATCAAGCCCGGCGACTATCTCTTCATTCAATTCGCCCACAACGACATGAAGCCCGGCGCCGTCTCGCTGGACGACTACAAGAAGCTCCTGGTCGCCTACATCGCCCAGACCCGCGTCAAAGGCGCGACACCCGTCCTCGTCACCCCGATGAACCGCCGCACCTTCGACGACTCCGGCCACATCACCAACTCCTTCGGCCCCTACCCCGACGCCGTGCGCGAGGTCGCCGCCCAACAAAAGGTCGCTCTCATCGACCTCAACGCCATGAGCAAGACCCTCTTCGAAGCCATGGGTCCCGAAGGCACCCTGAAGGCCTTCATGCACTATCCCGCTGGCTCATTCCCCGGCCAGACCGCCGCCATCAGCGACGACACCCACTTCAACAGCTACGGCGCCTACGAGCTGGCTCGCTGCATCGTCCACGGCATCCGCGAAGCCAACCTTCCCCTCACCAAATTCCTCGACCCCGCCGTCCCCGACTTCAACCCCGCCTACCCCGACCCGCAACCCGACTTCCACCTGCCCTTCACCCCAATCCTGCTAAACAGCGACCCCACCAAGGTCGGCCAAACTTAACGCGTCTCCGCCAGCAACACCTCAACGTCCGCCTCATAGTCCGCCTGCCTCACCGCACCCACGTAAGTCTTCGCCACCCGACCCTCCTTATCCACCAAAATTGTGGTAGGCACACCGGCCATCCCGTACTCCATCTGTGACATCCGCTCCGGCAGCACCACCGGATAGGACACATGAAACGCATCCACAAACCTCTGCACCTTCTCTCGACCGCCCTCATCAATCGCGACCCCCACAACAGCAAGCCCCTTAGGCCCTAGCTCCCGCGACAACCGAACCAGCCCCGGCGTCTCCTCCCAGCAAGGCCCGCACCAAGTCGCCCAATAGTTCACCAGCACCACCTGCCCCCGATGGTCAGCCATCCGCCACGTCCCGCCATCGAGCTGCGCCATCTCCAGCTCCGGCATTACCCTCCGCTCACCCACCGGTCGAATCCCACCCGACTGCCGAGTCCCAAAGTGCCACGCCCAAGCAACGACCCCGAACGCAAGCACCGCGACCGCATATCGGACCCATCGCCGCGTTGATTCGGGCATCGCCGTCACTCCCTCCGCCAGCCTACCCCCTTTTCTTACCCGATCAGCCTCTGTACAGTGTGGAGTGTCAAAGCATCAAAGAAAAAATGAGGCACGCGATTCCCACCCCTTCCCGTTCGACTCGAGTCAAAACGATCGCTTGCCTCGCCCTTCTCCTGACGGCAACGCCCGCCGTCCCCTATTCGGTCCAGACCCACGAGGAGCTGATTGACCTCGCCTGGAAGCAATCCATCCGCCCCATCCTCCTCAAGCAATACCCCACTCTCACCGAAGCCCAGCTCCAGGAGGCCCACGCCTACGCCTACGGTGGCTGCGCCATTCAGGACTTTGGCTACTACCCGTTTGGCAACGCCTTTTTCTCCGAACTCACCCACTACGTCCGCGCCGGAGACTTCGTCCTCAGCCTCCTCCACAACGCACACACCGCCGACGAACTCGCCTTCGCCATCGGCTCCCTCTCCCACTACATCGGCGACACGATCGGTCACAACACCGCGGTCAACCACTCAGTGCCTATCGAGTTCCCCAAGCTCGAGAAAAAATATGGCGACTCCGTCAACTACGCCGAGAATCCCCATGCACACGTCCAGACTGAGTTCGCCTTCGACATCAACCAGCTCAGCAAACGGCGTTTCGCCCCCTCGGGCTATCTCAAATACGTAGGTCTCGAGATTCCCCGGCCCCTCCTCCGCAAAGCGTTCTTCGAGACCTACGGCATCAACCTTCCCGACATTATCGGTAACAAAGAAACCTCCATCCGCGTCTACCGCTACGGGGTCCGCAGGTTTATCCCCAACATCGCCCGCGCCGAGACCCTCCTCCATAAAAAGAACTTCCCGGAGGACATTCCCAGCCCCGATCTCGACACCCTTAGAGTCGATGCTCTTCAGGCCTCAGCCGACAATAACTGGGAGGCCTACCGCAAAACTCCGGGCTTCACCAGTCACCTCTACGCCGGCTTCATCTTCATCCTGCCCAAGGTCGGCACGCTCAAACTCCTCGCCATCAAAGGTCCCAACCAGCAGACCGAAGACCTCTACATCAAGAGCGTCAATCACTCCATCAAAGCGATGCGCCTCGTCCTCACCAACTTCGATCGCATCGATCACTACATCTCCAACCGCGATCTCGATACTGGCCTCGTCGTCAAACCCGGCGGCTACCCGCTCACCGACAAGACCTACGCCAAGCTCCTGGCAGTGATTACCAAGAATCCGAGCAACGTTGTCCCCGCCGAACTCAAACACGATCTCATCGAGTACTACGCCGACCCGAATGCCCCCATCATCACAAAGAAGGATCCCGAAAAGTGGGCCCAGGTCCAGGCCAACCTGAAGACCCTCGCCAACATGAAGACCATCGGCGAACTCGACCCCGTCCCGGACGAGGTCCTCGACGACAATTAGTTGCATCCAACCAGGTTGACAGGAGACTTGTTGAAAATCGTCCAGAGAAATCCCGCCTCACCCGGACTCGTCGCTGCAGCGCTGGGCTTCTTAACCTTTGCTC
Source organism: Edaphobacter sp. (assembly GCA_035483075.1). Classification (GTDB taxonomy): domain Bacteria; phylum Acidobacteriota; class Terriglobia; order Terriglobales; family Acidobacteriaceae; genus Edaphobacter. Next base: position 13,006 of record DATHQG010000329.1, on the reverse strand, counting down.
TGGCATCCGGTTGCAACGTAGGCAAATCTGCTCCAACGCCGGCCAACTTCACTCAGGCCATCAATAACCACTTCCTCGACCACCTCGACTGCCTCTTCTCCGACACCCGCTTCCCCTTCGAGACCACCGATCCCGCGAAGACCAAACAGATGGACTCGCTCGTCAAGGCCCTCCTCCTCGACAAGTCCGAAGAGATGAGCATTCACGCCAGCCGCTACACCGTCACTCCCGCTGGCGCCCGCTTTGCTCCACGTTTTTGCTACGGCCACCGCGAGGTCACCGGTATCGATAGCTTCACCCCCATCGCCATCAACGACGGCTTCAAAGAGACCACCGTCACCTATAGCTACACCATGAAGGAGGTCCCTGTCTGGGCCCTCGGCCACGACATCCAGGCCGCCTTCCCAGATATGGCTCGCGCCACCACCAGTCAGGTCACCGCCAAAGCCACCCTCGCCCAGACTCCCGTGGGCTGGCAGATTCCCGACTAACTACCACTCATCGCGCAACGACTGTCCCTCAAAAAAGCCGCGATCAATGCAGTTCCCGCACAAGAAGACTGAGCGACAACTGCAACCTCGATTCATCTGTCCTACAATCAAACCAGATGGACCTCGCCACCAAATCCGCGAAGCTCCAAACTACTCTGCAAGAGCTAGGCAGCGTCCTCGTCGCCTATTCCGGCGGCACCGACTCTGCCTACCTCGCCTACGCCGCCCATCAGGCGCTCGGCGACAAAATGCGCGCCGTCATCGCCGACTCGGCCTCACTCCCCCGCGCCGAACTCGCCGCCGCCCTAGCCTTTGCCGCCGACCACAACGTCCCCATCCAGGTCCTCCAAACCAACGAATTAGAAAGCCCCGACTACCAGCGCAACGACGCCCAACGCTGCTTCCACTGCAAAGACGAGCTCTTCACGCAGATGGAGTTGGCACGCGCGTCGCAAGGCTTCGCGCACATCGCCTACGGCATGAACCTCGACGATCGCAGCGACTTCCGCCCCGGCCAACGGGCCGCCGCCCGGCACCACGCCGTCGCCCCCTTAGTCACCGCGCAGCTCACCAAGCAGGAGGTCCGCACCCTCGCACAACAAGCCGGCCTCACCCTCTGGAACAAACCTGCCAGCGCCTGTCTCTCCTCACGCATCGAGTATGGCCGCCCCGTCACGCGCGAAAATCTCTCACAGGTCGAGCAAGGCGAAGCCGCCCTCCACGCCCTCGGTTTCCCGCAGGTCCGCGTCCGCCACCACGGCGACCTCGCTCGCATCGAAATCGCGATCGAAGACCTGCCACGCGCACTATCTATGCCGGTCCTCGAAGCCATCACCGCGGCCATCAAGCCTCTCGGCTTCCTCTACGTCACCATTGACACCGAAGGCTACCGCTCCGGCTCCATGAATCAGGGCCTACTCGCCGCCTCCACCATCCGTCCCGCTTCGTAATTGGACGTGAAACAATAACTCCATGCGCATCGCCTACCTCAACTGCTTCGCCGGCATCAGCGGTGACATGTTCCTCGGCGCCCTCATCGACGCCGGAGTCGATCCAAAGGTCTTAAACGAAGCCGTAGCCGCACTCAATCTCAACGCGACCCTCAAGATCGAAAAGGTAGACCGCAGCGGAATCTCCTCCACAAAGGTCCACGTCTACGAAGGCGAAAAACCAGCCGAAGAAGCTCACGGTCATCACCAGGAACAGCAAACCCACACCCATCAACCCCACCCCAAGACTCAACACCAGCAGAAAATCGGCCACAACCACGATCACGAGCATATCCACGGTCGCTCCCTAACCGTCATCCGCGATCTGATCAACACCGCAAGTCTCGTCCCGGCAGTCAAACACACCGCCATCCAGGCCTTCGAACTCCTCGGCGCCTCCGAAGCCAGGATTCACAACGTGCCCATAGAGAAAATTCACTTCCACGAAGTAGGCGCAGCCGACGCTATCGTCGACATCGTCGCCACCTCCGCCGGCATCCACTCTCTCGCCATCGACAAATGGTTCTGCTCCCCCCTCAACGTCGGCGGCGGTATGGTCTACTGCGCCCACGGCCGATTTCCCGTCCCCGCGCCCGCCACCGCCGACCTCCTCCGCGGCCTCCCGACATACTCGGCCCACATCGAAGAAGAACTCGTCACCCCCACCGGGGCCGCCCTCGTCCGCGCCCTCGACCCGACCTTCGGCCCCCAGCCCGCCATGCGTGTCGAACAAATCGGCTACGGAGCAGGCACTCGTAACTCCGAGGACTTTCCCAACGTCCTGCGCCTAAGCATCGGCGAAACAAACGACGCCACCCATTCCTCAGTCGCCGTCCTCGAAACCGCCATCGACGATCTCTCCCCGCAGGTCCTCGCCTACGTTACCGAGCGGGCCCTCGCCCTGGGAGCTCTCGACGTCATGTCCATCGCCGTCCAGATGAAGAAGGGCCGTCTCGGCACCCTCCTCACCGTCCTCGCTGACGACGCCCAAGTCCCCATCCTTGAAGATCTTCTCCTCCGCGAGACCAGCACCCTCGGCGTCCGCATCCACCACGAACGCCGCTCGTGTCTCGACCGCGCCCACACCACTGTAGTCACGCCCTATGGAGAGATCCGCATCAAGCTCGGCTCGCGCAGCGGCGAGGTCTTCAACGCTGCCCCCGAGTTCGAAGACTGCCGCGCAGCCGCAGCCAAACACAACGTACCCCTGAAACTCGTGCAACAAGCCGCCATCGCAGCCTATCTTCGATAGCCAAACACGCGACGCCAGTCTTTTACGACCTCAGCCACCAAACCGCAAACCTGCATCAAAACGGACAGTCGCAGTCGACCCATGACCAGGGAGTGTCGTATGGAACGAAGGGACTTTCTCAAAACTGCAGCCGCCGCTGGCATCGGTGCAACCATCGCAGCCAACGCGCAAACCCGTCCGTCCGCCGCGCCGATCAAACGGCCCGAGTCTCCAGACATGATCTACCGCGAACTCGGCACCACAGGCGAGCGCGTCTCCGCCATCGGCATGGGCGGCTACCATCTCGGCATGCAAAGCGACCCCACCGAGAGCGTCCGCCTCATCCATACCGGCGTAGACCACGGCATCACCTTCCTCGACAACTGTTGGGACTACAACGACGGCACCTCCGAGGTCCGCATGGGACAGGCCCTCCGCGACGGCTACCGTCAGAAGGTCTTCCTGATGACAAAAATGGATGGCCGCACCGCCGTCGAGTACAACAGGCAACTCGAAGAGTCCCTTGGCCGCTTGCAAACCGACGTCATCGATCTCGTCCAGTTTCACGAAGTCATCCGCATGGAAGACCCCGATCGCATCTTCGCACCCGGAGGCGCCATCGAAGCCGCCATAGCCGCACGACAAGCCGGCAAGCTCCGCTACATCGGCTTCACCGGCCACAAGGACCCTGCAGTCCACCTCCGCATGTTGGAGACCGCGCAAAAACATAGCTTCCACTTCGACACCGTACAGATGCCCATCAACGTCATGGACGCACACTTCCGCTCCTTCACCCATCAAGTCATGCCAGTCGCACTCAAGCAAGGAATCGGCGTGCTGGCAATGAAGACCTTCGGCGATTCCTTCATTCTCAAAAGCAACACCGTCCAGCCGATGGAAGCGCTGCGCTATGGCCTCACCCAGCCCATCTCCGTCCTCATCACCGGAATCAACAATACCCAGGTCCTCGACCAGGCGCTCGAGGCCGCACGCATCTTCAAACCTATGACCACCGCAGAGGTCCAGACCTTACTCGTTCGTACAGCAACAGCCGCAGCAGACGGACAATTCGAACCCTTCAAGACCAGCGCCCACTTCGACGGCACAGCCCACAACCCCAAGTGGCTCGGATAAGATTGACGCAATGAACGAAATAACCCCGAGCAAAACCTCGTTGTCCCGCGCGATCCTTCCCCTAATCCTTCTGATCGGAAGCGTGAACGCGCGCGCACAGTTTGAAGTGGTGACCCTGGCGGATCCTGTCGATGTTAAAGCGGCTTCGGGGCAGGTAAAAGACCCAAATGAAGTCGTAATCGACGGGGCACATGTCGATCTTCTCGATCTTCAAACGGAGAAAATTATCATTTCTACGACGACCGACAATGAGGGAAATTTTCACTTCAAAGACTTCGGCAAGAACACATACAAATTGAAGATAGTTAAGCCTGGCTTCAATATCTTGCAAGTGACAATCCGCATCCGAAAACACTCACCTGCTCGTGCAATCCTTACATTACCTATTGCCACATAGCTCATGAATAAGACCTCGCTCCTCGAACTCCTCGCCGCCGTAGAATCCGGCTCCATCTCCCCCGCCGCCGCCAGCGAGCGGCTCGCCAATCTCCCCTTCGAAGACCTTGGCCACGCCCGCATCGATCACCACCGCAGTCTCCGCACCGGCCTCCCCGAAGTCATCTACGCGCAAAACAAATCCGCCGAACAGACCACCGAGATCTTCACCCGCATGGCCGCCTCAGGCATTGACGTCCTCGCCACCCGCGCCGACGCCCCCACCGCCGCCATGGTTCTCGCTTCTCATCCGGCTGCCATCTACCACCCGCAGTCCCGCACCATCGCCCTAAAACAATCCCCCTCCACCGAACCAAAGGGCCACATCGCCGTCCTCACCGCCGGCACCAGCGACCAGCCCATCGCCGAAGAGGCCGCCATCACCGCCGAGCTCTTCAACGCCAAAGTCACCCGCCTCTACGACGTAGGCGTCGCCGGCCTCCACCGTCTCCTCGCAGTCCGCGATCAGCTCACCCAGGCCGACGCTATCATCGTCTGCGCCGGCATGGAAGGCGCACTCCCCTCCGTCGTCGGCGGCCAGGTCGGAGTTCCCGTCATCGCCGTCCCGACCTCGGTCGGCTACGGTGCCAGCTTTCAGGGCGCGGCCGCCCTCTTGGGGATGCTCAACTCATGTGCCCCCAACGTTACCGTAGTAAATATAGACAACGGCTTCGGCGCGGCCTACACTGCCGTACTGATAGCACGTGCTGCCAGCGCCCGCGGCTGACGAAAGCCCGCAGCTAACCCCAACGGCCGCTCGCAGCATCTGTTAACGGCGGGACGAAAGGTGATCCGGCATGCTTCCCAACGATGACAAACCCTGGGCCAAAACAGTAGCACGCATCGTTATTTGCGCCACCATCGTAGCTCTGATTGTCCTGGCATACTTTCTAAATGCCCACAACTCCCTCCACATCTCCGAAATAGTCGGGATCTTCCTCCTCTTCCTCGCCATCGTCCCGCCCAACCTCGCCGTCATCTACCCTTGGATTCTCCCAGCCAAGCAGGGCCCCGGCGCCAAATCCACGGCACGATAACCCGACCGCAAAAAACCGATCATGGCACGACAATAGTCCAGCTGGAATCGGGATCGAACGCGCTCATTGCGGTGGCGATCTCTGTCGTGTTCTTCCCCAGGTCCTTCTGCAGCAGCACGCCATCCTGGTTGATCATGAAAGTCATCACCCCTGAGTTGCCGTACTCCGCCGGATAAGTGACGAAGGCGAAGCCGCCTGTCATCTTCCCATTGACCACATAGTCCCTCGCGCCGCCCGGCGCCTTATCGGTTTGCCCTTTCAACATTCGGAAGTAATAGCCGTGGAATGCCGTATGCCCCTCGGGCTTCGCGGTATACCCTTCGGAAGACGCGAAAGCCGCCATAGGCCCGAGCGGACTCCCGGGCTGCCCCTCCGCTGGCTTCCAGTACAACCCGTTCTCCCTGCCCGGATCGCTGATGAACTTCGCAGCGAACTGTTTCGTCTTTTCGCCATCATGTGGGTGGGCGAAGTATTCGGCCTCCGCGTCTGCCACCGCGCCACAAACGGCGATGATTGCCAGTTCATTCCGGCCAATACGACGGTTCAGTACCTCCTCCCTTCCCGCAGCCGTATCGAAGAACCACTTCCCCTCAGCGTTCTTCTTGAGTGGAATCGGAAAAGGGAAGTTGTCAGCTCCAACCAGAAGGACCTGCGCATTATCCGGCATCTTGCGCCACCGGTGCATTACCCCATACCCTGCAACGAACAGGTCGCCGGTGTTCTTGTCCTGAACGGGATCGCCGGAATAGATAACGTCCTTCGAATCCGGACCAAAGATCGCCAGCAACGCATTTTGGTCGCGTGACTTTGCCGCCGCCAACAGCGCATTGCCCGCGTCGTCCGGGGAAGCAAACACGCTGATCGATGGCTTCTCGGGTTCGGATTTTTTGCAGGCAGCAAGCGGAACCAATATCGTCAGGAGCAGTAACCGGACCGTAAGCGAAACTCTGCGGTGTTTGAGCGACATCACTTCCTCCAAAACTTCATCTGTAAACTCTCTACCGACACCGCTCATTAAAGCCGGTCTCGCATACGAAAAACTGTTGGCCTCACCTGCGACCGCCCCAGCCGCCGCCACCACCACGGCTCGCCGAACCGCGAGCGCTCTCCTGCCTGGATTGCCAACCATTTCCGCCGCCTCCGCCAAAGGCAGACGACCCGCTGCTCTTCTCCTGCCCTCCGTAACCGTGAGCAGCAGCAGAGTTAGCACTCGACGCGCCTGAATAGCTTGAGGTGTTATGGGGTGTTCCCTGTGTCTGGCTCCAACCGCTTCCCGTGTTCTTGTAGACATTCCCGTTTGCCGCGGCGTACTTATTGCCATTTGCGGTCTGTGCCACGCCACCACTGTTGCCATACTTGCCGGACGCGGCGACAGCTGAGCCTCCCGCCGAAGTCTGTCCCGATGCAACCGTCCCATTCGCGTTAGTTGCGTGTTGCGTGTAAGCGGTATTGCCGTTCTTGGAGTAGACCGAGCTTCCGGAGCTCCCGTAGGCGTTCGAGGTTTGATGCGTCGCCGCGTAGGCTCCCGTATTCGGGTTGTAGGCCTGTCCAACCGCCGCCGAACCATATGCATTAGAGGCTGACGCGCCCCGCGCATAAGTCCCCGTAGACGGGTTGTAGCCGGCGGAAGCATGCGCGCTGCCGTAGGGCCCATACGCAGACACGCTCGAACCGTAGTAGCCGCCGTGCCACGCACTGTTTCCGTAGTAGCCGCTGCTGTGGTAAACCACAGTGCCGCCGTGCCAGTTGCAGTTCCAGTAGCTGTAGCCCCAACTATTGCTCATCGCCACTCCCACTGCGATTCCGACTCCGAATGCAAGTACCGCGGTCGTCACCACCGCCGCCGTGCTATACCCCGGCGTCACGTACGGAGTGCCGTAAACGACCGTCGGATTGTAAGTCGGCACATACACCACCTGCGGATTGGTTGGCTGAATCACGATTACCTGCGGCGACTGTTGCACGACCGTAATCTGCGAGCCTGATTTCAGATTGCCGGCAGCTTGTGCTTTACCGCGCAACACCTGCACTGCGGTCATGACATCATTGGCCTGCGTGTGATACGCCTCTCCTAATTGGGAGGTCCAACTAAGGTTCTTCGCCAAATTGTCGAGCACCGAAGGAAACTGGGTGAGTGCCTTCACACTCGGGTCCCACTGTTGCGCATCAACCGCCTGCGTTAGCGCTGTGCCCGTTAGGCCCTTGTTCTGCTGCAGCCAACCGTCGGCGGCAGCGACCTGGTCCGGAAACGTCGCGGCCCCCAGAATCTGGGCGACCAGGGCGTCAGGGTACAGCGCGATAGGCGCCACCAGCTGTTGCAACTCCTCCGCAGTCATTGGCACGCCCTGCCCCGAATATCCAGTCTGGTCCGCTGGTGCCGGTTGCTGACCAAAAGCTTCACTTGGCACAGCGGGGATGATGACCAGCAGGAACGACAACGCCGCTGCCAAAGACTGCTTAACGAAAGTCCCGATCATCGTCTTCTCTCCATCCAGGAAAGGCTTCGAGTTCGACTCTATTTGCCAATAATGAAGAGCTGAACTAATGGCGTAAAGCAGAGGCCCCGAAACGCATGCCCAGTCATATCAGCATTGAGACTAGGCGAGAACGATGGAATGAGGAACTGGTAAAAGTGTTAGCGTTACGCAAATAAGGCCTACGCGATAAATTTATTCATCGCGAGCCATCCTCAACACTCCAGGCGGGCTACCACGTGCCGGCTTCAGGACGTTGAATCTCACCCTTGTAGAGCAACTTGCCCGGTACAAACTCCGTGGCGATGCCAAACAGAGCGCCGAGGACGCCGCCAGCACGGGCCAGGCCGCCGGTGAATTTGGCATTGTCGGTGGTGTTGGGATTTTTGATGCTGGAGTCCACGACGGCGCCGATGCCCGCACCAATGCCGGCCCCTAGGACGGTTCCAGCGATTATCGATCCGGTCGCGTTACGAGCACGGATAAGTTGGATGTCGGTTCTGCGGAAAGTGATCGAGCGATCGACCCCACCTTGTCTCCTGTAGCAGACCAGTTCGTCGTCGTTGGCTGAGTCGAACGCACAAAGCATCTTCTGTTTGGGTAGCGTGATATGGATGGAGGCGCCGACCTTGAGGTCCTCTATGCCAGGCCAATCTTTTGTCGGCTGCTGCGCCGGCCCCGCTGCGGGGGCAGCGAAGAGCGTGGTGACGCAGAGTACAAGTTGCAGCATGCTGGCGCGAATGGGCCACCCCTCAATCAGGCTTCACTATAGCGTTCCTGCAGGGCGTTCAACGCACCACTTTAGTGCTATCGCTTGTGGTCACTTTGTCGAGTACGCTCGGCCTGTCTGCGGCGTCTCTCGGGTTTTGTCCCTGGCGCTAAAACAATGCTTGCAGAAGTCCCCTCGGAGTCCCAGTTGATCCTCCCCTTCCGTAGCAAGCTCCAGTCTCGTTCACTGCTTGTGATTATCGGAGTCTATCTTCTGGCAGGCGCGCGGGTGTGCTCTGCGGGTTCTCCTGCGGCTGTTACCCCTGGAACCGTTGATCCTGGAGCTATCGGTTCCGGGACCTCTGGGCCGAAGCTCATGAACTCGGTTGAGGTTAGGGCCTCGTTCGGTTCCCTTCCCGATGCACCGGAACCCAACGTAGTTTTGATGGAGAGTGCGGCTGATGATTTGGTGATTGAATCTCCTGCAAGTGAGTCGACGGGCGCAGGTGGCGGGGTAACGAAGATGCCGCCGGCCAACCGGGAGATGGCCCAGGAGCAGCTGAGCGAGGGCTGCGAGACCGGCATAATCCGGGGAGATCCCTGCAAGGTGCATTGGCTGCCGATACTCTGGCAGTCGTTCGAGTGGCTTACAGCACAGCACTCGGGGAACATTCTGATGGACACGGAGACCCGGCACGATCTTACGGCAAACCCTTACTGGTCGACCTATGTGTATTGCGTGGAGCACTATCGCTGGTACCAGTGGTCGGACGACACGACCTTCATCGTGCATGATGTCGGACATCCGATGATGGGCGCCATTGTCAGCAGCATCTTTGAGCAGAATGACCCGAAGGGGCGGGCGCTCGTGTTCGAGAACAATGGAAACTACTGGCGGAGCCGCCTCAAGGCGATGGCGTACTCCGCTGTATACAGCGCGCAATGGAAGGTTGGGCCGGTGAGCGAGGCCTCGATCGGCAACAGTGGGCGGAATACCTATTACGTCCCCCATCTTGGCCGCACGACAAATGAGACAGGATTTCAGGATTTCGTGATCACGCCGGTATACGGGTTTGCCTGGAACGTTGGCGAGGACGCGATCGACCGCTACATCATGCCATCGGTCCACAGGCATGTGAAGAACCGCTTCTACCTGACCACACTGTTTTGGATGACGCCGTGCAAGTCGGCCGCCAACATACTGCGATGGAAGCCAACGTACTACCGCGACAAGGCTTCTCCGCCCCCAGGCACGAATGTTGGCGGCGATTAGCCTTTCGCGACGCGAAAAGTATTCGAGTGAATCATCTCATAGCGTTCACCCCATTGAGGTTGAGACGGCACGCTCTCTAATACAGTCAACTTGCTCCAGCGCAACGAATTCTGCGTCCGCCGATGCTAGCCTTCCCGATGGGGCCACTCATCTTGGTTCGAGAATTCGGGAAGGAGCAGCATGTTCGAGATATATTCGTGCCCAATTGATGCAAAACTTTCAAAGGGCCTGGACAACGCGATACTCGTCATCGCGCAGCTGGAAATGAACCAGTCTCTCTGTCCGATAGACGCAAGCAAAAGACTTGTTGCCGCACAAACAGCATGGATTAAACACAAGATAACCTGCCGATTTTGCTGCGGTCAGCAGTTGGGCCTGGTCCACTAGTTAGTCTCGGACACCCTGCCGCTTTGTTCAATTGGGCCACTGCGTCAGCTTCACATTGACCACGTGGGTGTCAGGATCTCCAGCCAGCCTTATCGAGTCAGAGGTTTGTGTAGCGACCTTCCAATCGAAGTGATTTGCCAGAAGCCAATGCTGCAACTCGAGCGGGTTATACCGCTTACCCTCCAATGTCTTCCACGAATTCATTAGCTCCTTACCTGCACCGGGATAGGGCTCTACTCCTTCCAGATACAATTTGCCGAAGTCGAACGGCTTTCCTTCATCTACATCCAGGACCAGGTCGATAGTGCGGAGTGACTCATCCATCCTCGGCGCGGGATTTACAACACAGTTGACATATCCCCGCGTCCCGTAGAGTTTTCTCAATTCGTCCAGACCCCGGCTAACCTTGGTTATATCGAAGAGGTCACCCCTTCGCATCAGGAAGAGATCTCGAAGCTGGGCAGCCGGGAAGATGCTCACCCTCTCGAAGCGAATCTCACCAAGACGGTATTGGGCCCCCGGCTCCGCCTTGACGGTGACGTAAGCGGTCGTTCTCCCCTCCCCTTGCGCAGGAAAAGAAAACTTCGGCGCGTCGACGACCGCCTTGAAATAACCCAGGTCTCTCAAAGCGCCTCGGATGCGTTCGCCGATCTCCTCTTGAAAATATGTTTTCTGCTGGAACAAGCGAATAATTCGCTCGCGCTCTGGATCAGGCAGGCCCTTCGACTCAATCGCCAGTCTGCCAATCCGGACACAGTCTGCCGCACCCACAACGCACTGTTGCGCAAGTCCTGCACTGGCCAAGAGGGAGACCACGAGAGATTTGACCAGAATGTGCATAGCACATCTCGCTATGAGATCGGAGCCGCTCGCTGAGAGCTTCAGACGCGACGATCATAGAACAAATCGAAAGGGAGCGGCAAAACGGAACGGCTTACTCGCTTTCCTTTTTTCCATCTTCTGCCCCAACAGATCAAGGTGGATTACTAACCGAGAGCTCTTTTAGGGTAAATTTTCCACGATGGAGTTACGAACAGAGGCCCCGTGGTGGCAACGCCTGTTATTTGGGTTCGGAGCACTGATCGTTGTCCTGCTTCTCACAATCGTTTTGTTCGTCATCAGGGATTACCGCCGCGAGCCCAACCACTTTCAGTGGTCCAACGGAGGCGAGAATCAGATCGTTGCCTTCATATTGATCTACGACGGACTCGTCATTCTTACGACCTACGTTTTCTTTGTTGTTCCTCTCGTCCTGCTCTCGCCAACGGAGTCGCAACGAAAACATTGGTACGCGGTGCTCTGCGTCGCGATCGTATGGCCTCCTCTACTACTCGGGATCACTCTGCACGGTCGTCTCGCGATACTCTTTCAGGCGGTCCGTCGTGACCCGGGCCCCTTCGGATGGCTGGAACTCTTGGCTCTATGCTCTTGCGGCTGCTATCTCTTATTGATTCACTGGCAACATCGCCGCCTCAACGCGAGGGCAACAGCGGCGAACGTCCTACGGTAAAGCCATCGATTCAAGGCTTCGACGAGCTCCGCAGGCAGAAGTTCCACTTGTTCGCAAGCAGGGTTGTCGGATCACTGCATGGATCGACTTTTACAAGGTTGCCGGCCCCTTGTCCGCTCCTGCAATTTAGTTCCTTCGTTTTCCGCCCAAAAATCGCATGTCAAGCCCCAAAACTACCCAACCCATTTAGAATCATCAACATCTGCGTGGCATTTTAGTTATGCTCAAACCGCTATACTGGATATAGGGATCAAAACAGGTAGCCCGAATACTGGCCGGTGTTAACTCATTTAGATGCAATATTTTGGACACAACCCATTTATTATCAATATTTTACAGACATCTACCCTCCGCAAACCATTGAATACAAATATTTTACGCCCAACATACCCCGGGGGGTTAGGGGGGAGGGGCGGAGTAACGAAAGCCTGACAAAACGCCTCTAAGGAAGATGTATGCTTTTGCAGGCAAGAAACGCCGCCAAGGAATGACATGGGAATCGCAACATCGCCATTGAGTCTGAATCAGTCCAAGCTGCATGTAGCCGCACCCTATCTGATCGAACAAACCTGGGCCGACTACACCCCGGAACAACACGCACTCTGGGCCGAGCTCGTCACCCGCCGCATGCCGCAGCTTCGCCAGCACGCCTGCCAGGAATACCTCGACGGCTTCCACCAGATCGGCCTCCGCGAAGACAAGCTCCCCAACCTCGCCGAAGTCAGCGCGCTCCTCCAGCCCCGCACCGGCTGGCAGTCCACGCCAGTCAGCGGCTTTCTCCCTGCCGACGCCTTCTTCGAGATGCTCGCCGCGCGCATGTTCCCCACCACCACCTGGCTCCGCTCGCGCGATTCCATGGAATACACGCCCGAGCCCGACATCTTCCACGACGTCTTCGGCCACGTCCCCATGCACGCCCACCCCATCTTCGGCGACTTCCTTCAAAGCTATGGCCAGATCTGTTCTCGCCTCACCGATCCCGAACAACTCGAGCGCATGGGCCGACTCTTCTGGTTCACCGTCGAATTCGGCCTCATCCGCCAGAACGGCGAAATCAAGGTCTACGGCAGCGGCCTGATCTCATCGCACGGTGAGTGTACCCGTGTCCTTGCGGGCGGCTGCGAGGTCAAAGACTTCGACCTCGACGCAGTCCTCAACCAGAAGTTCGACACAGGCGCAATGCAGCCGGTGCTCTATGCTGTCGAGTCCTTCACCCAGATCTACGAAGCCACCAAGCAGGCCGAAAGCAGGCTTGGATAGGAGCTGTGTTTTCAATCAAAAGAATAGCGGCTGCAGGTAGAGTACCCGCAGCCGCTTCTTTCACTCACTTCCATTCA
>DATHQG010000328.1:0-3393 GCA_035483075.1 Edaphobacter sp. | reverse complement strand
TCGCCCGTCGGATATGTCTCCATCTCCGCCAGCTCCGCCGTCGTGTAGCGATGAAACAGCGGCTCGGTAATGTCCGGCGTCGCACGCATCGCACCCAGCAGCACGATCTTGCCGCCCAGCGTGCCCTTATATTTGTCGAGGTCCTTCTCGCTCTGCAGATCCATATAGACCGCTTCGCCCGACACCGGCCCGTTCGTCGAAGGCGACCACGGGGCGGCCTGCATCCACAGTGGTTCCGGGTCCGGCGACACCATCCGCGCCCAGGTATTGATCTGCTGCCATCCCATGCCGAACTCGCCCCAGTCCTCCAGGTGCGCGTTCTCCAGCCCGATCTTCGTCAGCGTATCGCGTGTCCAGGCATTGGCCTTCGCCATATTCGGCGATCCGGTAAGCCGCGGTCCGATCCCGTCCGCCAACGCTCCGCCAAACTCCATCACGTGCGAGTGCTTGAAGCCCTCGTCGCGGATCCTGGCATACATGGTCAGGTCGATGTTCTCAGTCGCCGGCTGCGGCCCATAGTACGAGGGCGTCGCCTCAGGGGTCGCTGCGCTGGGCTTCTTATCAGCGGAAAAAGCGGGAACGGCAAGGCTTGCGATTGCGGCCGTAAAACAGCCCAAACGCACAACGGCGCGAACAGATGACATACTCGGTGGTCCTCCGGAATTTTTGCTAGGAACGAAGAATAGCAGAATGATCTAGAGACGCGACCGGCGCAGCGATTGTTTCGCCAACTCCGCAGTTACGCCTTGCGAAGCTGTCGCCGCACCCACAGCGTCCCGAGATACCCGAGCGCCAACACCAGCACCAGCAGCCCGACCGGCAATCCCACCCGCTTGTACGTCAACGCAAAGTCGACCGAACGGTGCAGCGCCGTGTTGTAGAACAGCGTGCCGATAATGGCGCAGAAGGTCGCCGCAAAGAACGCCGCAAACCCCACCGCAAAGCTCATCAGCAGGCTGGTAAACCATCCCAGGTCGCCCAAAGGAACGCCAAACAGATAGCCCGAGCCAATTGTCCGGGGAGAGGTCGAACTACCATGCTGCGATACAAGCGCCATACCAGTAGAATACTGCTTTATGGCAGAAGGTGTTCAAAGCGACTTGGTCCAGGCAGCGCAGGTCATTCACGAAGCTGAGGTGCGCCACACGTCGAACGGCGTCCGCTACGCGGCATTCGGCGATAACAAACTCGAAGACCGTGACCTCGAGCGCATGGTCCAGGCCGTCCCCATCGCCATCGCCGGCGCGCTGACCCGCAAGACCTACTACTTCGTCCCGCTCGCCCTCAGCGACCGTCGCGCAGGCGAAGCCACTCTCGTCGCAACTGCCTATACACCCGAACTCGGCGACCAGGCCATCTGCCACCGCAACGTCACCCACGACGGCACCGAAGGCGTCTTCATCTCCACCCGCCTCCTCGGCGACCGCTTCGCCCTTGCATTCGAGTTCTTCATCAACGTCGGCCACGCCTTCGTCGACGTCATCGGCGTACCCGAGGCCTTCGACCAGCTCGTCTGGGGCCAGGCCCTCGCCGACATCCGCGGCGAAACCAGCCAGGACGCCTGGGAGAGCCGCAACCTCGCCCTCGGCGGCAGGTCCGATAAGATCGACGGCAAACCCGTGATCGACGAGAAGGCCCGCAACAGCTTCCTCGAGGCCGCCTTCTCTGACGCAGTGGCCATCTACCAGCTCTCGCTCGCGGTCGACTTCGACTACTCAGAGCTCCGCGAACGCGAGTACCCTCTCCTCGCCCCGCAGGCCCTCGCCGACCGCCTCCGCCTCGTCGCCCGCCTCTTCCCCCCAAACCCCACCTACGAGTTCGCCATCCGCTACCGCCGCCGCGCTTAACCAGCGACCTGCAACCGAAGGCCGCGAATGCAATCTAATACCTAGTCAGTAAGTTTCTAGGACCTGTGGGAGCGATCCAATGTCTGCGATAAGGACCTGCACAAGCTGTGGCCAGAAAAACCGCATTGCTTCAAATCATCTGTCGGACACCGGCCGATGCGGCGCATGCAAGTCTGCCTTACTCCCGCTCGACGAGCCCCTGCAGGTAGATACCGCGCTCTTCGACGAGATCATCCAGAGCTCCCGCGTTCCTGTCCTCGTGGACTTCTGGGCCGACTGGTGCGGACCCTGCCGCGCAGCCGCACCCGAGGTCGCACGCACCGCTAAGGACCTCGCGGGCCACGCCGTCGTCCTCAAAGTCGATACCGACCGCAATCAGCAGCTCGCAGCGCGTTACAACGTACGCGGCATCCCCAACTTCGCCGTCTTCTCTGCCGGCAAGCTCGTCCGCCAGCAAGCCGGCGTCGTCGATCACAACGTCATGGAGGGCTGGTTGAGGTCCGCGGCGCTGGCCCCGTCGGCGTAAAGGACCTCAGCGGTGCAGCCCCAGCCCGCCAAGAAGTCCAAAGGTCTGCAGCAGCCAGATGATCACCGCGATAATGACCACCACGCGGATGATCTGTTTAATCGTCCCATCCATCGGGATCAGCCCGATAAGATACAACAGCAGACCCACTACAATCAGGGTAACGATGACGCTAATTAATACAGGCGTGAGCATAGGGGCATCTTCCTCTTTCTAAAAGAGCTGAATAGTCTGATGCGAAAATCGCCGCCGCTTTGCCCGTGGTCCCCAAAAATAACCTCGAGGTCATCGAAATCGTTGTTCTGAACGCGCGTTCACATGTGCTGTGACGACTCAAAATGGTCGATCAGCTCAGCCGCTGAGCTACGACTCTCTATAAATTTGATTTCGGAGATGTCCGCACAGAAGACAGCTGCAACTCACCAGTCCCGCCCGTGGTGGGGGATAGGCGAACAATCGCCCTCAGTCAGATAGCACCGCAGCAACCCGCAGACCACCGTGCACCCGGCGCCAAGAATCATAAAGAGGATGCCCGACATGATCCTGCCAGTGAAGTACGGATAGAGGAAGACACCGACGCCGGCATACATTAGAACCGTCAGCAGAATTCGTAGAGTGCCTTTGGTCACGTCAACCTCCTTTCACGCTTCAACGGCCGTCAAGCCTGAAGAAGCGGGCAGATTCTTCGCCTCCAGCCGTCCAGCGGAAGACTCTGCCGACGGCCTTAGAGGCCTTCAGTACCGCACATCCTACTCCAACAAAGTTAATTTAGGCCATATTTTTGTGTTTCTTGCAGCAGGTCAATCTTCGGAGGCCGCAGAGCGGTGACGCAAGATTATGGCCGAGGGAGATCCAGTAACACCACATTCGAGCGCTCCTGCACTCGTTCCAGCACAACCTCACGACCGTCCGGCGAGATGTCGAAGTCGCGAATGTCGAATTCGGGAGGGAGGTTGGTCAACTGCCGCTCGGCTCCTGTCGCAAGATCGATCAGCCACAGGTTTTTGTGCTGAATTTCTC
>DATHQG010000327.1:0-16016 GCA_035483075.1 Edaphobacter sp. | reverse complement strand
ATCATGACGCTTACTCAACTCCAGCAGCGTCTCAGGTTGAATCGTGCCTTCAAGATGCAGATGCAGTTCGACCTTAGGCAGCCTGCGCAGCCAATCCACCACATCGATCTCAACGTCTTGTCTCGTCGGCTTCCGCGCCATGCTTCCATCCTAGGCTTCGGGTGAGTAAAACTCACTACGCTTGCGACTATAGAAGCAGTAAACCACCAACCCGATGACCAGCCACACAAAGAACCGCACCCACGTGATCGCAGGCAATCCAGCCATCAACAGTATGCAGAAGAACACCGAAAGGACAGGAATCACCGGCCCAAACGGCACTCGGAACCCTCGATGCCGCTCCGGCTCCCTGTATCTCAGGACAATGACCCCAATCGAAACCAATACAAAGGCGAACAGCGTCCCAATGTTCGACATCTCTGCGAACGTACCTACATCAAACAGTCCTGCCGGAATCGCCACGAGCACACCTGCGACCCAGGTCGCGAAGGCCGGTGTCCGAAACCGCGGATGCACCCTGCTAAAGACGTCCGGCAACAACCGGTCCCGCGACATGGCGAACCAGACTCGCGCCTGACCCAACTGAAACACCAGGATCGACGAGATCATCCCCACCAGCGCACCGATCAGGACCACCAGCTGCACCCAATGCAGCTTATGTCCGCCTGGCGTCAGCGCCACCCGCTTCAGAGCATTCACCACCGGCGCTGCGTCTCCCGCCACCGACAGCCATGGCACCATGCCCGTCAGCACCACCGCAACACCGATATACAACAACGTACAGACCAGCAGCGTTGCCAGGATTCCTATCGGAACGTCGCGCCGGGGCTGCCTGCACTCCTCGCTGGCCGTCGAGACCGAATCAAACCCGATATAGGTAAAAAAGATGATCGACCCGCCCGCCAGCACACCGGACCAACCGTTGGGCGAGAAGGGCGTGTAGTTCGCCGGATGGATGAAGCTAAGCCCGAAGAAGACGAACAGCAGGATCGCCGCAATCTTCACCAGCACCATGATGTTGTTGGTTCGCGCCGACTCCCGAATGCCGCGCACCAACACCACCGTCAGCACCAGCACGATAAGGAACGCCGGAATGTTGAATCCAGCATGCCAGCCACTAGCATAGATGTCCTTGCCCTGCAGGTCCTGCAGGCCAAGCGGCAGGTAAGCTGGAGACAACCACATCGGCGACAGCGGTATTCCGATCCAATCGAGCAGCGCCACCAAATGGGCCGCGAAGCCCACGCTCACGCTCATGTTGCTGAAGGCATACTCGAGGATCAGGTCCCACCCAATCACCCATGCAATCAACTCACCCAGCGTTGCATAGGTATAGGTGTAAGCCGATCCCGCAATCGGAATCATCGACGCCAACTCCGCATAGCAGAGTCCGGTCAACGCGCAAACGATAGCCACCAGCACCAACGACAGGGCCAGCGCTGGTCCAGCGCCGGGACGTCCCGCAACTGCGCCGCTTGTGTGGTGAAGCCACCCAACGATCAGGTCAAGGATCGGCGAACCCTTCCAGTCCGCAATCTTCGCCGGATTGCCACCAATCGCGGTGCCAATCACCGTGAAGATCCCGGATCCGATCACCGCGCCGATCCCCAGCGCGGTCAACGAAACCGGCCCCAGCGTCTTCTTCAACGCATTCTCCGGCATCTCCGATTCAGAGATCAGCTTGTCGATCGACTTGGTTCGAAAGATTTGCCTGGCCAGCGCGCTCGCTCCTGCTTACAGAAGAATTGGTGCGGGGCGTTTCAACTGCACATGCGATTCAGGTCTAAGCACTGCCGTTCCAGGGCCAGGAGCGCTGCTCCAAACACTGCAGCGCTCGGGCCCAGCACGATAGATTACCGCTTGCTCTGGCCGCGTGAGGCCTTCTTGACTTTGGCCTTGTTCGCGCCCCGAGCACCGGTACGCGGCGCCTTTGGTGCTGCCTTCTTCCGTGCTGCGCGCTTTACCTTCTTACGCTCATCTTTATCAGTAATGCTCTTGGTATTTGCCATGTATCTTGCCAATCCTTCTATACGTGCGATTTTTCAGAACTTAGAGGCGCTCCAGCTGGGCAAACTTCTCCACAAGCTTCTTCACGCCGTGCTGTTGAAATTGTACTGTAATCTTTGCGTCGTCCCCGTCACCTTCGCGACGAAACACGATTCCTTCGCCATACTTCGGATGTCGAACTCGCGATCCCTGCTTCAATCCTGTCTTCCCAATTGGTGCTTCGACCTCCAGCTTAGGTCGCGAAATCTTCTGTCCTCGCGCCGCAAAGAAGCTCGCAATGTTATCGAGCGACTGCCTTGGCGCAGCTGTTCTCCCGCTCGGTCCGGACCTGCCAGTCGTTCCAATTCCTGTCGCACGCGCCGCAGCCTTCGCTCCGCGCTCTCCACTCTGGTCTTCGTCCTCGTAGCTATAGTGGCGTTCCACCTCCTCGGCGTTCGACCGTCCGAATCGATTCGCCCTCGGATAGGGGGTCGAATACGCCCCGCCATAATCCGATCGATAGTCCGACCCTGAATACTGTGGCCTGGCCGCCGGACTCCCAAGGTCCTCTACCAGTCGTGCCGGTACCTCCTCCAGAAAGCGTGAAGCAATGCTCGACTCCGGCATATCGCTCCCATACCGTCGCCGGTATCGCGCCCGCGTCATCACCAGCGTATCCATCGCCCGGGTCATACCCACGTAACAAAGCCGCCGTTCTTCCTCGAGGCCGGTGGGATCGGTCAACGTCCGCGAGTGGGGAAACAGACCCTCCTCCATCCCCGTCAGAAACACCAGCGGAAACTCCAGCCCCTTGGCTGCATGTAGTGTCATCAGCGTCACGCGTGCCTCTTCGCTGTAACCGTCCGCGTCACTCACCAGCGCCGCATGGTCCAGAAACTCATGCAGTGTCTCTCCGCGCTCCTGCGCGTCCTGCGCCGCATTCGCCAGTTCCTTAAGGTTCTCGATTCGCGAGAATGACTCCGGCGTAGCTTCCTCCTCGAGCGCTCGAATATATCCACTTCGGTCATTCAAAAATTTAATCAACTCCGGAAGCGTCGCTGCATCTCCTGGTTTACGAAACGGCGGCTTTTCGTCTCCCATCCTAATCTCGGCCGCTCTCTCCATCGTCAAACCAGCAGACTTCTTCAACACTACCGGCGCAAACGGATTGAAGTTGGCCGCATCGATCCCATGAGCTCCATCAGAGTCAGCAGCGTTTTCGGGAGCAATCGTCGACATCTCTTCACTTGGCCCAAAATCAAACCCAAAGTTGAAGCTTGTATCGAACGAAGTGTTCGCGCCATTGTCTTCAACTTCCGCACCGGCCACGGCAACGTCTTCCTCCGCTCCAAACCCAAAGGAGACGTCCTCAATCGCATCCAAGGGCGGGGAAGCGCTCTCATCTTCAATCAGATCTCCAGCCAATTTCTCTGCAAACCCCGGCCCCAGCATCGCTCGCGCGTCGCTGATAAGTCGTCTAAACCCACTCAACGCTATCAGCGCCCGCTGCGGCAACAGCTTTTCTTCGATTGCCCTGCCAATCGCGTCCCACGTGCTCATGCCACTCGACAGGGCCATCCGCTCCAGCGTCTCCATCGTCGTTTTGCCAATCCCCCGCGGTGGAGCGTTCACCACTCTGCCCAGCGCTACCGAATCATGAACGTTCTGCACCAGCTTCAGATAACTCAGAATGTCCTTCACCTCAGTCCTGTCATAGAACGAGAACCCACCGACCATGTGATATTGGATCTGATACCGCCGTAGCGCCTCTTCCACCAACCGCGACTGCGAATTCGTCCGGTACAACACCGCACACCGCGGCAGGTCCTCCAGCGCTCCGGCCTCTCGCAGATACCGCTGCACGCGGTCCGCAATAAACAGCGCCTCGTTCTCCCCGTCCGGCGCCTCGTAGTATCCAATCAGCGAACCACCCTCACGCGCTGTCCAAAGGTTCTTCCCCTTCCTCTGTGTGTTTTGCGCCACTACCGCGCTCGCGCCCTCAAGAATCATCTGAGTCGAACGGTAGTTCTGTTCCAGCCGAATCGTCTTCGTCCCGGGAAAGTCCTTCTCAAACTCCAGAATGTTCTTGATGTCCGCGCCGCGCCAGCTATAAATCGATTGGTCCTCATCGCCGACCACGCAGACGTTGCCATGCGGCCCAGCGAGCAGCTTCATCAATTCGTACTGCGGCCGGTTCGTGTCCTGGTACTCGTCAATCAAGATGTATTTGTAACGTCGGTTGTATCTTTCTCGCGTCTCCGCAGAGCTCTTCAGCAGTCGTACAGCCTCCAGCAGCAGATCGTCGAAGTCCAGCGCATTCGCCTTGAACAGCTCCTTCTTATATATCTCGAAGATGTGCGCGATCTTCTCCTCCATAGGGTTCGTGCTTGCCAGAAAATACTCCTGCGGATCGATCATGTGGTTCTTCGCCCACGAGATCCTCCCCAGCGCCACCCTCGGCTTTAGCGTCTTGTCATCGATTGCCAACTGCTTCAATGCCTGCTTCACTACTGCCTGCTGATCGGCTTCGTCATAGATGGCAAATGAGCGCGTCAGTCCAACTCCGCCTATGCGCAGGGCCTCGATGTCGCGCCGTAGCACACGCACACAAAAGCTATGGAACGTCGCCAGCATCGGCTTGGCCAGGCTGCTATGTCCCAGGATCTTATCGACCCGCTCGGCCATCTCTTTGGCGGCCTTATTGGTAAACGTCACCGCCAGAATTGAATCCGCCGGCACACCTCGCTCTTGAATCAGGTACGCAATGCGATGCGTGATCACACGCGTCTTGCCGGACCCCGCACCTGCGAGCAGAAGCACCGGTCCATCGACCGATTGGATTCCCTCCTGTTGCTGAGGATTCATATTTTCTAAAAGTTGACGCAACTCAAACACGCTCCGCATCTATTTTAAGCTCCGCAAGTCCGCACTCACGTACATCTCTTGAAAACTATCGAAAAGGCCTGTATTTGCTGTCCATTTGCGAACAAGATGTCCACACGCGGACAGGCATCGAATCAATTAACCTTCGCGCAACAGATCGAACTCTGAATTCGTTTTTTTGTTGGAACTATCTGCGAACTACCTGCGTACCTCTTCCAACGACGAGCTTTTCTGAACCATGGCAGAAAAACTCCCGTCGAAACTTAGAAGCACCGGGAGCTAACAATGAAAGGTCTCAATCGTCTTACCATCGTAGTCGTCGCCACCTCTCTTCTTGCAGCTCCGGCTGTCTATGCCGCTCCTGCAAGCATCTCCGCCCCTGTGCACGCCATGTTCAGCAAGTCGACCACGGTCAAGCTCAGTCTCCGCAACGATACCCACTCTGCGATGGAAGTCAAAGTGGGCGATAAAGTGATTACGCTCGACCCAGGCAAACCGGTCACTTTGAATCTGGAAGTCGGCACGCGCATCGTCGCCAACACCGCCACAGCAAACTACGCGGCAGGCTCGCTCATCGAAGAAGTCATTAAAGATCACAATGGCGCTACGATCGTCATCCGCTAAACTTCTGCCGCAAATCAACCCTAACAACTCGGCCCTACCCAACCACGCCAGGCCGATCGCACTGTGCGAATCTGCGATTGGCCTCCTTCTTCCTTCCTGGCCACGTTCTTCTTTGCCCTACTTGATATCCTCGTCTCTATGATTCGCAACATTGCTGTCTTCTGTGCCTCCGCCAACGGGGCCAATCCCGTCTACCGGGCCGCTGCTGAAGAATTGGGCCGCGCACTCGCCACCCGGAACATCGGCCTCATCTACGGAGGGTCCAACGTCGGTCTCATGAAGGCTGTTGCTGAAGCGGCCTTGGCTGCTAACGGCAGAGTCATTGGCGTAATCCCTGAGGTCCTTGTCGATCTCGAGGTCGCGCATCACGGCATCACAGAACTTCATATCACCAGCACCATGCACACCCGCAAGGCGCTTATCGGAGAAAACGCCGACGCTTTCATCGCACTACCCGGCGGCTTCGGTACCTTCGAAGAGCTCTTCGAGGTCCTCGCCTGGTACACCCTAAAGATTCACGCGAAGCCGATCCTTTTGCTCAACATTAATGGCTTTTACGACAAGCTCCTCAGCTTTCTCAATCACTGCGTCGCCGAAGGCATGCTCAAGCCGCGTAACCGCGAGGTACTCCTCGTAGCCAACACGGTAGAGGACGCTCTTGCGCAACTCTTCGCCAGCACCGCACCCTAGACCTGTCCGTTGAACTATTGCAGAGGGAAATAAAAAAATGTCTTTATCGGTGATGCGAGCTACCGTTTGACGCACATGTCGCACTGGCAGACCCGCCGCAGATACTCCCACGAATAGATCCCGCTCTCGTGTCCATCGCTCCACTTGAATTTCAACGCGTATTTGCCCATTGGCGTCACCTCCAGCGGCTTCACGGGGGCCTCGTACATCACCAGCAGTGTCTGCTCCTTCGGCTTCGCAACACCCACCGGCCTCCCGGTTTTCTGGCGGTCCTCGTGACATGTCGCGCACGGACAAGCGTTCCGCAGCCATGAAAAATTCCACACACTCCGGTGCCCGTCCTTCCAGTCGATCTCGACGCCAGTCCCCTCCGTCTTCTTGACCCGAACCTTCCCCGGAGTTACAGCGTTCGCCGGAAGTTGTTCATGCTCCGCGTCCTCCCGCCGTGCCTGTTCGGCATTCACAATGCGAATCCCCTCGTGGCTCATAGCTCCTCTTCCAGAGATGCGCGCCGATACCGCATCTTGAAATACAAAATGCTCAGCGGCAAACCTAGTGTCGCTGCATTGGACACAATCACCGGCTTCGATCCGCTATAGATGCCGCAGAGCAGCCAGAGAAACACGCCAATCGAAAATAGCAAAAATGCTCCCAGTGAGATGTCTCTCGCCGATCGCAGCTTCAGCACGCGCACAAACTGCGGAACAAAGGCCATCGTCGTACAGAATGCCGCTAGAAATCCAATATTGCCCACTCCCTGTGTGCTCAATGACATCATCCAAGTCTCCAAAAAAGACAACTACAATTCCTGCGCGATTTATCACGACTGCTTCCAGAAGAAATAGGCAGCCATTGCGCATCCTGTAATCACAACAATCGTTCGCAGCACATCTGCATTCATTCGCCGTGCATACTGCGCTCCGACGTATCCGCCCACGCCGGCAAACACCATCGAGATCAAGCAGTAGTGCCAGATAACCGCTCCACTCAATACAAACGTCACTACAGCACAAAAGTTCGATAGGCACGCCGCCAGCACCTTCAGCGAGTTCAGCGCGTGCATCTCTTCCACCCCAAACAGGGCGAGCGCGCTCATAATCAAAAAACCCGCCCCGGCGCCAAAGTATCCAATATAGAAACACACAGGTAGCAGCACAAAGAACAGCGGCACTAGCGCCGGTGCTTTCTTTACGTGCGGTTCAGCTGACCGCGCCCGCAACCACCGCGACACCGGCCCGCTGATTCCGAACAGCAGGGAAGCGACCAGCAACAGCCACGGCACCAAATGCAGAAAGGTGATCTGCCGCGTATTCAGAAGCACCACTGCTCCACTCACGCCTCCCAGGACCGAAGCCGCACACACCACCGGAAGCAAATCGCGCCGAAGGTCCCCTCGCAAAGCGGCGACCGAGGTCAACTGTCCCGGCCATAGCGCGACCGTATTTGTCGCATTCGCCTGGATCGGTGCGATCCCGATCGACAACATCGCCGGAAACGAGATGAACGATCCGCCACCCGCCATCGCGTTCATCACTCCCGCAATAAACGAAGCGACAACCAGCCAGATGTAGTGCCAATGCGTGATGAAACTCGAGATCATCCATCTTCTATTGTAACGACTGCCGGAAGCGAGTCAGTCTTCGCGCTACAGCGGCCTGTCTCACGCTGAAAAAGGCATCTCAGGAGTCGCCGCAATTAGCCTCCGCGTGTACTCCTCCCGCGGCGCGTCGCAAACCTGCTTACAGCCTCCTAACTCCACCAACCTGCCCCGCTGCATTACCGCAACCCGGTCACACAGGTACCGGACCAACGGCATCGAATGCGAGATAAACAAATACGTCAAGTCATACTCTCGCTGCAAATCGCGCAACAAATTCACCACCTGCGCTCCCACGCTCACATCGAGCGCACTCACCGGCTCGTCCAGCACCAGAAACTCCGGCCTCAGCGCAAGCGCCCGCGCGATACTGATTCTCTGCCTCTGGCCTCCGCTGAACTCATGCGGAAATCGTTCCAGCGCAGACCCGTCCATTCCCACCGTTCGCAGCATCTCCACCAACCTTGCCGTCAGGCCTTCCACCGGTCTCTCCCGATGGATCGAAAACGGCTCCGCAAGGATCTCCCACACCTGCATTCTCGGATTCAGCGCCGCATAGGGGTCCTGAAACACGATTTGCATACGTCGCCGCATTGCGCGGATGTCACGCGGGCCCGCGGCCAAGAGATCGCGCCCCTCATACCGCACCTCACCGGCAGTAGGCTCGATCAGTCTTAACAGCATTCGCGCCACCGTACTTTTGCCGGAACCCGACTCTCCCACCAGTCCCAGCGTCTCTCCCCGTCGTATTGCAAACGAGACGTCGTCCACCACGCGACGCCCCGCGTCATATTCCTTCGCCAGCCCCCGCGCCTCAATCAGGACATCCATCGACATAGCCGGATGGTAGCATCCGGAAACGGGCAAAAGAGACGACGACCCGAGCCAAGTCATCTCCCTCGCCCTGGTCATCGCCCCTACCATCCTAAGTATCTCTGATCGCTGTCACGCCTCAGCAGAATCAGTCCAACTTCGGATGCTGCAGCTGAAAGCTCGTCGCGTCCTGATACGCCTTTGCAAACGCCGCCAGTCGCGCATCCGAGTACAAGCCCCCTAGAAACGTCAGGCTCACCGGCGTCCCCGGCCCGCCCACATTCGTCAGTGCGCCGTCCTCCTCGTTCTCGCTCTTCGGAGCGCCATCGCCACGAATCCCATTCGGCAGAATCACTGCCGGATGGCCCGTCAGATTAGTGGCCTGCAGCTGGATCCCCTGCGACGGCGTCACAATCACATCCACGTCCGCGAACAGCTTCTCCATTAGTGCGATCGCGAGCGTCCGCGCGCGCATAGCCTGGATATAGTCCACCGCCGAATAAAATCGTGCGATTCGAAACTGATTTGGCCAGTCGAACGGCAACTGCCCGGTCAGCAGCTTGTCTCGTCCATTCCGCGTCAGATCGTCGAACGCCGCTGCGCCCTCCGCCTCCAGCACCGGCACGATCGCGGCAAACGGGAAATCGGGTATCTCTACCGGAATCAGCTTTACCCCCATATTGCGCAGTTCATCCAGAGCAGTCGTCGCATACTTTGCATCGTAGACCCTCCGCTCGAAATTTCTCTTCTGCCCCTCAGACGCTCCTGCCGGCAACGTCGGCGCGTCAAACGCGCTCTTTATGTACCCGACCCGCAGCGTCTTCCAGTTGAAATCTGCGTCCCAGTTGAACACCGCCGGCTGCACCGAAAGATCACGGCCATCCTGTCCGTAGATGGCCGACAACACCAGCGCACAGTCCTCCACTGCCCTGCAAATCGGCCCGATCTTGTCCATCGTCCAACTCAGGGCCATCGCGCCTGTCTTGGGTACAAAACCAAACGTAGGCCGCAACCCAGTACATCCGCAACGTGTCGAAGGCGAGGAGATCGATCCCAGTGTCTCGGTCCCCAACGCAAACCCCACGCACCCAGCAGCCACCGCACTCGCACTTCCCGCCGAAGATCCGCTCGACCCCTGCCGTTTGTTCCACGGGTTCCGCGTTCGTGCGCCAAACCACAAGTCCCCTTGCGCCAGCGCACCCATCGAAAGCTTAGCAATCAGAATCGCCCCCGCCTCATCCAGCCGCGTCACTACCGTAGCGTCATAGTCAAACTTCTGGTCCTCGAACCCACCCGCACCCCACGTCGTCCGGTATCCCTTTACCGCAAGCAGGTCCTTCCCGCCCCAAGGAATTCCATGCAACGGCCCGCGATATTTACCCGCCGCAATCTCCTTGTCAGCCGCGGCAGCATGGTCTATAGCCCGGTCCTCGGTCAACGTGATCACAAAGTGAAGTTGCGGATCATACTTCTTCAACCGCGCCAGGTACATCTTCGTCAAACCGAGCGAAGTCACCTTCCGCGTCTTAACCAGTTCAGCAAGTTCGCGCAGTGAAGCAAACGCCAGCACATCTGAATCCCCGGCAACGCCTGCTGAAGCCGCCGCAGCCAGTGCCTTCACATCGGGGGCCGAACTCATCTTCAGCGGTTTCTTCACCGTGTCCAACACCATACCGCCCGGCACCGGATCAAACACAAATGCCGGCGCCACACTATTCGTCATCTTCAAGTCTCGGATCGCCGTATACGACTTCCTTAGCTGCTCCAGCCCTTCGAGCATCATCTTCTTCTGCTCGTCCGTCACGCTAATCCCGGCAATCACCGCCGCGGCGTTGATCATCTCCGGCGTAATCTTCGCCATGCTGTCAGTGCTGGCCTTCACCTCGCCGCCACCCACGATCGGCGAACTCTGCGCCTTCGCCTGAGTTGCTAGCGTAAACAGCGCACCCGGCAACAACGTCTGTCCGAGCCCAACCATGGAGCACACGCCAAGAAAGCCCCGCCGATCCAACCCCGAAGAAAACTGTTCGCTCATTCCCGCATTATTGCATTATGTCTAAGAAAGCTTTAGGGCCATGGTTTGTGCTATGCGCGTTTTATACGTTCCCTTTCTTGGTCCGGTCAGTAAAAGGACGCAATCAATCTTGGGCGTTCCCTAACCAACGATGTGCGTTCCAATTTTGGACGGCACCGCCAATCTCAGAAATCTCCTTTACCAGCGTGTCGAGTAGAGCGCGCACATCTGTACACCACAAGAGGTTCGCACTCTGTCCCGCCCAGAGAGGAAGCAATTCGGCTCTCCCTGCCGTCTCGGCCGGAATCGATAAGGGCCGCACGAGTGCGCGTTGAAGTGGGTAAGGCAGGACCTCTATATCCTTTTGGTTGAGTTCGTCGAGCAGGCGGTTCTTGATGCCGCGAGAAAGTCTTCCAGTGAACCCACGAGTAAGAGCAGTCTGCTTGACTTGACCGCTGAGGAGCGCCTCGCGATGAAGCGTGTTCGCTCCCGACTCCTTGCACGCGAGAAAGGCGGTTCCCATCTGCACGCCTTCAGCTCCGAGAGCGAAGGCTGCCACAACTCCGTGCGCGTCTCCAATTCCGCCTGCGGCGACAACCGGGAGCCTCACCGCATCGACGACCTGCGGCACCAGTGCCATCGTTCCCGTCAGAGAATCTTCGGACGGTTGCAGAAAGGATCCCCGATGACCGCCTGCCTCAAAGCCGGAAGCCGCAATCACGTCCACGCCCGCTTGTTCCAGGGCCGATGCTGCGTCCGCAACGATAGGCTGGTTGTAAAAGTCTCCGTCTGTTGCCAGGTAGACCTCACACTGACGACCCTCGTCACGCGATCCAGTGACCCTACGTGCGCTTTCGCAGCAGAGAGAGCATTCAGGGTCGCGGTTCGCAGAGCATCCCAGCCAGTATCTGCGTCGAACTCCTTGCCAACGTGGCCTACGTACTGAGGCTTGCCATCTTTTGATCGGTAGCATTCCGCTAAGGAAGAGCAGGCCGCCTTCCTACATTGAATAGGTCTAACCAATCAATAATGATTCGGCCAACGGCTCGTCGTTCCCCAAATATTTCTTCCCCCCGTTCCGCCATCCGATAAAACTCGCTATCCTAATTTATGTCTTGACTTGACAGGCATCTCTCCGGATAGAAATAATCCACCCGTGACCCATCGATGCAGCCGAAACGCGCCTTCTTTTCGGCTGTTTGTTGGATACAAGCCAGTCCTCCTGGCGAAATTGGTATGACCTTATGATGCGACCTAAACCCGATTCTCCACCACCGTTAAGCCAAGCGAAAAATGAACCACGCAAATCAGCAACAGATTTCGGAGCTACTGAATGAAACCCACTGTTTTCCCAGGCCCTCAGCAATTAGAACTCTCCCATCCTGTAACTCGCACCGCCCGCAGCTGGCTCACTCTCACCCTCCTTCTCGCTCTCGCCGCCACATTCCTACCCTTGCTCTCCAACGCTCAGGAGTTCCGCGCCACGATCTCCGGAGTAGTGGCCGACCCCTCCGGTGCCGTGGTTCCCAACGCGGCCATCACCGTCACCGAGGTCAACACCGGCTCCATCAGCAAGACCACCTCCGACGCCGCCGGCCAGTACGTCGTACCCTTTCTCGCGCCCGGCACTTATCGCGTCGAGGCCAAGGCCGTGGGCTTTCAGGAGATTGTTCGTAAGGGGATCACCCTGCAGTCCCAGGAGCATCCCATCATTGATCTGACGTTCCAGGTCGGCGAAGCCACCCAGACCGTTACCGTCACGAACGCCGCTCCCCTGATCGACCAGGCTAACGCCTCCGTGGGCCAGAGCATCTCCACTGAGTCAGTTGCCGACCTGCCTTTGAACGGTCGCACGCCAACCACCCTTACCGAGCTCGCCGCCGGCGTCATCACCACTGCTGCCCCCCAGATCGTTCATCCTTTTGACAATAATGCCGGAAACTCCTGGTCAATCGGCGGCACGCCCAACCAGGTCAGCGAAGTCCTCCTCGATGGCTCTCCCGACCTCACCCTGCTCGGCGCCCTTGCCTACGCGCCCACCCAGGACTCCGTTCAGGAGGTCTCCATCCGGCCGTTTGATACGGACGCCAGCTTCGGACACACCATCGGCGGCGTCATCAACCAGATCACCAAGAGCGGAACCAACAAATTCCACGGCACCCTCTACGAGTTCAGTCAGGTCTCGGCCATCGATGCGGACCTTTACTTCAATGACCGCGCCAATCCGCGAGTCCCGACCCCCGTAGCGCACTTCAACCAGTATGGTGGAACCTTCGGCGGTCCTGTCTTCATCCCCAAGCTCTACAACGGTAAGGACAAGCTCTTCTTCTTCTTCGCCTACGAGGGCCTGAAGGATTCTACCCCCGCCACGACCACCCTTACCGTTCCGACACAGGCGGAGCGCAACGGTGACTTCTCCCAGACCCTGGCCGCAGGCTGTCCCAACGGCTTCGCCAACAACCCAGCCACAGCCGCGGCAATGTGCAACCCGGATAGCAGCAGCTCTAAGATTCACCCAGACCCCAACCAGCTCTATAACCCGTTCACCGCTGCGATGTCTGGCAATAACATCGTGCGTCAGCCGATTCTGAACAACCAGCTGAAGTCCGCCGGCCCGCTCAATTCTGTCACGCAGGCATATTTCAATCTCATGCCCCTGCCCAACAACACCACCGGCGCCGCCGCCGACGGCCTCGGCAACTACATCAGCGGTGCGCCTAGCATCGACACCTACAGCAACGAGTTTGGCCGTCTCGACTTCAACGCCAGCGCTCGTGATCATGTCTTTTTTGACATCCGCCACAACACCCGCACCCAGGTCAAAAACGACTTCTTCGGCAACGGCATCACCGGCACGACCCTCCTCCGCGAAAACTTCGGCGCGACGCTCGACAATGTCTTCACCCTCAACGCCACCACCATCCTCGATACCCGCGCCAACTGGACCTACTTCGACGAGGTTCACGGAACACCGGCGCAGCAATATAGTCCCGCTACCGTCGGCCTCCCACCCTCGCTACAGACCAGCAGTGCCAGAGTCCAGCTGCCTTGCATCAACTTCACCACCTCATCTTCGGTCGGCACCTGCAGTGCGTCTACCTCAACCTTCACCAACTTTGGCGATAACACCTCTGCCCTTGACCCCACCACCAGCTACCAACTCTTCGCTGATGTGGTCAAAGTCGTCGGTCGTCACACCCTCAAGGTCGGCTTCGATGGCCGTCAGTATCGTCTCAGCATCGAGAACTTTGGCAACGCCTCGGGCAGCCTCGGATTCGGAGGCAATCAGTTTGTCACCGGAGGCACAGGGTTCGCAGCCGTCTCCTTCGGGGGCGATCTCGCCAACTTCTACCTCGGGCTTCCCACCGTCGGCCAATACGATATCCCTGCTCGCGCCGACTATCACCAGTACTACACTGGGTCCTTCGTCCAGGACGACTACCGCGTGAACGATCACCTCACGCTCAACTTCGGCCTCCGCTTCGACATCGATACGCCCTTCCGCGATAAGCTCGGCCGTACCGTCAACGGCTTCGACCCAACCGCAACCAACTCCGCCTCTGACGGCGCTGCAGCTGCCTTCAAGCCACAGACCATCACGGCCCCCGGCACCGGCGTAACCGCTTCGGTCACCAGCATCAACACCCTGGGCGGTCTCACCTTCCCCAACGTGCCCAACGGCTCGCCCTATAACACCAACTCCGGCTTCCTGAGCCCGCGTTTCGGCTTCTCCTACAGCCCCGACGGCAAGACCGTAGTACGCGGCGGCTTCGGCATCTTCGTCCAGCCGGAGTCGCTAGCCAGTCTCGCCTCCACCGGCACCTTCTCCTCGAACGCCATCAATAACCAGCAGGGCTTCAGTGCATCCACCAGCTACGTCGCCACAAACAACAATGGCCTCACGCCGGCCGGCTCGCTTTCTAATCCTTTCCCCAATGGCTTTACGCAACCAGTCGGCTCTTCCCTCGGAGCCAGCACCTTCCTGGGACAGACCATCAGCTTCCTCGCCCCCAATCAGCATGATCCCTACTCAGAACGCTACAACCTCGGCGTGCAGCGTGAGGTCACCAGCAGCACGCTTGTCGAATTCCTGTACGTAGGCAACCACAGCCTCCACCTGCCCATCGCAACGCAGAACCTCAACGCGGTCGAGCGCCAGTATCTCTCCACCAACCCCTATCGCGACCAGGGTCTAGGCGCTGCGCTTGGCGCAACCGTCCCCAACCCATTTGCGAACCTTCTGCCCGGCTCCACCTTCAACGGTTCGACGACGGCGCTCAGCAACCTCACCGTGCCCTATCCGCAGTTCGGCAACACTGCTGTCGACATCGAGAACCAGACCATCGGCCAAAGCTACTTTAACAGCGCCATCGCTCACCTCGAGCAGCGCACCAAGCACGGCCTTACCCTCACCGCCAACTTCAGCTACTCCAGACTCATCGAAGCCGATACCTTCCTCAACGACGAAGACACTGTCCCGGTCCGCCGTATCTCACCCTTCGATCACACCTATCACTTCACGACCGGAGGCACCTACGAACTTCCCTTCGGCCGCAACAAGATGTTCAACTTCGGCGGCAGCCACCTCATGGATGAGCTCCTGGGTGGTTTTGTCCTCAACGCCATCTATCAGTTCCAGACCGGACCGCCCATCTTCTTCTCGGCCGACATTCCACTGCAGCCCGGCGCCACCATCGCCAGCATAACCAACCAGACCCGCAACACATCACCCGTACCAGCGACCGGCCAGACAGGTACTCCGGCTCTCAACACGGCCGCCTTCGTCACCGGCAACGCCTCCGCCTGCCCGACTGCGCCGACGCTGTGCGATGGAACGCAGTTCATCAACGGACAGTACACCTTCCACTACCGCTCGCTGCCCCAGACCATCTCATCAGTTCGTAGCGATGGCTTCAACAATCTCGATGCCTCTCTCCTGAAGAACTTCCACTTCACCGAGGGGGCCTACGTGCAACTGCGCTTTGAAACCTTCAACACACTCAACCATCCCGTCTTCGCCGCGCCCAACGTTTCGAGCGCGACGGCCAGCAACTTCGGATACATCACCGCCGTGGCTGCCAACAGTCAACCCCGCCAGATACAACTCGGGGCCCGCATCGTCTTCTAACCCAAACCGAATCTGAGAACCAGAAAACCCAGCTTTGCGGCTGGGTTTTCTATGCGCTTCAGCAAATCGATGGACACCCTTCGAATTTGCGACAAAGATGCAAATTCGCGGAAGGGATGGGGCGCTAAATGCTTGAAATAATTGGTGGACCTGATCGGGATCGAACCGATGACCTCTTCCATGCCATGGAAGCGCGCTCCCAGCTGCGCCACAGGCCCACTCTTAGGAAGGACTCTCTCTATTCTGGCCGACCGCAGCGCATTCGTCAACGTGCGCGGGAA